>JAGAYR010000031.1 GCA_017940415.1 Lachnospiraceae bacterium
GGTACACATGAAAACTCGGGAATCTCGCTTACAAAACGGGATTTTCGTTTACAAAAGGGGAATCTCGATTGCAAAACAGGAATCTCATTTACAAAATGGGCTTCTTGGAGTACAAACGGGACTCTCGGGTTGCTATTTACCCACTCATAATATCTCTCCTTAGGTATTTAAAGTAAAACTTTAAAAATTTAACTTGTGGATTGATATTAGCATGGGATTTTAAAGCGTGTCAAGAAAAAATTAAAGTTTTACTTTAAATTTCAAAAAAGGCCGAAAAAAGCCTCTCTCGTCAGCACCGAGAGAGGCTTGTAGCTCTTTATGAGCATCTAGCTAGATCGGGAGTGTCCACTAAGGAGTGGATGCTTTCCTTTTCTAGATAATACCGCACATTATATTAGGATTCAAGATAAATATTGTGTTTTGTCTGTTGCTGACCGGTTTTACTCGAGTTATTCTTCGTTCTCTTTTTTATGCTTTCCGGATTTTTTACCGGGAACTTTGAGCTTGCCCTGATTTCCGTTGAAGCTTCCGTATATACCAAATCTGACAGGTGCAATGATCATTCCGATGATTATTCCGATCAGGAGAAGACATATGCCAAGCAACGTGATTTCGGCAGCAGTGCATCCGCCTTCTGCAATCTTATCTCTGTATTCTTTGATCATAAACGAGTCCTCCGTATATTTACTATATTGTAACATATTGGGATGACAAAAAATGAGTGTATTTGTTCAGAATTTCGGATGTATCCGAGGCTCATCAAATGTATAATTTAAAATATGTTTACCAAGATTAACAAAGACAATATAAAAGTAGTTCTTGCCATGGCCTGGCCCGCCATTGTCGAGTCGTTCTTCGTGGCCTTTGCGGGACTGGTGGACTCGCTGATGGTAAGCCGTATGGGCTCCTATGCCGTGGCGGCGGTCGGCCTCACCACACAGCCCAAATTCATGGGGCTTTCACTCTTTTTCGCAGTTAATGTATCCGTCTCCGCACTGGTTGCAAGGCGCTTCGGCGCAAAACAAAGAGAGGATGCAAACCGCATTTTCCGTACAGCGGTAACATTTGTGCTCATCGCTGCAGTGATTCTGAGCATTATCTTCGTGGTTTCGGCAAATCCAATCATCAGATTGTGCGGATCGTCGGATGCAACTCCCGAAGACATTGCAACACACAAGGCTGCCGTTACATATTTCAGGATCATCATGGGCGGCATGATCTTTAACTGTATCCAGATGGTTGTTAACTCAGCACAGCGTGGCGCAGGAAACACCAAGATCACCATGAGAACCAACGTAACATCCAACGTTGTGAATATCATCTTAAACTACCTTCTCATAGAAGGACATTTCGGATTCCCCGCCCTTGGAATAGTGGGTGCCGCAACCGCTACGGTCCTCGGAACTGTTGTTTCATCCGTGATGAGTATTCTTTCCATCAGGGGAAAAGATAACTTCATCAGCATTCCCTATATTTTCACCAATAAAATAAGAGCCTCATTTGAAGCTCTCAAAAACCTTATCAAAGTCGGTTATGGAATATTCTTTGAGCAGATCCTGATGAGAATCGGATTCATGGCAACGGCCGTAATGGCGGCGAAGATGGGAATGGATGCCATGGCGGCACACCAGGTGGGAATGAATCTCATGGGACTTACTTTCAGCTTCGGCGACGGCCTTCAGGCAGCAGCCGTAGCACTTATAGGAAGGTCACTGGGACAGGGCGACCACGAACTTGCCAAAGCTTACGGAACTACCTGTAAAGCAGTTGGCGCTGTGATAGCTGCCGTTCTGACTCTTACATATTTCTTCGGTGCAAGATGGCTGATGTCCCTCTTTTTCGAAGAAGAACATATCGTGGATCTGGGTGTATCCATAATGAGAGTCATCATCTTCGTAGTCATATTCCAGATAACTCAGGTCATCAACATGGGATGCCTAAGAGGAGCCGGAGATACGCTTTATACCGCAATGGCGTCCACCATATCCGTTACCATAGTAAGAACGGTTGTATCATGGGGGTGCGGATTTGTGCTGGGGCTGGGAATAGTCGGTATATGGCTGGGAGTTCTGGCAGATCAGTTTTCAAGATTTATCTTCGCAAGTGTCCGCTACCGCATGGGTAAGTGGGTAAAGATTCAGATATAAATTATTGATACTGTGCTCTGGGAAGTCCGCAGCATCCGCAGAAGTTATAGGCTGAAGCGCTTCCGCATCTGGGGCAGTACCATACATTGCTTACGGGACGCATCTGTCCGCATCTTCCGCAATAGTTCAATTGGTTTGTCATACCGCAGGTGCAAAGCCAGTCGCCACCGAAAGTGGGCATGTAAACTGCCTGAACATTCTGAGGATAGTAGGCGATGCAGAAATCGTTCTTTGAAGCTTTGACGATTGTTATTATTGAGAATACGAAAAGAACGATAACATATACGATCCATAAAAGGACTGCACCGATCAGAGCAAGATCTTCTCCCGATGAAAGTCCGCCGAAGATTATTCCGTCGTAGATTCCGTGAGTCAGGATGGGAATAAGAATGGTTCTTCTGATGTTTTTGGAATATTCCGCCTTGTTATTTGTAAGGCTTGCATATTTGGCTCTGCTGTAGAAATATCCCATGAATACCGCATCGGCAGCATGTCCGGGAACCGCTGTGAACATACGGATTATCGCGGTTGAAAGGCCGTTCTGATATACATATCCCACATTTTCAAGTGCCGCAAATCCCAGTGAAACGAAAACCGCATAAACAATGGCATCATAGCTGTAATTGAAGTTTTTGTTTTTCCATGTTACAAGCCTTAAAGCCATGTATTTTCCCAGTTCCTCAGCAGGTGCTACGATCAGCATCGCAAGGAGGAAGGATTTCAAAGCAGATTCATAAGGCATGATGGCATCAAAGATCAGTTCGCCTACGATCTCACCGATGAGTGCAGTGATAACTGTGGCCATTCCGGCGAAAAATAGACCGATCAGGAGCCCCTTGGGCTCTTTTTCTTTTTTATCCTTAGCGTAGATAAATACGAGAATTACTATAACGGGTATCAGTGCCAAACTAAAAAGCATTTTTTTTCTCCGATTTTCAATTTAATTACATGGAAAAGTACACAACAGGGGTATTATATCATATACTTATATGTGGTTCACAGGGTGACAGTGGGGACGCTACTGTCATCAACATACGGAGGTATATAAAAATGCAGTTTGCAACATTACAGAAAGACATGATCCGGGCTATGAAGGATCACGATAAAGTAAGAAAGGATGCCATCTCAACGCTCGTATCTGCGGCTAAAAAGATTGCCATCGATGAAGGATGCCGCGAGGATATTCCCGAAGAAGTAACAGACCGTGCGATCCTTAAGGAGATCAAGAGCGTAAGAGAGCAGATCGATACCTGCCCCGAGTCTAGAGCAGAGCTTAAGGCTGAGTATGAAGCAAGACTCAAAGTCTTCGAAGAGTATGCACCCAAGATGCTTTCAGCTGATGAGGTTGAGGCTATTCTCAAGGAGAAGTTTTCCGAAGTTATCGCATCCGGCAACAAGGGCCAGATCATGAAGGCTGTTATGCCTGAGCTTAAGGGCAAGGCAGACGGCAAGGTTATTAATGAAGTTATATCTAAAATATTAGGATAATCAGGAGCTATAAATGGAACTATTTGATTTTATCAAGTCCAGCCCCAACGCTTACTTTGCTGTTGATACCATGGCGAAAGAGCTTAAGACTGCAGGCTTTACAAGACTTGATGAGAAGGATTCCTGGAAAATAAAACCGGGAAAGTATTTCGTCACAAGAGATGATTCTTCTCTTATCGCATTTGTGATCCCCAAGAAAGATTTCAAGGGATTCCACATAGTTGCAAGTCACAGCGACTCACCTTCTTTTAAGATCAAGCCCGATCCCGAGATGAAGGCAGGAGATGCCTACATTAAACTGAACGTTGAAAAATACGGCGGAATGATCATCTCAACATGGTTTGACCGTCCTCTTTCCGTTGCGGGCAGAGTAGTGGTCGATGCTAAGGACGGTGTTCAGACCAAGCTTGTAAATATAGACAGGGATCTTTTCATCATTCCTTCACTTGCAATCCACATGGACAGAACCGCCAATGAAGGACATAAATATGAGGTTCAGAAAGAACTCCTTCCTCTTTTTGCAGGAGGTGAAAAGAAAGATGCTAAGCTCATTTCCCTCATTTGCAAAGAGTGCGGAATCAAGGAAAAGGATGTGCTGGATGCCGACTTGTTCCTTTATAACAGAATGGCTCCCGTTTCATTCGGAATGAATAACGAGTTTATCGCATCCCCCAGGCTTGATGATCTTCAGTGTGTGTACGGTTCCCTCGAGGGAATCCTTGCAGCAAAGCCTTCGGACTATGTTGCGGTTCATGCGGTATTCAATAATGAAGAAGTGGGAAGTGAGACCAAGCAGGGCGCTGCGTCTTCTTTTCTGACGGATGTGATTGCAAGAATCTGCGAGAAGTTATCCGTATCGGTTGAAGACCGTGCAAGAAAGATGGCTGATTCCTTCATGATCTCTGCGGATAACGCACATGCCCTTCATCCCAACTATTCCGAGAAAACAGATCCTACCAACAAGCCTGTGTTAAACGGCGGAATAGTTATCAAATACAATGCGAATCAGAAATACACCACGGATGCTGTTTCTTCTGCGTTCTTAAGAAAGATCTGCAAGAAGACCGGTGCCAAGGTTCAGGAATACGTTAATCCTTCGGACATCCCCGGAGGTTCCACTCTCGGAAGTATTGCAACCGCGAGAGTTTCAATGAACACGGTGGACATCGGACTTCCTCAGCTTGCAATGCACTCATCATATGAGACCGCAGGCAGGGAGGATACCGAAGATCTGATAAAAGTTTCAAAAGAGTTTTTCAGTAAGTAAGATGACACTGGGGACGCTACAGTTTTGTCATCAGGTAATGAGAGGAGAGAGATTATGGTACTGCTTGCCGTAATGCCCGGAATACTGCTGTTTCTGGTGGTATGGAAATTTGATACAGTTGAAAAAGAATCGCCTGCACTGCTTGCCAGGCTCTTTGCATTCGGTGCACTGTCGATCCTTGCTGCGATCCTTTTGAGAACTCTGGGAGTTCATGCTTTTACGCCCGTGTTCAAAGGCAATCGCAATCTTTGGTTTGTGCTTGTGGACAGTTTTATTCTCACCGCACTTATCGAAGAAGGTGCAAAGTATCTTATTCTTAAACTGGTCACCTGGAAAAATAAGGAGTTCAACTACACCTTCGATGCCATTGTTTATGCGGTTACGGTATCTGTCGGATTTGTCTGTGCGGAAAATATCGTATATCTGATCAAATACCGCTCAGCCGTTGAACCGGTAAAGCTGCTTCTCCCTGTTTTCGCACAGATCATCATATCCATATTCATGGGATATTATTACGGTCTTGCCAAGTACGATGAAGGCCTTGGAGATGATAAGGGAAAGAAGATGCATCTTGCGGAGAGCTTCCTGGTTCCTTTTTTACTCCACGGAATGTTTGAATTTTGCCTTGGTGCGGACGTGATTTTCTTCTATTTCGTATTTGCACTTTACGTTCTTGCCATCACTTGCATCGGTGTATTCGGATTCATAAGACTGTCCAAGAACGATAAGATGATCAAAGCTGATGATCCTTCAGCTTCCGAAGAATGGTAAGGAGGGTGAAGAGATGAAAGTTAAATGCGATTATTGTCAGCAGATGGTTGAAGAGACCGAAAGATCCTGTCCTTTTTGCGGGGCACCCATGCCCACCGCAAACAGAACGGCGATAGAGCAGCCCAAGACCATAGAAGAGCTTCAGCAGTGGTACGCTGCCAGAAATCTTCCTCCCGAGAATGTCACCAGATTTTTCATCGGAAAGGATGTCAAGGAAGCAAGAGCTTTTGGTATATACAAGAATTCAAACGGCGATTTTGTAGTCTATAAAAATAAAGCGGACGGCTCCAGAGCTGTTCGTTATCAGGGAAAAGACGAAGAGTATGCGGTCAATGAGATCTATCAGAAATTAAAATCAGAGATTGCAAATCAGAAGAACAATAATGCTACCCGCAGCTCGTACTCGGCTCCTTCAAGACCCGCCAAGAAAAAAGGCGGTTTCATATGGCTATACATAATTCTGTGGTTTCTTTTTAAACCCATTGTCCTCGGAATCCTTGCCATCATTGCGGGAATATTCGTTGCAATATTTGATAAGAGTCCTTCGGAAGGATATTACAGATATCAGGGAAATGATTACTATTATCAGGATGATTCATGGTATTCTTATGACTACGATTCGGATTCCTGGGGTTATGCATCCAACAGCAGTTTCCTCGATGATCTGATCAATGCCGATACCGATTCTGATTACAGAGTCTACGATCACAGCGGATATGATTTCGAAGATTCCGCATATTATGACGATGACTCAAGTTACAGCTACAGCTGGGATTCAGGCAGTTCATGGGATTCGGACAGCTCGTGGGATTCCGACAGTTCATGGGACTGGGATTCGGGAGATTCATGGGATTCCTGGGACTCCGGAAATTCTTGGAACTCCGGAAGTTCTTGGAACTCTAATTGGTAAGATGTTATTGTAATAACAAATCAGAGAATTTTTAATGCAAAAAACTGTATAAATATTCAGCAAAAAAGTCCCGAAAGCCCCGTATTTACGGGGCTTTTTTATGTTATTATATATGCGCAGGTGACAGTGGGGACGCTATTGTCATCCCCACTGTCACCGAGGCGTTAATTACCCGGGGGTTAAAATGAACAAAACAAAACTACATAATGTGTTGCGCATTCCGATGCTGTTCATCGCCTGCGTAATCTTTTCGATCAATATCAAGACATTCGTGCGCACGGGCGGACTTATCCCGGGCGGCGTCATGGGTGTATCACTTCTCATACAGGAAATATTTGAGAGATTTTTCGGAATATCGATTCCCTATTCGCCCGTTAACATCGCTCTGAACGCCATCCCTGTTTATATCGGATTCAAATACATCGGTAAGAGGTTCACTGCGCTGTCCTGTTTTGTCATTGTGCTGAGCTCTGTAATGACGGACCTTATTCCCGTGTATCTGGTAACCGAAGAGATGATCCTCATTACTATTTTCGGAGGAATCTTAAACGGTGTTGCGACCAGCATATGTCTCCTTGCGGATGCAACCAGCGGCGGAACGGATTTCATCTCTATTTTCCTCAACAGGAAAAAAGGAATCGACGGTTTCAACGTAATACTTGGCGTAAATGCATTGGTACTCATCATTGCAGGTATTGTTTTCGACTGGGATAAAGCACTGTATTCGATAGTCTTCCAGTATGTTTCAACCGCGGTTATCCATCTTCTGTACAGAAAGTATCAGCAGAGCACGCTTCTCATAGTAACGTCCAAGGCAAACGAGATCTGCAGCATGATCTATGAGATGACGGGTCACGGCTCTACCATCATTTACGGAAAAGGCTCTTACGAAGAGGAGTCCAGCAAATCGGTTGTTTATTCCGTCGTATCTACACCCGAAGTTAATAAGGTCATGAATGCGATAAAAGAAAAAGATCCGGACTCTTTTGTCAATGAATTTAAATCGGAGCGTGTAGGAGGAAAGTTCTACCGTATCCCCGAAGAATAGTTTTAGGTCAGTGAGAATTACAGGTCATGAAGAAAGCAAAAAAAGAACGTAAAGTTAAAACCGTAAATCCCGAAAAGGAAGCCAAAAAGCTCAGGCGCCGTCAGAGTATTAAAAGAACTTTGAGGGAGCTTCCGCTTCTTATCATAGGTGCAACCCTTACCGCTGTTGCGACAAAGTATGTCTACGATCCCGCAGAGCTTGTAACCGGCGGCGTCAGCGGTCTTTCTATCATTGCAAAATCAGTGGGATTAAGATATTACAATGTCGACATCCCTCTGTGGATGGGCAGCTTGATCTTCAACATTCCCATTTTCCTCTATGCAATAAAACAGTGCGGCATCAAGCATGTTCTCCGTACGGGATTTGTATGGGCGGTCCTAACGGCAGAACTTTATTTTATGCCCGATATGTCCTTTATCCCGGATAACCTGCTGCTTGTTTCCATCTACGGAAGTATCCTCATGGGTGTAGGTTCGGGTATGTTGCTTTCCGCAAGGGCTACTTCAGGCGGCTCCGATATGCTGGGTGAAGCCATGCACCGCACTATCCGCAGCGTCAGCGTGGGCAGGCTGATCCAGATAATCGATGGACTTATTGTTGCCCTGGGTCTTGTTACATTTGGCATTGAGCATACATTATATGCTATTATTTCCGTATACATCATGGGCAGGGTCATCGACATCTACCTCCACAAAGGTAAGAGCGCCAAGATGGCAACCATCATCTCAGAGAAGAATGATGAGATTGCTCAGGAGATCATGACATCCCTTGACCGTGGTGTCACCGGACTCTACGGAAGCGGAATGTACACAGGCAAAGATAAAAGAGTACTCCTGTGCATCTGCTCAAATAAAGATCTGGTTGAGATCAAAGACATCGTAAAGAAGCACGATCCCAAAGCGTTTTTCGTAGTAGGCAACGTTGACGAAGCCATGGGTGAAGGTTTCTTAGAAGAGTGGTACTAGGTGAACTTTATAGAGATAACCGACATTAATGCCCCCGAGTTGGATGTGTTCTCACGCATCTCCGAGGTGCAGTTATACAGATACTACGAGCCTGAGATAGGAATCTTTCTGGCGGAGAGTGCAAATGTGATACTTCGTGCACTTGAAGCGGGATACGAGCCCCTCTCCATGCTGGTAGAAACACGCAGGATTGAGATCGAAGCTCGTCCTGTTTTTGACGCTATAGAGAAGTTGTGCGGTAAGGATAAGCTTGAATCCATTCCTGTATATACCGCGGATACCGAGATAGTAACTCAGCTCACGGGATATACTCTGGTACGCGGACTTTGGATGACACTTCGCAGAAAACCGGAGATTCCGGTGGAGGAATTCTGCAGAGATAAAAAGCGCATCACCGTTTTATTTGACGTAGTGAATCCGACCAATGTGGGTGCCATAATAAGATCCGCTGCGGCTCTGGGAATGGACGGAGCGTTGCTTTCTTATGCATCCGTTGATCCTTTGACCAGGCGTTCCGCAAGAGTCAGCATGGGTACTGTTTTTCAGATGCCATGGACCAAGGCGGGTAAGGAGGAATCGGAAGGAATAAATCTGATCCGCACTTTACAGTCTTACGGATTTAAAACCGTTGCCATGGCGCTTACCGAGGATTCCACAAGTATCGATAATGACGAGATCAGGGCTAACGAAAAACTCGCAGTCATTATGGGAACCGAAGGTACAGGGCTTCCTAAGGATGTTATTGCGGCCTGTGACTATCGCGTGATGATCCCCATGTATCACGGCGTGGATTCTCTTAATGTAGCTGCTGCAAGTGCCGTGGCCTTTTGGGAATTACTGAAAAAATGAAAAGAATATTTTATGTAATCGCATCTGTTATTCTCCTGATCATTGAGATTCTGATCGGACTTTATGCCCATGGCTTTGTAAGAAACTATGTGGGCGATGTGCTGGTCGTGATTCTTCTCTACACTATCTTCAGAAGCATAAGCCCGGATAAACCTTCCAAGTGGTTCATTCTTCCCACATGTATCCTTATATTTGCCTTTATCGTGGAATTCCTTCAGCTTTGGGGCTTCTGCGACAGATTCGGAATAGAAAACAGGCTCCTCAGGATCATAATCGGAACGGGCTTTTCCATTGAGGACCTTATAAGTTATACTATAGGGGTAGTTCCTTGTTATATTATAGAGAAACTTAGATGATAGCGTCCCCAATGTCATCTGTCACAAGGAGGAGAAAAATGGTTAAGCACGTAATACTCTGGACACTGAAAGAAGAATACTCTGCAGATGAGAAGACTAAGATCAAGACTGACATCAAGGCAGGTCTCGAAGGACTTAAGGGAGAGATTCCCGGTCTTATAGATATCAAAGTAAACACCGAGCCTTTGGAGAGCTCTAACTGTGACCTTATGCTCGATTCTTCTTTTGACAACGAAGAATCCCTCAAGGGATATGCAGTTCATCCCAAGCATGTTGATGTAGCTAATAACAAAGTTCGTCCTTTCACCGCAAGCAGGGTTTGTATGGATTACGAGGTATAAGGTATTTATGCTGTTTATTCTGGTTATTGTTCTATCTGTTTTTATAAGTGCTATCGTAGCAGCCATCGCTTACGCAGCTATTAAAGGCTCCGATCCTAAGAATGGCGGCGACTATGCACTTCATATCAAAATGCCGAAGGTTACATGGAATGAATCATCTACTCCGATTCCCGTAATGCCCGGTTCACCCGAGGAAGCAGCGATGCTGAATCAGGCAAGGGAAGAGGCAATCAGATCCGGAAAACAATATACCAATATTTCGGTAGAATCAAAGATCGTAAACGGTCAGATAAAGACCGTTGTTAAGAATCAGGAATTTATCAATATGCGTATGAAATGTCATCTTTGCGATGCTGAGATCAATGTTGATAAAGATACTGTCTGTCCCGGTTACGGAACTCCCGTAAATCCCGATGATGTAAGGGCTGCCCGTGAAGCTAGAATTCAAGAGGCCATAAATAAATCCCGGGAAACTCTTGAGAAAAAACTAAATCAGTAAGATGACAAAACAGTAGCGTCCCCATTGTCATCCGGAGGAACCTGTATGAGTGATAAGAAACCGCTCAATAAGAAGGTGCTTATAGGTTGTATCGCAGGCGTGGTGATTACCATGTCTGCGATTATTGTTATTCCGGTGGCTGTTAAGAATCTGAGAAGCGCAACAACAATGAGGCTTTTACGGTTTGACGGTGATGTATCACTTCTGACCGAAGGCGGTAAGGTGCTTGATGCTTCGGAAGACAGAAGACTCACAAACGGCAATCTTCTGAAAACGAAGAAAGAATCTCAGGACTGATGTGTGACTATTTCTACTATAACGGAGAGCTTGTGCTCTATGACATGATCAATGAAAGAATACTTGTCAAGGACAACGCTTTTGATACAAGTAACCTCTCGATAAACAGCCCAGATTTCATTCCTGTTCAGGTTGCAGTAATGACTACGGGAGATGCTGATGATGAGCCTACCGAAATCCCCAGCTTTATAGGATTATGGGAAGATCCTTATACATATGTGCAGATAGACATCCGTGATGATGGAACCGGACTTATCTTAGGTGCGGCAAATCCCGAGTTTACTTGGTGGGTTGAAGGAAATGCTGTTCTGTTTTCCAATGAATACATTAAGTATGAAAACGGAGCGCTCCTCAGAGGCGCAATCTCTGCGGATGGCGTGGTTTGGACCGAGATGAGGAAAATCGGATAAACTGCCTTAAAGTATCACGAAACAATTAAACCATCATTTTAATGGTAAAATCTGCTTGATTTGCCATTAAAATGATGGTTTAATCGCTTTAGAGGACATTTTATGGCTAAAGAATACATAACTCCGAAGTATACAACCGCAGAAGAGATAAAAAGGGTGCGAAACAGCCTAGATCTGACTCAGAAAGAATTCGCATCTTTTATCGGGGTATCCAAACCTACCGTAGAACGATGGGAGGCCGGAGCCGGTCAGATCACGGGACCGGTTGTCTTTTTGATTGAAATATTAAGAAGGTCTCCGGATCTTAAAAAGGAATTCGAAATTCCGGATAAAGAAACCCCGGTACGACTTAAGTATTATTACAGGGATATGCTCTGTACGATAATAGATGTGGATGAGTCCAAACAGAAGATTAAGATCAGAAACTATACGGATAATCTTATTTTCAGAGCCTTTGGCAGGAATGAAAAACCGACATTTAAAGACTACGAAGAATTTTTGGAATCCAGATGTTTTCCCCAGGGCAGGGATAAGATGAAACTGATGCTCAAGCAGTATGATATTCCTTTTTATGATCCGTTCCTGATAATAGAGAAAACCGGCGGACGAATGGAAGAAGATGAGTTTCATATCGAGATAGAAAGATGAATCTATGATTGAATTGTTTGAGAATGATCTGATAGAAACAGAGCTCAGATCTTCAAAAGGAAATCAATATAAGTGGCGACAAGGCGATACCTGGTACAAAGCGGATTATACAGGGTACGAGGGATTGTCGGAGTATGTCATTTCTCATTTGCTTGCTAAAACTACTTTGAACGAAGATGAATATCTCTTATATGAGCTAGAGGATTTATCGTATAAAAAGAACGTATTTCATGGTGTGAAAAGTAAGCATTTTCTTGAAGGAGATTGGCAGCTGATAACCTTGGAAAGACTGTTCAAGAATATTTACGGCCAAGGATTAAATTCCATGATCTATAAGACATCCGATATATCTAACAGGCTGAAACTTCTTGTGGATGAAACGCAGAGAATTACCGGATTAAAGGATTTTGGCATATATATATCCAAAATGCTTACGATCGATTCTTTCTTTTTGAATGAAGACAGGCATACGCATAATATAGCGGTTCTCGTTAACGGCAAAGGAGAATACAAACTTTGTCCGTTCTTTGATCAGGGAGCAGGTCTTTTGGCTGATACTACATTAGATTATCCTCTTGGTGAGGATATCTATGAATTGATAGATTCGGTTAAACCTAAAACATTTTGTGACAGTTTTTTGGATCAGTTGGATGTAGCTGAGAAATTATATGGATATAACATAAAATTTAAATTCTCCAAAAAAGACATCGATGCAGTACTGGATGAGGTGCCCGGGGATATGTATTCGGATGAGATTATAGAAAGAGTCCGGAAAATATGTTACGAAAGAAGGCGCAAGTTCAGTTATTTGTTCGATTGACAGAGTAATTGATGAAGAGTGCGGTTATAAAATGTTATAATGTATGTGTTCGGGCTACGCTTTAAAGGAAGGATATTTTATGAAAAGTCTCAGTGCAGTTTTTTATAATTTTGATATTCCCATAATCGTGCTGTGTGCTCTTGTTAATCTGGGCGTATTTATAGTTGCCATGCTTCAGATAAAAGAGACCCGGAAGATCCTTTATCCCAGGTCCAGCGTTGTATATAAGACCAAGGCTAATTCAAATATCTCGGGAGATGAGGCGCAGAAGCTTGCGACCAAGAAAAATCTCCTTCTTTTCCTGTATTCATCCTATGCAAATATCACGGCAATTTTCCCTCTCCTCGGAATTCTGGGAACCGTTGCAGCGCTGATCCTTCTCCCTCCCGATGGCGGTGAGAAGATGATGGAGAACCTTATGGTTGCTCTTGATACCACACTACTCGGTGCGGTATGTGCCGTGCTTTATAAAGTTCTTGATTCACTTCTGTCAGGTCCCATCGAAGCTATCTGTGATGATATTGATTTTGTTATCCGCAATTTCGACGGCGCAGAGGAAAAAGAATGAAATCAAGAGGACTCAGGAATATCGTAATTGAATTAACCTCCCTGCTTGATGTGGTCATGATACTGATCTTTGCGGTTATGATCAATTATTCCAATGTCACCGCACAAACTGAAGAAGAGTACAAGCAGGCAAGTGAAGAACTGCAGGCATTGACGGAAGAATACGACAATGTTAATGCTGAACTTGAACTTGCAAGAGCGGAACTTGCCGAAGGAAATATAGAGAGCATGCTCCGTGATATGGCCGCTGCAAACAGCAGGCAGAATGCGTATGAATACATGGATGACATGATCATTATCGTAAATGTCACCCTGGAAAACTACAGCGATAACCGTTACCGCATACTTTCCTACGGTGTGGGTTCTGTTATGGGACTCAGCTCCGGACCTGTTGCCAGAGATGATGAAACCACCTTCGAACAGGAAATCAATCGCATGGAGGATTTCATTTATTCCCAGGTTTATAACTCAGATCCGGATACACCGGTCTTCATCGTACTCAGCTATGATTCCGACAATGTTTATTACGATGACTGTAATAAACTGATCGAGCTTTTGAATGCTAAGAGAACATTACGCGACATGGTCTTTTTCTGTGAAAACGACATTAAGGAGGACTGAACGTGAAAAAGATATTTAAGAAACTCATTGCACTTATCGTGCTGGTTGTGGCAGCGCTTTTGATCCTGCTCTTTGGCGGACAATTCGGATTCGGACCGGGAAGAGGTTTTGGATTCAGTGAGTCCGTGACGCAGACGTATACCACCGAGGAAGTTCGTGAAGCTGAAACCACTGAGGTAAAAGAAATCGTCATCAAAGTAGTTGAGGATAAGATCTACTACGGAGAGGTTGAAGTAGCGGATATAGAGGAACTCAAAACGAAGATCTCCGATGACGAGGCAAAAGGAGCTACATTCGTTTTTGAGTCCGAATACGGAATTAAATCAACCATGGATGATGTTCATGCACTTTTAGAGGAACTGGAGAAATCTATCGGAATTCAGGTAGAGTATAAATAAAGACAAGATGACGCCGGGGACGCTAATGTTTTGTCATCAGAATTCGATGACAAAAAATTAGCGTCCCCAGTGTCATCTCTTAAGGAGAAAAATTCATGTCCAAGATTGAATTGATCCACGGCTCATGTGCCGATCAGAAAGCTGATGCAGTTGTAAACGCAGCCAACCAACATTTGCTTGGCGGTTCCGGAATATGCGGTGTCATCTTTTCTATGGCGGGAGATAAAGATCTTGCCATGGCATGCTGCAAGTATGACACTCCTCTTAATGACGGAGACGCAGTGATCACTCCTTCTTTTAACATGAAGAACTTCAAGGCGATCATTCATGCTGTAGGGCCGGATTTCAGACATGGAGGCAAACCTGAGGATCTGTTCAAGGCTTATTACAATTCCCTCGTAACGCTGATGAATAACGGATATCACAGCATATCTTTTCCTCTTATCAGTTCCGGAATATTCGCGGGCAATTCGAAGGATCCTGTGGGTGAATCTGTAAAGAACTGCATCGGAGCTTATAAGAAGTTTACTGAAAATTATCCCGATTATGATATAGAAGTACTGGTATGTGCATACAGCCCGGACGAGTATACAAGAGCTGAAAGGATAATCCATGAATGAAATAAATCTTGATATCTCCGGTGTTGTGGAGAAGGACGGAAAGAAAATCGCACATATTCGCTTCACCAGAGGTGAGGATTTTGCGGAAGGTTATATCCCCGACTGCGTATTTACCAAGGTGCAGGGGTTTACAGATGAAGAGGTGTCTCAGCTTACGGATTACCTCAGGGCAAACCTGACTGAGTTTAAGAAACGTGCAGCTGCGATAAATCCTTTTACTGCACTGATGGGAAAGACGGTCGATAAATAAGGAAGGTAACAAGTTGGCAAGATCTTTTACAAAACAAGAAGCAAGGCAGTTGTCAGATGAACATAATTCTTTGATGAATGACCTGCGGGAGATCATAAACCTGCGCGAGAAGCTTAAGATGGATATCGTCTCTGCAGCGGACTATCTGCTGAATGCGGAAGTTTATAGAATTCTCTCAGGCATTCCCGTAGATGAACTTAACCGTGACGGTGCCGGCCTCAGGATCAAGAGTCTGAAGGAGGCGGGATACAACACCATCGCGGATACTTTTTCTGCCACACCTACAAGACTTGCCAATATTAACGGAATCAGTCCTGAAGGCGCCGGTATCATTAAGAACATTTCCCAAAGATATGCGAATCAGGTTCGTGGCGGTGTGCGTATTAAACTGAGTGCGGACAACAAGACTCAGGGAACCACTTCGCTCGTAAATCTACTATATAAATACAGCAAGATAAATCCTGTATGTGAAGACACGGTCGGCTTGCTGGACATCCATATGAATCCCGTTTATGAAGCTCTTGAGAAGCTTGAGCCTTCAAAGGGAACTTTTAAATGGCTTTTTGCTTCGGGGCAGAGTAAGCAGAACGCGGAAGAAGCGTTTTCTTTTCTCAGGGATCTGATGCAGGGAGATTACGGTATCAAAGGAAAGGATCTGTGCCTGAGTTACCGCTACATCCTTGAGCATTCGGATGAGATCACTTCCTGGACGGATTTTAAATCCAATTCCATTTTGTATTTCACCACACTTGAAGCTGTGTATCCCGGCGTACTGGGTGACACCGAAGATGTATATGGTCTTACGGAAGATCTGGCCAAAGAGATCGGAGATGAGTCTTATTCCAACAAGGGACTCAAGTGCACCCTCAGGCGTTATCAGGAGTGGGGCGTTAAATATATTCTCCATCAGAAAAGAGTACTTCTGGGAGATGAGATGGGTCTGGGAAAAACAGTACAGGCCATCGCGTCCATGGTTGCTCTTATGAACACGGGAGCCACGCATTTCATGGTGGTTTGTCCCGCATCGGTTTTGGCCAACTGGTGCAGGGAAGTCGTAAAGCATTCCGAACTGAGTGTAATCAAGATTCACGGCGCAGGCCGCGAAGATGCTATAAAGCAGTGGATCACGGAAGGCGGAGTTGCGGTCACTACTTATGAGACAACTTCACGCATAAAGCTTGATCCAGAATACCGCTTCGATATGATCGTTGTTGATGAAGCACATTATATTAAGAATCCCAACGCTGCAAGAACGAAGAATGTCAAAGAACTATGCACTCACACGGAGCGTATTCTTTTTATGACAGGTACCGCTCTGGAAAACAGAGTTGATGAGATGATCTCGCTTGTGGATGTTCTTCAGCCGAATATTGCACTGTCACTTCAAACCATGGCCTTTATGTCCAATGCGCCTCAGTTCAGGGATAAGGTATCGCCTGTTTATTACAGAAGAAAAAGAGACCAGGTTCTTGCAGAACTTCCCGACCTTATCGAAAACATGGAGTGGTGCTCCATGAATGATCAGGAAGAAGAAGCTTACATTAAGACTTTGTGGTCGGGAAATCTAATGGCTGTAAGGCGTGTTTCCTGGAACGTGGATGATATTCAGTATTCGTCCAAGGCAAACAGACTCAAGGAAATAGTAGAGGATGCCAAAGAAGACGACAGGAAAGTTATAGTGTTTTCTTTTTTCCTGGATACGCTGGGTAAGGTTTGTCAGCTTCTGGGAGATGCATGCGTAGAGCCTATCAACGGTTCCGTGCCGCCCGCAAGAAGACAGGAGATCATCGACGAGTTTGACGCAGCGCCTGCGGGAAGCGTATTGCCGGCGCAGATCATGTCTGGAGGAACGGGACTTAACATTCAGTCTGCATCCGTTGTTGTAATATGTGAGCCGCAGTATAAACCCTCCACCGAAAACCAGGCAATCTCAAGAGCTTACAGAATGGGGCAGGCCAGGAATGTTCTGGTCTACAGGCTTATGAGTGATGATACCGTTGATGAGAGAATCCTGGAAATCCTTACCAGAAAGCAGGCTGAATTCGATGCTTTTGCCGATAAATCCGTGGCCGGAGAAGAGAGTATCGAGCTGGATGACAGTGCCATGGGCGACATAATTAAGGATGAAATCGAGAGAATCAGGGCACTTAAAGGGGAGAAAGCCTTCGAAAAGGCGAAAATATCGGAAATTTAAGGTTTTAATTTGGCTAAACTATTGATAAATACTGACTTTTGTGGTATTTTAACTATGTTGCTTAAGGCAACAAATAAAACTGTTTTTTAGAGGAGAGATTCAAATGAACAGAGTAGAATTAGTTGATGCAATCGCAAAAGAAGCAGGACTTACCAAGGTTGATGCTGACAAGGCTCTCAAGGCTTTCACCAACACCGTATCCAAGGAGCTTAAGAAGAAGGGTAAGGTTCAGCTTGTAGGCTTCGGAACCTTCGAGACCTCCAAGAGAGCAGCTCGTAAGGGTAAGAACCCTCAGACCGGCGAAGCTATCAAGATCCCTGCAGCTACCGTTCCTAAGTTCAAGGCTGGTAAGGCTCTCAAGGACCTTGTAAACGGCGCTAAGAAGTAATTTTGAACTACTTTAAAGGACGAGGCTGATGCCCCGTCCTTTTTTTGTGACACCTGGGACGCTGTAGCGTCCCAGGTGTCACCTGTAAGGCGCATGCGGGGTGGATTGGAGGTACATGTACTATGGAAACTGATAAGAGACTGGTATTTGATTCGATCACTGAGAAGTTCGATAAGTGGAGGGTTAAGTATAATCCCGAGCTTTTCGATTATGTTACGAAAGTCAGCGGACTCGGTCCCGATAAGAGCTGTCTTGAGATAGGACCGGGTACGGGACAGGCATCTGATTTTGCTATAGATAGCGGATGCGATTACATGGCCATCGAACTCGGTGAACATCTGGCGGCCAAGATGAAAGAGAAGTTTTCTTCGAAGCCGAATTTCCATATAGTGAATGCGGACTTTGAGACATATGATTTCGGGGATAAGAAATTTGATCTGATCTTCTCTGCGGCAACGATCCAGTGGATCAAAGAAGATGTGGCATATTCAAGAGTTTATGACCTTCTTAAAGACGGCGGAATCCTTGCGATGATGCTTATGAGAAGTGATTACAAAACTCCGAATCCCGCTATGTATGAGGATATTCAGAAAGTATACGATAAATATTTCGTAACCGATCAGCCATACAATCAGAAGTTTGATTACATGAACGGAACAAGCTACGGTCTTCATTTTATTGAGGAGAGATCATTTCCCGGAAGACGAGAGTATGACGCTGATGAACACAATGAATATATCGGAACACACTCCACACACATTACTTTGAAGGAAGAATACAGGGATCTGTTCTTTAACGGAGTAAGAGATGCTGTCATCAAACACGGAAATAAAGTAGTGTTTGAAGATCAGTACGTTGTGTATCTGTACAGAAAATAAGTGACAGTGGGGACGCTGTAGCGTCCCCGCTGTCACTATTGACTCATAAGCGCTCTGTTTTCTAAAATATGGGCATATGGGATGACAAAACATAAGCGTCCCTATTGTCATCAGGGAGTTGAAGAAATGATCAGAAATATAACACTGGGAAGAACCGGCATAACCGTACCTCAAAACGGATTCGGTGCACTTCCCGTTCAGAGAGTTTCAATGAAAGAAGCTGTAATGATACTCAGGAAAGCATACGACGGCGGTATGAGATTTTTTGATACCGCAAGAGCGTACAGCGACAGTGAGGAGAAGCTGGGAGAGGCCTTCGGCAACGGTTACGTGGATCGTGACAAGATCATAATAGCTACGAAAACTCCGGCTAAAACCACCGAGGATTTTTGGAAGGATCTGGACACTTCACTTGAGAAGCTGAAGACGAATTACATCGACATCTATCAGTTCCATATGATGGGCGAGTGCTGGAAGCCCGGCGAAGAAAACGGAATGTATGAGTGCATGGTCCGTGCAAAGGAGCAGGGCAAGATCCGCTTCATCGGAGGAACCGCACACAAGCTGGGAGTTGCACGTGATATCGCAGAGTGCGGTTTTTACGATACTCTTCAGTATCCCCTTTCCTATCTTGCGGATGATAAAGAGATCGAACTCATCGATATCTGTAACCGTAACAATGTGGGACTCATTGCCATGAAGGGCCTTGCAGGCGGTCTTATCACGAATTCCAAAGCTGCCATGAGTTTTGTTTTGCAGTATGACGGTCTTGTACCTATCTGGGGAATTCAAAAAGAAACCGAGCTGGACGAGTGGCTTTCATATATGGAAAATCCTCCCGTGATGGATGAGGAGGTCAGGGCATTCATTAAGTCAGAGCAGGATGAACTTAAAGGCGAATTCTGCAGAGGATGCGGATACTGTATGCCCTGCAGCGTAGGTATTCAGATCAACCAATGTAATCGCATGTCCCTTATGCTTCGCCGTGCACCCAGTGCTTCATGGCTCGGCGAGTACTGGCAGGCTGAGATGGAGAAAACAAAGAAGTGTGTGGAGTGCGGGAAGTGCCTTCCCAAGTGCCCATACGGATTGAATATTCCCGAACTTCTCAGGAAGAATTATGAGGACTACAGGGAAGTGCTGGCAGGAAACAGAAGTGTAGGATGACAGCGGAGAAAAAATGAGCGAAATATCAAGGCATGATGTTTTTATAAGTTACTCATCCAAAAATAAAAACGTCGCGGATGCGATCGTATCCGATTTCGAGCAAAACGGAATAAGATGCTGGTATGCTCCAAGGGATATCCGTCCCGGCGAGGAATGGGTTACCGCGATTACCAAGGCTCTGGAGGTATCCAAAGCCCTTGTTCTCATTTATACGGACGAGTCCAACAATTCCCGTCAGGTCATGAATGAGATTGCAGTAGCTTTCAATGCAGGTATCACCATCGTGCCTTTTAAACTTTCCAATGAGCAGATGAGCAGGGAACTGGAATATTACCTTACCAGAGTTCACTGGCTTGATGCTGTCTCAAAACCTTTGAAGGAAAATATTGCATCTCTTCGCGACTATGTTGCGGTGATCATTAAGGCAGGAAGCGGTGAACTGACCGCAGGCTTACCCCGCGGAGGTGCACCTGCAAAGGCTTCTGTACCCGGGAAATATAAAGCGTACATTCCTTCATTAATTGCAATTGCTTTGCTTTTGATCTTCGCGATAGCATTGAAAACCTTTGAAAAAAAACGTTTGGAAGAAGCCACGGCGGAGGCAATAGCAGAAATAGAGGCAAGAGAGGAAGCAGAAAGTGATCGCGAAGAGGAGGATTTAACCGCTGAGGATGAAGGTACTCTTTTATATGAAGAAGGACTGACTTATTATTCCGAAGGCAATTACGCCCTTGCCTATGACAGATATATCAAAGCTTCGGATGCGGGAAGCAGGGAGGCAATGAAGGCTGCAGGAGATATGTTGTATGAAGGCATCGGTGTGGAGATTAACGAAAGCAAAGCTGTGGAGTTTTATCTTAAAGCCGGCGGATTCACCGAAATCGAGGCAGAGCCTTTCTTTGAAAGAGACGAAGACGGGCTTGCTGACGAGGATATGTTTAACAGGCTCGGCCTTTCATATTTCTATGAATATGAATATACAAAAGCTGCATATTTCTTTATTCTGGGGGCTGAGGAATTTGACAGCGTAAACTGCATGGGTAATGCGGGGATTACGTACGAGAGTGCCATGGATTGGGAGAATGCATATAAGTGGTATAATGCAGCGATTGAGGCCGGACATCCCGATTCTGAGAAGTTTGAGAAGAAGGTTAAGCAGATGGAAGCTGAAGGTTTAGTCTGATGACAGTGGGGACGCTACCGTTTTGACATTATGATTTTATAGGATGTGTTATAATAAAGTTTGCGAGTATCTCGCAAACTTTATTTGTTTATGGGGATTTACAGAAATGGGACTTAAGAAGATTTTGCTCGGCCTTGCGGGCACCGTACTTTCCGTTGCCGTGATGCCTTTGACGATATCAATGACCGCTCACGCTGCGGTTGAGATAAATGAAACCAACTTTCCGGATCCGGTATTCAGATCGGTTATTGCTAGCGCAGATTATGACAGGGATCAGAACGGGATAATCGATGACACCGAGATAGCCCTTACCATCAATATCTACTGCGAGGGAATGGGTATTACATCTGTTCAGGGCGTAGAGTATTTCACCGCACTTCAGGGACTGTGGTGCAAGGATAATTACATCTCGACCCTGGACGTAAGCAATCTTAAGGATCTCCACGGTGTGTGGTGCTCGAATAATCTTTTTACATCACTTGATTTCTCGGGAAATCCCGAGCTTGAGTGGGTTTATTGCTACGACTGCAACCTGACTTATCTGAATGTCTCTAACAACCCCAAGATGGCTTATCTTGAGGTGAATACCAATCCTTTGACGACTCTTGATGTAAGCCACAATCCGCTTCTTGAACACCTGACCTGCGGATCATGCCGGCTCACGAGTCTTAATCTGGGTAACAATCCGAACCTTACTCATCTTGATGCATTCAGGAATCAACTTACTTCGCTGGACGTTACGGGATGCCCCAAACTTAAGCGTCTCGATATCTGGGATAATGCAGGACTCGGAAGCATCGATGTAAGCCAAAACTCCGGCCTTCAGTATTACAACTGTGCCAATAACGACGTGGTCACCATTGATGTGACCCATAACCCCCAGCTTCAGAAGCTGATCTGCAGTTACAACGATATCGTAAATCTGGATCTGACTCACAATCCCAAGCTGGTTTACTTGGACTGTGCGTGCAACAATATCACCTCCCTCAACCTTTCCGGTAACCCTCAGCTGTATTTCCTTCAGGCTTTTACGAATCCTTTTACGACACTGGATATCGGCTCCAATCCTCTCCTGATCCAGACTTATCAGACAGGTGTAAAAAAGAACGAATCAGCAGTCTGCGTCGGTCATTCCTGGACTCTCGATTACGGCGGGGATACCTCAACGGGAGGAGACAATATCTATTTCCTTTGTTTTGACGATAAGGTAACCTTGGCTGCCCTTCCTGCGGCAGGAACGACTTCAGACGGAAGCACTCCTGCGGCAACGAACGGCCCGAACATTCCTTATGATCCGGATCTTGTTACCAGAGAGATGGTACTTCAGACTCTGTATTTACGTGAGGGAAGCCCGGGCGTTAACGGATTTGGCACAAGGTTTACCGATGTTTCACCCGATTCATGGTATACAAATGCTATCATATGGGGTGAAAAGAATTCCATCGCAGTTGGTACTCCTTATATCTCATCATCAACCTTCGGCGTGGGACAGCCTGTAACCAGACAGGATCTGCTTCTTATGCTGATGCGTTATTCCGAATATAAGAACTATAAGAGAGCAATCGACTTCGGAAGAACGGATGATTACCTGGATTATTACGATATAGATTATTATGCGTGGGAAGCGGTCACCTGGGCCGTCACCTGGCATATCATGGAAGGAATAGGAGAGCCAGGAGCTCCTAAGACGGAGCAGAGATTCGAGCCTCACGGAACAGTAACGAGAGATGATTTCCTGGCGACTTTATATAATCTGATGGAAGTCAATAATGTGTCGAATCTTTCATTTACCATTCCCGAAAGCGCAGGCGTTCCTGCTGCGGCGGGTACCGGAGGCGTAGCAGGAACCACCGGAGATACTGCCGGCACGGGCGACGCTACAGGTTCATCTGATGGATCACAGTCAGGCGCTCACGGAGTCACTTCCACTGACGAAACTTCTGCTGACGGAACTTCCGCATACGTAGATGCTCAGGCGGATACTTCAGTAACAGATCCTGATTCCGGCGATGATTATCCGGAAATGCTTCCTCAGGAAGATGATCTTTTAAACGTTCCCGAAGATGAAGTTCAGGGTGGCGCACAGGAACCTGTAATAGAAAGCACAGACAGTACCGCAGGCGAGTCTTTATTTAAAATATTCATACCGATATTACTGATCGTGATTGCAATAGTTCTGATAGTTCTTAGACGTAAGAAGCACTAGGATCCGTTGGGAACGGTTAAGCCGTCCCAATGGAACAACGAGGAGGGTATTGCATGGGTTTGGTTATTACTTTCGGAGTCTTTATCCTGATGGTACTTTTTTCCATTGTAATGAGTATCAGGGAAAAGCATAAGAATGCCGGATTCATTGTCACATCAACCGTGCTGTTGATAAGTGATGTGCTGTGTATTTTGCTGATACGAAGCGATACCATGAGAAGTGCGAGAAATTATCTCGTTTGTTACTATGTTGTCTACGGATGGTTTTTCTTTGGAGCACTTCTCACTATAACTCTTACGCATACCAGAAAAATCTATCTCGGCATGACTATTCCGATCGCACTGATCTGTACCATTCAGTCCGCTTTCACCATACCCAATTTCTTTACAACCGAATTCACCATAATAACCAAGAAAATAGTATTCGGACGTATCTATTGGATTCTGGATATTAACTGGGAATCCAAGTACTGGCTGATTGCGCGCCTTTACAGGGATTGCTGTTATTTAAATGGGCTGATTGTATTTATCACCATGGTCTATATTCTTCTGCATGTTCCCAAAGTTTTCAGATCCAAGTATTACGTTCTGATGATCATGCAGGGAACCATCTACATGTTCGTAGTTCTGACTTTCGCATTGGGTTGGCCCGTATGGCTCCATACCCTCATCATGAACTTTATCTGTTTCTTTACTTTCTACTACGTTTTCCTTTATTCGGATTTCAAGTTGCGGGATACGGTGCTGAATGATTTTGCCAATCAGATGACCGACGGTCTTGTGATCTACAATAAATACAACGATTGTATCTTCATTAACGACCGCGTAAAACAGGTCATTACCGAGCAGAGCCTGAAAAACATTGAAGATATCAAAGTGATGGAAAACTGGGCTTTGCAAAAAGAAAACATAGAAAATCTTGAAGTTGTTCCCTACGTAAATGGAGAAAAGAAGTATTACTGCATAGTTAACAAGACTGTTATCGGACAGGGAAAAGATCTTATAGGTACTGCTTATATCCTGCATGACTCAACGGATTCCATCAACCGTCTGAAACTCATGGAGGAAGTAAATGCCGAGCTTGAAAGAACCGCACGTATGAAGGCGGACTTTCTTGCCAACATGAGCCACGAACTCCGCACTCCCATGAATGCGGTTATAGGTCTTGCACAGATCGCACTTCGCGAAAAGGAACTTCCTTCGAATGTGAGAGACTGTCTGAATCAGATAGGTTCATCGGGTAGAAATCTTCTAAACATCATTAACGATATTCTTGATTTTTCCAAAGTGGATTCCGGAAAGATTGAGATCATACCGGAAAACTACGAGCCTTTATCTGAAGTGAATGACATCGCAAATATCCTGATGACAAGGATCGGTGATAAGAATCTCGAATTCTTTTTCATAGTGGATCCCAAACTGCCTAACATGCTTAACGGCGACTGCATGAGGATCAGACAGGTTCTGATAAATCTGGCAAACAATGCCATCAAGTTCACAGAGCTCGGTATGGTCAAGATTGATCTGAAGTGCCACAATCTTGGCGATGACATGATGGAACTTGAATTCCACGTTGTCGATACAGGACGGGGAATAAAGCCGGAAGATCTTGAGAAGCTTTTTGTATCCTTCCAGCAGGTTGATACCAAGAGAAACAGAAGCGTTGAAGGAACCGGCCTCGGACTTGCGATTTCAAAAAAACTTGTCGAAGCAATGGGCGGAACCATCGGTGTCACCAGTGAATACGGCAAAGGATCCGATTTCTGGTTTAAGATTCCTCAGAAGGTTGTGGACAGAAAGAGCAATCTTGTTGTAGAAAACGGTGCCAATAAGTTTGCATATTGTCTGAATGAAAACATGATCATGACGGATGAGTTTGCGCTTGAGATGCGCTCCTTAGGAATGGATGGGAAGGTCATTTCTTCGCTGGCGGAGTACAAGCCCACCGGCAAAGAAGAATTCCTTATTTTTATCAGGGAATATTACAACGACGAGCTTAAGAAATTCCTGGACGATCACCCCAAGATTCACGGCGTCATCCTGGAAAACTACGATACAACATTCAAGCCTGACAGGCCTAATCTCAGCATCATGAAGAAGCCTCTCACAACTCTTACCATGATCCTGGTGATGAACCATAAGACAGTTGAGGATATGCACTTTAAAGGTAAGGAAGAAAAGTTCGTCAAGTTTACCGCGCCCGATGCCAAGATTCTCATTGTCGATGACAATACCATTAACCTCTCAATCGCAGTGGGACTTTTAGAGCCTCTTCAGGTTAAATGTGAAGTAGCACAGTCCGGTAAGGAAGCACTTGAAAAAATTAAAGAGAAGCAGTACGACCTTATACTCATGGACCACATGATGCCTGAGATGGACGGTGTTGAGACCTCCGCTGAAATCAGAAGAACCATCCCGGATGCGGACTTTACTCCCATCATTGCTCTTACCGCAAACGTGCTTGAAGGCAGTAAGGAACTGTTCCTTAAAGCAGGAATGGTAGACATGATCGCAAAGCCCATTGATTTCAAAGACCTCAACATGAAGATGATCAAGTGGCTTCCCAACTATCTGATTCATGAAGAAAAAGAAGTCGATGGCGAATCGCAGACTGAGGGTGAAGAAAATGCAAGAGAAGAAGAACTCTATGATTGCCTGAACTGCGAGAAAGCAATCAAAGGTCTCGGAACAGTTGCACTCTTTAAGAAAGTCGTTGCGGATTACTACAAGAACGGCCCCGATACTTTAGAGACCATAAAACATGCACTTGAGGTAAAGGACTTCGACACATACGCCATCAGGACACACTCTCTTAAGAGTACTTCCCGTCAGATAGGTGCTACGGAACTGGGCGATTATGCCGAGAAACTTGAAAAGGCCGGCAAAGCTCAGGATGAAAAAGAAATCGCCAAGTATCATGACAAGACCATGGCTATGTTCGAGAATCTTCTTGATGGACTTTCAAAATATTTTACTGAAGATGCAGGTGAAGAAGACGACAAGACAGCCATAACTCAGGATAAGATCGACGAGATCTTTGGGAAACTTACCACCGCCTGTGATGAACTTGATATGGATGCCATGGAAGAGTGCAGTAAAGAACTTGAAGAGTATTCATACGGAAATAAGAAAGAAATAATTGATAAGCTTATTGAAGCTATCAGAAATATGGATCCCGATTCCATTACTGAGGTGATGGAAGAGTACAGAAAATAGAAAGGCAGGTATGGATGAGATCATTTAAGAAAATAGTATCGTTGCTTGTTTCTGCCGTGCTTGTCTGTGGAATGCTGACGGGATGCGGTGAAGAAGAGAAAGCTGATAAACTGGTACTTGCTGTCAGGTCAGGAACTTATGCCGAGGTTATCAAGATGTGTATTCCCGGATTTGAGGAAAAGTATGGGATAACCTGCGAAGTTGTTGAACTGTCCGAAGACGATCTTCACAGTGAGATACTCCATGATTCACTGAACAGCAAGGGAAGCTATGACATTATCATGGCGGATTCTTCCTGGGTATCTGAACTGCTTGCCGAAGGTGCACTGGCGGATCTTGGTGCACTGGGTTATAAGCTTGATACGGACATAATCCCTGCTACCACGGATATCTGTATTAAAGACGGCAAAATGTATCTGGTTCCTTATTACGGCAATGTTACTGTAATGCTTTATAACAGAACCGTTGCGGAAAGCCTCGGATTCAATGTGGAAGAGATCGATACTTTGGATGAGATCAGCTCCCTTTGCAACGCTTCTTCCGCGGCCGGATACGGCGGATTTGTGGCAAGAGGTGATACCGCTAATAACGTAGTGGTTGATTTCCTGCCCGTGCTTCGTGCCTTCGGAGGATGGGTCGTTGATTCTTCAGGCAAGCCTACGGTAAACACTGCCGAATTCAAGGCAGCTCTCAATTATTATATGAATCTGCTTAAGACAGGCAGACTTCTTCCCAAGGATCAGCTCATTTCATCCATTGAAACCGGCTCTCAGGTATTGGCTGTGGGCTGGCCCGGATGGTATATGACTGATGCCGTTAATTCCGATTACTGTGCTTTCCCCGGAATGGTTAAGAGCGGTGACGAGAGCTATAATTCCAATATTTACGGCATCTGGACCCTGGGAATCCCGGCTAATTGCAGATATAAGAGTTCCGCGGCTCAGCTCCTGAATTATCTTATGGACCCTGAGGTCCAGAAGAGTACCATCGGATACGGCGGTGTTCCCTGCAGATATTCCTGCCTGACGGATCCCGAGATAGTAGCTTCGAATCCCCATCTGGAGGTCATATGCTCGGCTCTTGAGAACGGAATATACAGGCCCTCTACCAGAAAATGGCCTGAATTTTATGCAATTTTGGGTGCAAGAATGACTCAGATCCTCAGCGGTGAACTGAGCGTTGACGATGGCCTGACACTGGCTCAGGAGGAGCTGGAAGCCCTGATGAAATAAGGTGACAGTGGGGATGCTGTCCCTCAACTTAACATATCTTAAAGAAATCTTAAAAATTTATGGTATAAGCAGATATACTCTGTTATAATTATTCATAGTTGTTTGTAATCTATTTCTTATTAGGGGAGGAATACGATAAATGGACTTTAAAGAACTGGTCGAATACGCCAAAAAGATGGACTGCTCTGATATTCATATCACAGTAGGTACCAACGTAGCTATCAGAAGATATGGCGAACTTGAGATTCTTGAGCCCGCACCTTCTGCTGAAGAGTCAAGAAACATGATCTTCTCGATACTCAATCAGGAGCAGGTTGAGAAGGTTTCCGGCGGAAGCGACCTGGACGTAGGTGTAATGCTTTGGGACGGAACCAGAATCAGAGCAAATGTTTATCATCAGAGAAACAACCTTGCCTGCAGTATCCGTATTTTGAACCAGTCTGTTCCTTCTTTTGAGGAACTCGGACTCCCTGACGTTTGCAGAGAACTTGCCGAGATGCCCAGAGGACTTGTTCTTGTAACAGGACCTACCGGTTCGGGTAAATCTACAACCCTCGCTTCGATGGTTGAATATATCAATAAGAAAACTTCCAGACATATCCTTACTATCGAGGATCCTATCGAGTATGTATATCCTCACAATAAGGCTATGATCCATCAGAGAGAAGTCGGCAGAGACGTATCAAGCTTCGCTACCGCACTTCGTTCAGCAATGCGTGAAGATCCCGATATCATCCTTGTAGGAGAGATGCGTGACTTCGAAACCATTTCCGCAGCTATCACCGCAGCAGAAACCGGACACCTGGTTCTTTCCACCCTGCACACCACCAGTGCCGCACAGACCGTAGAGCGTATCATCGACGCTACTCCTCTTGACGGACAGGATCAGATCAGAACCCAGTTCGCTAACGTTATCAGAGGTGTTATTACTCAGACACTTATTCCTACCGCTGATATGGACGGAAGATGCTGCGCAACCGAGATCATGCTCGGAACTCCCGCTATCGCAAACCTCATTCGTGATAAGAAGACCATTCAGATTCCTTCACTTATCCAGGCAGGAAGAGCACTCGGAATGCACCTTCTTAACGATGACCTTGCATCTTTAGTCGGACGCGGAAGAATCTCAAGAGAAGATGCTCTTTGGGTATCCAACGATCCTACTGCACTTGATAAGATGTGCTAATTAAAAGAAGTTTAAAGAAAGTATAAAAGTCCTTAATACGATTGTGTGTTATGCTCCGATGGGAACGGTCAGGCCGTACCCCATCGGAGCTTTACTTTTGTATAACGGAGAAAGAGGAAAGAATATCCCGTTTACAAAGTACATGTTTTACGTGATTTATCCCGTGCATTTATGGATCCTGATGATCGTAAGATACATGATCATGCCATAATATAATCTTAAAGAAACTTAAATAAATCGTAATAATGCTTAAAGTGATTATCTGTTATAGTGTCACAAGATGACAGCCGGTTAATATCTGGCACAGTTGCCGCGGGGATGCGCACCCGGTAATCGGTCTCGGTGTCAGAACCCTGTCATCACCAAAAGGTTTTAATGGATGCAGCTTTTTTGCATCCGGTTAGGAGTTGGTTATGAAAAAGAAATATTTGATCCCTATAACACTTCTAATGGTTATTGGAATGACTGCATGTGGAAATGCTGATATAACCAATGAAAATATTGAAACTCCCGAGATTACCGCTGAGCCCGTAACCGAGCAGGGTGATGCGGATCTCGTTTCAGAATATCAGGATCCCCTTCCCGCTGAAGAAGATGACGGATTGGATGCTCCCGATGTTATCACCGATGAACAGGCACTTGATGCGGTTATATCCTTTATGTCTTCCGCGCAGCCTGAAGTTATAAGCAATGATGATTACACTGAATATTTTATTGTTGAATCAAGTACCCCTGAGCAGATCGTAGTTCTGTACAGATCATATACCGCTTCTCAGACCAGATTCTACATCGACCGTGCCACCGGAGAAACAATAGTAACCGAGCTTGTTCCCGGTATCATCGATGAAGAGACCGAAACGGGTGAAGCGTTTAATATAAAAGAGTATACTAATGATGTGCACGGAGCGGTTGCAGCTTATTCCGATGATTCTCTTATGAATTACACCTGGTTTACCGCTTCCATGGTAACTGATGCCGACGGTAATTCCCGTCCCGAGTGGGAAGTACGTTTCTTTGAAGATGCCATTGAGTACGGATATGTTGAAAATGACAAATTCGTCCTGGATCATTCGGATAAAATCTGTTCCTTAGAGCAGATTTCGGAGCACGGATTTATAGTTCAGGCTGAGACTGAAGACGGTGCTCAGTATACCTACAAGACTTCCGAGGATGATGAAACGATCCTTGAGTATTACGGAACCTGGGATGAAAAAGAGTACGCCGATAATTACAGCGGAAGTGCTTCTCTTTTCAGATAAAATTTTTCTAACATATTACAGTTGGGGACGCTTCATTTTTGTCATCAAAAATTGATGCCAAAAATGAAGCGTCCCCACTGTCATACGGCCATATAGTCATAACATAATCTTAAAGAAACTTAAACAAAGCATAATGATACTTAATGCGATTATCTGTTATAGTGCCTACAAGACAAGGATTGCATCTTGTCGAAGAACGAAAGGAGTACCGCTATGAAAAAACAAATCGTAACATTGTCACTTATGCTGGCCATAACTCTTACAGCATGCGGAAATGCAAATGATAATACAGCCGCAATTCCTGAAGGCATGGCTCTTGATATAGAGGAACTTACCACAGGCATTGAGACTGTTGCAGACGAGGATTCAGTTATTGATGTAAATAATTCCGATGAGGAAGAAAACGGAAATCTTACCCGTGAGCAGGCACTTGCGGCAGTTAAGAATTATTGCTACTCTGTTCAGCCAAACATCGAGAAGCTGGATAAGTCGGATAAATATGACGTTTATTTTGAGGTTGAATCCTACAGCGATGATGAGATCGTAGTCCTCTTTACCGCAAACACCGGAGAGGAAGTAAGATTCTATGTGGATCCTGTTTCGGGTGATGCTAACATAACAGCTTTTATTCCCGGTGTAAGTACTCAGGAAGAGCCTTCTGATGAGATCATTCATTTAAAAAAATATCTGGATGGTCCGGTTGAACTTACAGGTTCCGTATCCCTCGACGGAATGTGGGCGACTGCGTCAATGGTACCTGATGAAAACGGAGATGTTCAACCCGAGTGGTATGTTGAGTTTGAAGGCTATGCTATCAATTACGGTCACATGGAAGGAGATAAGTTTGTTGTAGATCACTCCGATGATGTTCAGTGCCAGATGTCCGATTCCGATGGCAACCTGTTTGTTCAGGCAGAAAACGCTGACGGAATTCAGTACACCTACAGGGTCAGTGGAGACGACAAGGATGTTCTTGAGTATTATGAGACCTGGAACGAAGACGAGTACGCCGATACCTACAGCGGAAGCACATCACTTTCCAGACAGAAATAATTTAAAAAAACGGATAATAAAACAAAACACGGGCAATACTTTCCAATTTTTCGGAAGTATTGCCCTTTTTTATACCGTATTATTTTCAACATAGGAGGGTGCACAAAATGGATAAAAACAGCACATATAAACTTTCAAACGGCGTTGAAATTCCTGCAATCGGATTCGGCATGTGGCAGACTCCCGATGACAAGACCGGTGTGAATGCGGTAGTAAGCGCAATAAATGCAGGATACAAACATATCGATACCGCAGTCATCTACGGAAATGAGGACTGCGTAGGCAAGGGTATCAAGCTTGCGGGTGCGGACAGAAAAGATTTGTTCCTTACCACCAAGATCTGGAACGATGCCCACAGCTATGACGGAGTAATGAAGTCTTTTGACGAATCTCTGAAGAAGATGCAGACGGATTATGTGGATCTTCTTCTTATACACTGGCCCAATCCCATTGCCATAAGAGACAGATGGGCTGAGGCAAATGCCGATACATGGAGAGCAATGGAAGATCTCTATGAGGCAGGTAAAGTAAGAGCAATCGGTATCAGTAACTTCCGCCGTCATCACATAGATGCGCTTCTTAAAACAGCGAAGATCGTACCTATGGTAAACCAGATCAAACTCTGCCCCGGCGAAACTCAGGCAGATACCGTAGCATATAGCAGAGAAAAAGGAATGCTTCTCGAAGCATACAGCCCTCTTGGGACCGGACAGATCTTTGATGTTCGCGAGATGAAAGCACTTGCGGCAAAATACAACAGAAGTATCGCCCAGATCTGTATAAGATGGAGTCTTCAGATGGGATTCCTTCCTTTACCCAAGTCGGTAACACCTTCCAGAATCGAAGAAAATCTTAAGGTATTTGACTTCGAACTTGATGAGGCGGATGTTAAACTTCTTGCGGGACTTGACGGTTGCGTAGGCTACGCAAGCGATCCCGATACAAGAACGTTTTAATATCATATTGTGAGTCGGGAAAAAGCCGAGGGGTTGCGGCTTTCTGGCTCACTGTTTTTATTTTTCAGCTTAGGGGATTTTTATAAAAATGGATATTTTCAAAATTGATACAAGGATCGATAAGATCTTAAGTGAACTTTCAATAGATGAAAAGCTGCATATGCTTGCTTCGGGTTCCGAAGGTGTAGAGCGCCTTGGTATCCCTGAAAGCCTTCTTGGCGGGGAGGCTGCACACGGAGTTGTTGCACGCTCCCAGAGAGAGGGGGAGATCATTAAAGATACCACCACTTCCTTTCCACAGCCCATCGGCATGAGTTCTTCATGGGACAAGGAGGCCATTCATGAAGCAGGCAAGGTTGTGGGCAAAGAAGCCAGAATAGAATATAACAACCGTCCCTGGGGCGGATTATCCAGATGGGCTCCGACGGTCGATCTGTTAAGAGATCCCAGATGGGGCAGAAACGAAGAAGCATACGGAGAAGATCCCGTTCAGGTGGGCACCATGGCTTCCGAGTATGTAAGGGGAATGCAGGGTGATGATAAAGATCATCTTATGGCGGCTTCAACCCTTAAGCATTTCTATTCCAACAATACGGAAATAGGAAGAGGCTGGAAGAATTCAAGCATAAGTCCCCGCAATAAATTTGAATTGTATGTCGAACCTTTCAGACGCTGCATAGAAGATGGCGGCGCTGAGGGCGTCATGACTGCATATAATCGCATCAACGGAGTGCTAGGTCTTTTTAACGAGGAAGTAAACACTCTTCTGAAAAAAGAATTCGGACTTACCCATGCGGTATCGGACGGCGGAGCAATGGAACTTTCCGCATCTTTTGCTCACGCAACTTCCATGGATGCGGAGACTGTTGCAAGATCCATAAAAGCAGGTGTTGATGCATTGAGCGGAAGACCTCAGGCTGTTTATGAGGGAGCAAAGGAAGCATACGAACTCGGTATACTTACCGAAGACGATATGGATACCGCTATCAAAAATGTCTACAGGACCAAGATCAGACTGGGACTTTTTGAAGAACGTAAAGATGATCTTGGAAAACTTTGCAGTGAAGCGGCTGCTATAGTATGCAAGGATTTAACAGACAGATCCCTTGTTCTTCTTAAGAATGCCGGTAAACTTCCCATGGCAGAATCGGATCTCAAAGATACGGTTCTCATCGGACCTGTCGGTGACAAGTGGTACATGGACTGGTATGCGGGAGAGGCAGCTGCTGAAATATCACTTCTCGACGGATTATCGGAATATGTACCTGACATTAAATATGTGGATGCATGTGACAGGATTGTCATAAAATCCGGAGATAAATTCCTTGGTGAAGACGAAGAGGGAAGATTTGTTTTATCGGATTCTCCGATGACTTATGTATTGGAAGACTGGGGTGAAGGATCCTACACCCTTAGAAATGATGTGACCGGAAAGTATCTTCAGACACATCTTGCATCCGATGCGATTGAAGGGATAGCTGCAGCTGAAGAAGCGGGAAATGGTAAGGCGGCAATAACAGGTAAAGTCTATGCGGATTCCGACAGGATCTTCAGCTGGTTTGATCTTGAAGTATTCAGGATGGATAAGACTTCTTCCGGGACAGTAATGCGCGACCGCTTCGGTAACAGATTATATGCGGATAAAGACGGATATATTGTCACGGCACCTGAAAATGTTCCCGGTCTTAATTCGATTGTTTTTGAAACGGAAGTTGTAAGATGCGGCATTGAAGAAGCGGTGGATGCTGCGATTAACGCAGGTAAGGTTATCCTGGCTTTGGGACATAACCCCATGGTGAATGCCAAGGAAGAGATAGACAGAGAAACCATCGAATTTATTCCTTATCAGCAGAAGCTTTTCGATGAGTTATATAAAGTAAAGCCCGAAGTTGTTGTCGTACTCATGAGCGACTATCCCTTTGCTCTTAATGAGATTAATGACAAAGCAGCGGCAATACTCTGGTCTTCAACCGGTTCTCAGTGCATGGGATCATCCATAGCAGATGCACTTATCGGAAAGGTTCATCCCGCAGGAAGACTTACACAGACATGGTACAAGTCGGACAAGGATCTTCCTTCGATCGATGATTATGACATCATCGGAAAAGAAAGAACCTACAGATATTTTAAGGGTGATGTGCTATATCCTTTCGGATACGGACTTACATACACTAAGTTTAAATACGGTGATCTGAAAGTAGCATCGTCAGTGAATGTAAAACATGATGATGATAAATGTAAATCCGGATTTACCGGGGTTTACAGCTCCGTAAAGAATGCAGGAACAATTACCGCAGAACTTACCGTTACCAATGAAGGAAAGCTTACATCCGATGAAGTTGTTCAGGTCTATGTCAAGGTTCCTGACGGAAGATGCAGGAAACCCGTTAAACAGCTCATTGGATTTGAAAGAGTAAGAAACATTGAACCCGGCGAAGCACGCAAGGTTACTATCACTGTTCCGGCAAGAGAGCTTGCTTACTATGATGTGATAAGTGAGTCACTTATCATTGAAAGCGGTAAGTATGAGATCCTGGCAGGTTCATCCAGTAAAGATCTGTCTGTATCTCAGATGATAGAGATAGAAGGTGTAACAACCGGACTTCGTGACATGAAAGAGAGGATCAAAGCCGATCACTATGATGAACAGTCAGGCTCCCAGATCGTTGAGGGTCTTTATGGATTTAGCGCACTTATGGCAGATGGCCCCAATGTATACGATCCTGATGCAAACGGAAGATTTACGGCAACATATGGCAGCTGTCTTATCCCCGAAAAATCCGGGAAGTTCAGACTTCACGGATATGCTTCCGGGGATGCGACCGTCAGGGTCTATGTAGATGATAAAAAGGCCGGAGAGATTACTCTTAATACAAGAGATTATGAGACAAAGCCTTCGGAGATCAGAAACCATATGCCGAGAGCGGAGGAGTGTGAGGCACTTCATAAAAAGTCACGTACTCTGATGTGGGCGGATATACTTATCCCGCTTGATGCAGAGGTGATCGGAAAACTTGATCTTAAAGAAGGTCATTCAATCCGGATCGAAGCAGATGGTCCCTTTAAGTACGACTGGTTTATGATCAGGACTGAAGAATAAAACCTTTCGGAGGATAAGAAATACAGAAAACCCGCGTTTTATGTGCTTCAGAAATTCTATATGTCCATGACATAAGGCAGGAGGAAAAAATATGTCTGATATTGTAATGGTAACGGGATGCGGAAGAAACTACGCTCTCGGATACAACATAGCCTTGAGATATCTTGAAGCGGGAGATACGGTTATCGCAACGATCCGTAAGCCTTCACCCGATATCGATGCGCTTAAGGAAAAGTTCGGAGATAAGCTTATAGTTGCAATGTTCGATCTCCTTGATACCGCATCTGTCAAAGAAGCAGCAGCCAAGGTGGCTGATCAGGTAGACCATATCGATATTCTCATCAATAATGCGGTGGGAGTCGCACCTGATGTTGATAAGGGATTCTTTGATGCGGATCTTGATAACATACCACGCACACTGGATATCATATCTGTCGGTGCACTCAGAGTTATTAAAGCATTCTATTCATTGCTTCACTCAGCACCCGGAACAGCGCTCATCATGAACATTTCATCCGAAGCAGGAAGTATCGAGAAGTGTTACAGAACCACCGGTATGGATTACGGAATGGGTAAGGCAGCTCTTAACATGGCCACCATGTATCTCTACAACACGTTTAAGGATGAGAAGAAGATAAATATCTTCACCGTTCATCCCGGATGGATCCGCACAAACGGCAAAGAAGACAATCCTGCGCCTCTTTCATCCTACGAGGCAGCAGGCATTCTCAAAGACCTCTTTGCAAAGAGACGCGAAGATTTTACAGGACACAGATTTATTACAAACGAAGGAATAGATTATCCGTTCTGAAAGGAGACAGATATGAACGAAACACTCAAAGTACTTGAGACAAGAAGAAGCTGCAGAAACTTCAAGCCCGATATGATCTCCAAAGAAGATCTCGAGGCTATCGTAAAAGCCGGAACCTATGCACCTACCGGAATGGGTAAGCAGAGTCCCATCATCATTACCGTAACAGATAAAAATACCCGCGATGAAATATCCGAGGCTAACAGAAAGATCGGAGGATGGGGTGAAGGATTTGACCCCTTCTACGGCGCTCCCGTAATCCTGATTGTCCTTGCCAATAAGGAAGTCGGCACATATCTCTATGACGGATCTCTCGTAATGGGTAATCTTATGAACGCTGCAGAAAGCCTCGGCATTAACAGCATTTGGATCCACAGAGCCAAGGAAGAGTTCGAGTCAGACTTCGGCAAGAGCCTCTTGAAGAAGCTGGGTATCGAAGGCGACTTCGAAGGCATCGGTCACTGCGCACTTGGCTACGCCGCTGAGCCCGTTAAAGAGCCTGTCCCCAGAAAAGAGAACTACGTTTATTACATTTGATTTAATTACATCATTTAGGGGTTGAATGGTGAAATTGAATAAAGGGAAAGATTTTGGAGCCTCGGAAAGATACCCGGGGCTCCGTTTTTTTGTGTAATCATCAGAAAATTATCGTATAATTATATATAGTTGCTTCAAGACTATGGGGGCCCAATATGGCTATATGGAATCCCTGGCATGGGTGTACAAAACATAGCCCCGGATGTGCGAATTGTTATGTGTACAGAAGGGATGAGAGTATCGGTAAAGATGCATCTATTGTAACTAAGACAGGTGATTATGATCTTCCGATTAAGAGGAACCGGCATGGTGAGTATAAGCTGACACCTGCTGACGGTGTTGTTTATGCTTGCATGACATCTGACTTCTTCCTGGATACTGCAGATGAGTGGAGACAGGGAGTCTGGGATATGATAAGGGAGAGGAGTGATCTTGATTTCTTTATCATAACCAAGAGGATAGATCGTTTTGAAGAGTGTAAACCGGCTGACTGGGGTGACGGATGGGATCATGTGGCCATATGCAGTACATGTGAGAATCAGGACAGAGCAGATTTTAGACTTCCTTACTTGATAAATGCTCCGATCAAACACAGATTTATTGCATCCGAGCCGATGCTGGAAGAGATACATATTGAAAAGTATCTTGAGACGGGACTGATAGAAAAAGTTGTCTGCGGTGGCGAATCCGGACCTAAAGCAAGACCCTGCGATTTTGAATGGATCAAGGCGATGCGAAAGCAATGCGTTGAATATAACGTGGAGTTTTTCTTTAAACAGACAGGTGCCGTATTCATTAAAGACGGTAAGACTTATCACATAGAAAGAAAGCTTCAAGGTTCACAGGCCAGAAAGGCGAAGATGGATTATGTTCCGTAGGAATGGTATTTCTGTTTATGATTTTATCTGTAGTTAAAATAGTATTTCAAATTGCACTTTGGATATGGTTTCTCGGTTGTACAACAACTTATAGATTCGGGAAATACACCCTCGTTGAAGGGATGGGGATAAAAAGTGCAGAGTATGTTACACTATGTCTGTATAGCGTAGCCCTTATTACCTATTATTTTGTAAGACCTTTCGGAAAATGGATTCTGTTTTTCATTTTGCTTCTCTGGCTGATAGTACAATTCTTTTGTCACTGGTATTACACGATTTTCGGTGCTTCCGAGCAGAAGCTTAAAGGATACAATGAGTGTTTCAACAATACGGTACGTATTTTTCCTATGAGTGAAACCAGGCTTGTTCCTGATCTGTATCATATTGTTCAACATTTATTGATGCTGGTAAACATTGTTTTATGTTTGGTTTGATAGTATGAGATTATTTATCGCTATACAATTTGATCCCTCTATCATCGATTCTTTATCGGAATTCCAGGATGAACTTCGCGAGGAGGGAGTGACCGGGAACTTTACTTCGAAGGAGAACCTGCATTTAACTCTTTCTTTTATCGGAGATTACAATGATCCTGATGCGGTGCTGGATGCGATGGAAGAGTCAAACTTCAGACCGTTTGATATCAGTCTTGATGGAGTGGGACATTTCGGAGATTTGTTCTGGATAGGACTTGCAGACAATCCTGCATTGCATGCTTATGTTAAAAGGCTGAGACACTGTCTTGCTGATGCGGGTATTCCTTTTGACAAGAAGCGTTTCTCACCTCATATCACTTTGGTGCGGAAAATAGGATATAAGTACGGCGATGAGATTCCTGTATATCATGTGCCGAAGGGTAAGATGAGAGTTGAAAGTATTTCACTAATGCGTTCGGACAGAGGAAAGCACGGAATGATCTACACTGAGATCGGCGCTATCGAGTAAGGAGATTAATATGAGACTTGCTACTCTTTCGGAACATGAGATTATCATAACTCTTATTGCTCTGGCACTTCTGCTTCTTGCGGCATTTGTGTTCGGAAGCCTTATGGAACTTATCAAGGGACCGAGAGTTGTTGGAGAAATTCTTGGCGGAATGATCCTTGGCGGAAGCTGTTTGTTCCTTCTTTTGCCGGGAATGTCGGAGAAGATCTTTTTTGCGTATGCTGAAGAGGGTAAGGTATTAAATATCTTCTATCAGCTGGGACTGATATTTCTTATGTTCCTGTCCGGATACAATACGGATATCAAGATGGATAAGTCCAATGCGAAGACTATAAGTCTTGTTTTTGTGGGTGCAACGTTTCTTCCCATGCTCGGAAGTATTCCTTTCTTCGGGATGTTTGAAGAGTATTTCAAAGGACCTGCCGGAAATGAAGTGTCATACAAACTTGTATTTGCCATAGGTGTAGCTATTACTTCTATTCCCGTCATATCGAAGATATTTTTTGATATGGGGATCATGAATAAGGCTTTTTCGAACACGGTGCTTACGGTTTCTACTTTCCAGGATCTGTGTCTGTGGATTCTGCTAAATGTGGCAACACGTATAGCTCAGTCCGGAGAGATAAAGCTTGTAGAGATGATCGTGATAGTTATCGTGACCATCGGAATATTTGTAGCGATAGCTATTATCTCCAAATTCATCAAGCAGGTTAAGAATCAGTGGAAGGCTAACACTTTCTATTCAATCTCTTTTGCGGTGCTGATGTTTACCTGTGGTCTTTTGTATATGATCGGTATTAACATCATGTATTCTGCTTTCGTAGTGGGATATCTGATCAAGGCGATATTCGGAACAGAAGAAACTGTTAAGACGAGAATGCATTTCCTGGAAAACATCGCGTTTTCATTTTTCATTCCGATCTATTTTGCACTTGTGGGTATTCAGTTAAATGTTATTCATGATTTTTCAATCGCGAGATTTGCTTTGTTTTTCGCGATAGCTTTCGGATTGGAATTTGTAGGAACCTTCGTACTTCTGATGTTCTCGGGACTGAAGATGAGTACGAGAATGAATTTTGCCATAACCATGAATGCGAGAGGCGGCCCCGGTATTGTACTTGCAACTGTTGCTTATTCGTATGAGATCATCAGTCTGGAGTTTTTTACTGTGCTGATACTGACGACTATGGTGAGCTCGATGATCGCAGGTTATTATCTGAGGCTGCAGCAGAAGAGGGACGCGAAGGTATTTGATGAGTTGTGAGTTTAACCCCGGGATGAATCCCGGGGTTTACTTATGTAACCCCATATGTTATTTTCTATGCACAGTTTAATAATCGAATGATGGTTGGAAGTTCAGGGAGTTCTCCCGATTAATCCATAGATTTGGTTTGAAATGTTTGTTTTTTGCTTTGAAGATTTTTACATTCAGCGGATTATCTCAAATTCGCAGACACTTCCCTCAGGAGATTCAATGTAGACGGAAACATACTTGTGAGTATGGTTCCTTATTTGTGTTGGATGTTTTTTGTTGAATTCTTGGAGGTGGATTTGGCTATTTTAACTCAAAACGGGGTACATCTAAAGGAACATGAATACCATACCGTTAAAACATTATTAGAAAAGGGATATGATGTTGAATTGATTCCGCCTTCCAAGATAAAGGGGTTACGCATGCCTGATATTATGATACAAGGATTATCTTGGGAGATTAAGTCACCGCAGGGAGATGGGAAGAAGGTATTTAAAAATACTCTACAGAATGCTTCACATCAATCACAAAATACAATTATAGATCTTAGACGTTGTAGAGTTGATGAACAAAGATCGATAAAGGAGCTTGAGCACTATTTTATATTATCTAAGAGATTAAAAAGGATGAAGATTATATTAAAAACTGAAGAAATCATTGACTTTGTCAAGTGATTAGGGGTATATTCTAATCACAAAGAGAGCAGGTCTGCATTGGATATGTGCGGTACACTGCTCTCGTTCTCTATATATCTATTGTATAGTATTGTAATGTTACAGCCCTTGGGGGAGAATCCCGAGGGCTGATTTAGAATTTGGAGATCATTATGGAACTTTTTAACGGTAGACCCGAAGATTTATCGGGAAGGCTTGAAAGAGAGATCAGGACATACGATTATCTGGATGAGCTGGGAATAGAGTATTTAAGAACGGATCATGAAAGAGCAGATAACATGGAAGCCTGCAATGAGATAGATAAGGTTCTGGGGGTTATCATATGTAAGAATCTGTTTCTTTGTAACAGGCAAAAGACAGCTTTTTATCTTCTGATGATGCCGGGAGATAAGAAGTTTAAGACTAAGGAGTTATCTGCACAGATAAACTCGGCGAGACTTTCTTTTGCAGATCCTGAGGATATGTTGAAGTACTTAGACATTGAACCCGGTTCGGTCAGCGTTATGGGACTTATGAATGATAAGGGGCATGCAGTGCAGCTTCTTATCGATGAAGATGTACTTGAAGGCGAGTATCTCGGATGCCATCCTTGTGTATGTACCTCATCCCTTAAGATGAAGACTGCGGATGTTATCGGAAAGTTCCTGCCTGCTACGGGACATGATTTCAGGAAAGTACATTTGGTTGGAGAAGATTAACCGGTGAGATACAGAGAGATCAGAGAATCGGATAATGCGGTAATAGCGTCGCTCATAAGACGAACGCTTAAAGCATACTCACTTGATATACCGGGAACGGCATATTATGACGAAGGTCTGGACAGGTTCAGTGAACTTTATGGACGGCCGGATGCAAGGTACTACGTGCTGGAAGATGATAATGGCAATGTAGTCGGCGGTATAGGCTTCAGTGCTTTTGAAAACATTGAGGGAGCCGCCGAACTTCAGAAGCTTTATCTGGATGAGTCATATACGGGTTCGGGAACCGGATATGAGATGATCTCTTATGTGGAAGAGAGAATGAAGGAAGCGGGATATAAGAAGTCTTACTTAGAGACTCATGATAATCTGGCTGCGGCGATACACATATATATTAAGAGCGGATATAAAGAAATAGAGAGACCTTCTTTTGTGGGACACAGTTCCATGAACAGGTTTTTTATCAAGGAATTGTAACCGGGTTTTACGTTAATGGCAAACATAGGTAATGAATTATATATTAAAGGTCTGTATATAGACTGGGATAAGATAAGCGGCAGGAGTTATCTGCAGGAGATTGAATCTATTGCCGGACTTGAGGAGTTTTCTTTTAACAGACAAGTTACGTTCTTCGTGGGAGAAAACGGGAGCGGCAAGTCTACCTTCCTGGAAGCTATTGCAGTTTCATACGGATTTAATCCCGAAGGCGGAACGAAGAATTACAATTTCTCCACCTTTGACTCACATTCGGAATTGTGTGATGCCATGAGGCTTGTTAGGGGAATCAAAAGACCGAAGTTCGAGTATTTCCTGAGAGCAGAGAGCTTCTACAATGTTGCGACGGCGGAAGATGAGTACAGCAGGGGACCGGGCGGAGTGCCAATGCATTTTCATGAAAGGTCTCACGGAGAAAGCTTCCTTGCACTTGCACAAAACAGTTTCAAAGGAGGCGGATTGTATCTGCTGGACGAGCCTGAGGCAGCACTTTCACCGCAGAGGCAGCTGACGCTTTTGATAGAGATTGACAGGTGTGTAAAGGAAAGCGCTCAGTTCATCATCGTCACACATTCACCGATCTTACTGGGTTATCCCGGAGCTGAAATACTTAGTTTTGATGAGGGGCAGATACATCAGTGTGAATATGAAGATACGGATTCATACAGAGTTACGGAGATGTTTATAAACAACAGGGAGCAGATACTTAAAAGACTGCTGGAGGAATAAAGCGAAGGTGACCGATATGGAAACATTTTATTACGAAGTTGTGAGGATAGAAGGCGATTACGCGAATTTAAAGCGTACAGATATTGAATCCGACGATCTGAAGCTTGTGGCAAGGGCACTTCTTCCTGCGGAAATAGTTGAGGGAAGCAAGCTCAAGTACGAGTGGATGCAGTATGAACTGATAGGCTGAAAACAAAATAATCAAAAAAATGGGCAATACTTTTCAATTATTCGGAAGTATTGCCTTTTTTAATGCTTTATGATGAAGGAGTATGATTTGTCCCCCAACGACTCGGATAATAAGGAGGAAATATGAAGAATATAAATATAGTTAACGGACCTCAGAATGTTTCAGCCATCGTACAGGGATGTATGAGAATGCCGGACCTTGATAAGGAGGCGGCTGCTAAGGTTATCCGTACCGCTTATGATTGTGGTATCAACTTTTTCGACCATGCAACCTGTTACGGAAACGGCGTTGCTGAGGAACGTTTTGCGGAGGCTTTTCCTCTTACGGGAATCAAAAGAGAGGATGTCTATATACAGAGCAAGTGCGGTCTTTGTTTTGACAGAAATGAATTTGACTGGACCAAGGCGAACATCCTTTCAAGCGTTGATGACAGCTTGAGAAGACTGAATGTAGAGTATCTGGATGCCCTTCTTCTTCACAGACCTGACGTGCTTTTTGATCCCGAGGAAGTTGCGGAAGCTTTTGATGAGCTTGAGAAGGCAGGTAAGGTTCGTCACTTTGGTGTTAGTAACCTTGTTCCCATGCAGATAGAGCTTCTTAAAAAGTATGTAAAGCAGCCTCTTGTCTTCAATCAGGTTCAGCTGTCTCTGGAGCAGTCACAACTCATTGACCAGGCTCTTTACATGAACAATAAGACTACAGAGTTTTCAATAAATCGTGACGGTAACGTTCTTGATTATTGCAGACTTAAGGACATCACCATTCAGGCATGGTCACCTCTTCAGTTCGGAATGTTCGGAGGAACCTTTATCGCTAATCCCAAGTTCCCTGAGCTCAATGCGGCACTTGAAAAGTTTGCGGAAAGAGAAGGAGTATCCAGAACAGCCATCGCCATTGCATGGATCCTTCGTCATCCTGCCAAGATGCAGGCAATCATCGGTACCATGAATCCCGAGCATATCAAAGAAATCTGCGAAGCTTCGAGAGTGGAGCTTTCACATCATGACTGGTATGAGCTTTATCTTGCTGCGGGTAAATATTTGCCTTAACCATATAATAAGCGTTATAATATTCCTGTTACCCGTAGTTTTGTCATGGAGGATATTGCTATGTCAGCTTCTAAGAAAAACGAGACTATCGCAGGTTCTTTGCACAGCATGTCGGGTTTTGTTAATCGAATGACTGTGGGTCTTTCAGTTCTGATGTTCATCTTTCTGGTGATCATCGGTGTAAATTTCCTGAATTTCTACAACGTTCAATATGTAACCGAGAAGTATCAGATGGAGATCAGAAAAGATGTCCAGACCATTAATAAGAGACTTCTTTTTGCTCTTGCTTCACAGGATCCTTCCGTAACCGCAGAACAGGCTGAGGATCTTGAGAAGAGATTTGCAAAGATCACTTCTTATTTCGAGACCATCTCCGATAACCTCAATGATGAAGCTCTCGGATCACAGCTTAAGAGTGCGTGGAACGATGTTAAGGATGCATCCTTCACCATGCTTGATTTTGTGGACTCGGGGGATCAGGAAGCAGCACTTGCATATTATAATGATGAGCTGAATGCAAAGTCAGAAGTTCTGGCCGATCTGCTTGATGCTACAGGTGAACTTGCGGATGCGGCTGTAGACGGTAAGTATAAGACAATCCTTGCAGTCTCCATCATAGCGATTATTGTGCTTGTTGCAGCTTGCGCGGTTAACATCATCATGAGCGGATTACGTAATAAGAAGCTCATTGCAGAGATCGGAAGTGACCTTGAGATTCTCAAGAATGCATCCGTTGAGATAGCAAAGGGTAATGTTCACGTTAATATCGATTATGATAAAGAAAATGAAGTCGGTGAAGTAGCAGATCAGCTTCGCATCGCTATTTCCTCCCTTTCAGATTATATCGATAAGATCAGCGAAGTCATGTCCACCATGGCGGGCGGAAACTTTAATATCAGATTTGATAAGAATTTCGAAGGAGATTTTGTTTCCATTCAGAAAGCCATCGAGAGTTTCTCCGAAGATATCTCCGAATCCATGCGTGAGATCATCGAAGTATCAGTCATGGTTTCAGCAGGTGCAGAACAGCTTGCGGATGCGGGTAAGAATCTTGCGGATACCACCACGAATCAGGCTGATATCGTAAGCGAACTTTCCAAGAAGGTTAATGATATTTCCGATGAGATTTCAGGTAACTCCACTGATGCAGAGAATATTTCCAAGGATGTTGACGGAATCGTTGACAGCATAATTCAGGGAAATAAGAAGATGGAAGAAGTGGTTAAGGCAATGAATGCTATCGCCGCTTCATCAGAACAGATCAGTAATATCATTGATACAATTAATAACATAGCTGACCAGACTAACCTTCTGTCACTCAATGCTTCCATCGAGGCAGCGAGAGCAGGTGAAGCGGGAAGAGGATTCGCAGTAGTTGCATCCGAGGTATCACAACTTGCAGGCCAGACTCAGCAGGCAGCTCAGAACACCGCAAATCTTATCGGTGATTCAATACGAACAGTTGGCGATGGTATCGATATTGCCAATAAGACAGCAGAAGAGCTTAACAAGATGGTCGGTCAGGTTGAAGAAATCCGCGGAAGAGTTAAACAGATATCCGAAGCTTCAGTTACTCAGGCTAATTCCGTTCAGGAACTTTCAACCAACATCGATATGATCGCGGAAGAGGGAACCAACAATGCGGCGACATCCGAGGAATCACTTGCTCTGAGTTCCGAGATGAGCGAGCATGCTGATTCGCTTAAGAACATGGTTAACAATTTCGAACTCAAGAAATAAAAATTTAAATAATGACAGTGGGCCGGTGGGGACGGTTCCTGTTGGGCAGTGATTCATCGCCCAACAGGAACCGTTCCCACCGGCCCTTATACTTTACAGAGCCAGAATAACAGTCACAAGCACCAGCGTTTCTGCTTCCATTACAAGTCCCAGAGTATTGATGACAGTGAGTCTGTCAATCTTGCGTAATCTTCCGAGGATGAGATACAGGCACATTCCCAGGAATCCACCGAAAGTGTTGGTGATGATATCCGTGATGTCTGTTTCACCGGCCTTGTCACCTGTGATACAATAAAACGGTGCGGGGGCACATGGGGATAAAACAAAATGAACGAAAATTTCAGTATTTTAAACCTGTATGAACTCACCACGGAACCTGACGACATACCTGCGTTTTATCAGGATCTTAACCTGGTTCAGATAATGGACAGGGTCTCGGCTAAGTGGGGAAGAGGCGTACGCAAATTCTACAGGCGCCCGGCAGTGTCATCCGAAGAGGAAGAATACCGCCGCGCCATCTACCGCGATATCAAAAAGCAGTCTGTCTATGACGCTCTCATAGCATTCACGGATAATTTAAAAACCGCTCACATTCTTCGTGAGGAAAAAGAAAAAGCCACCTATCCCGAGCAGAAGCAGGTATGGCACATAAGGGAGATGGTTTCTTATTGTGATGCTTATGAGAAGCTGGAAAAGGATCTGTCCGAAGTGGAACTTTCTTCCGATGGGATGCAGGAGCTTCTCAAGATCATAAGAGAAGTTCTTGATACGGAGTACAGAAATCTGCAGAAAAAAGCGGGTGCCATATTCGAAGAGATCCGTAAGCTCAGATTCATTCTTACTTACGATAAAGACAGGTTTTCCGTCACTCTCGGAACTCTTCCCGGTGAGGGCGCGTACGAAGAGATGATGAAGGAGAAATCCGGGCGTGAGATCAAACATTTCCATAATCCATTCGCCGGAGAAGCACGTTTGCTTGAGTTGGAGTATCAGTGCATCGAAATGATACAAAAGAAAACTCCGGAGCTCTTTGCGAAGATCAGAGCAGTATCAACAGAAAACAAGGATTATGAAAAAACGGTCCTGGTGCGCTTTGAAGAAGAAATGATCTTTTATCTGTCATACTGCACCCTTCAGCGTGGGATGGAAAATGAAGGATATGCTTTTTGTACACCCGTAAGAAGCGAAGATGGCCTCATGGAAGCAGAAGGTCTCTTTGACCTTGCACTCGCAATAGCAAATCTGAATACGGATAAAGAAATAATTTCAAATGATTTTCGTTATGACAAGGGCGAAAGATTCTATGTGCTGACGGGACCCAATCAGGGCGGCAAGACTACATTTGCAAGAAGCCTCGGACAGCTGGTTTATTTTACCAAGATGGGACTTGATGTTTCTGCAAAGTCAGCGATTGTTCCTTACTTCCCGGATCTGCAGACGCATTTTTCTGTTGAAGAAAGCGTAGAGACGGGCTTCGGTAAATTAAAAGAAGAACTGACCCGTCTTGCACCTATGATGTATGAGAACAAGCGCGGTACCTTTGTTGTTATCAATGAGCTCTTTACAACAGCGGCCAGTTACGATGCTCTTATCATGGGCAAGCGTGTGCTTAAGCATTTCGTTGAGCTGGGATGCATGGGTATATACGTAACCCATTTGAAGGAACTGGCGGATAAGCAGGGAGGCATAGTAAGTCTCAGAGCTATGCTTGATGAAAACAGGGTTCAGACTTTTGAGATCAGAAGAGGTGAGGCGGAGGATACGCCCTGCGCAGAGAATCTTGTTAATAAACATCAGCTGACTTATGCACAGCTTAAGGAGCGCCTATGAGAGTCTGTTTATTATACGAGGATACTGACCGAAGCAACCGCGAGAAATATTATGACACCGCAAGCATAGCAAAAGACCTGGGACTTAAGTCAGTATTCAGCGCTGCGTCAAAGAAGCTTATCTATGACAGAAATGGTGAACTTCAGAAAACAAGCGATCCGGATCAGTATCTTGCCGAAACTATGAAAGCAGTCATGATGACTCCCCTTTATACAAAGGAGGAGATTGATTTCAGGCAGGAGATGATCAGGGACTGCCTTGCTCACGAAGATCTTACCCGTTCTCTTTACGAAGTAAGCAAGAACATGCTTCGCAGATGGAGCGAGCTGGGAAGAGTTCCCGCGGAAACTTTCCAGCAGGGAAATCCTCAGGCCAAGCTTTTGAATGATATCATAATTCTTGAACTGTTCATGAATTCACTTTCCGAGGTGAAGTCTCTTTTGGAGGCGGTCGATGATTTTACTGCCAAGGGTTTTATTACTTTGAAAAAAGAATTCCTTGAGAGTTATTCCGAGGAACGTGAGCAGTATGTAAAGACTGTTCTCGAAGATATTTCTTTTTACACCGAAGGCGTGAAAACGGAAGAAGGTCCCAAGAAGGTGACCAAGCCCAGAATTGTACTTGAGTGCGGTCTTGAGGACGGACTTAAATTCTCTTCCATGAAACTGGAAGAAGTATCATCCGCCAAGTCCAAGTATTACAAGCCGGGAAGTACCATGGCTCTTTTCAAGGATATGGCTCAGGCCAGAACTCCGGATTCTTTTTCTGCGGTAAACGATCTTCGTATTGCGGAGCAGACAAAGACACTGGAATACACCATAGTAAGTTATCTTGCGGATGAGCTTAAAGGGTTCATGGAAGAGTTCAACACATTCTTCGACAGGCTCAAGTATCAGATGGCTTTTTATCTTGCTGCGGTTCAGCTCATACACCAGTTTGAAAGATTTAAGCTGGACTGGTGTTTTCCCACGGTCTGTGCCAAGGACGATCTTTCTTTTGAAGAGTTAAAAGAATGCGTCATGGGAATGGGCATCCAGACTGAAGTTGTTGGCAATACATGTTCCTTTGAAAAGAAAGATCTTCTGATCGTAACCGGCGCAAACCAGGGCGGTAAGTCTACATTCTTAAGGAGCATCGGCATCGCTCAGGTCATGATGCAGTGCGGACTTCCCGTTTGTGCGAAGTCTTTTTCCAGCGGGTTATTCCCCAAAATCTTCGTTCATTTCACCAGAAGAGAAGATTCGGAGATGAACAGCGGAAGATTGGATGAAGAACTTGGACGTATGAGCAAGATCGTGGAGGAGATAGACGATAATTCACTGATCCTTCTCAACGAATCTTTTGCAACTACCACGGAAAAGGAAGGCTCGGTAATTGCCTACGATATCATAAAGGCCCTCAGTGAAGCGGGAGTAAGGATCCTTACAGTCACACATCTGCTTTCTTTTGCGAGGCGCATGTACGAAGACAGTGTTGAAAGCAAAGACACCTCCATCGAGTTCTTATCCGCGGAGCGAAAAGAAGACGGAACAAGAACCTTCAGAATGATCAGACATGAGCCCGAGCTAACCAGTTTCGGACTTGATCTGTATGATGAGATAGTCGGGTGACATGTGGGTGACAGTGGGGAAAAAGGCTTCGAGAAAAAGACAGGAAGCTGAGAAGGCCGGCGAGCATATACCTCCTTTTGATTTTACTTATAGGAGTGGGGTACGGATATCTTGCATTAGCTGATATAATGAGAAAAAAGATGACAAAATAAAAGCATCCCCAATGTCATCAAAGGAGCCATGATCTATGTCGGTATCTAAAAACCTTGCAGTCATCATCCCCGGAATAGGCTACACAAAGGATAAACCTATTCTGTATTATTCTTCGAAGTTACTTAAGGAGATGGGGTACGAGATCCGTGATGTATTCTTTTCCGGCATGCCGGAAAATATATTGAAGGACGACAGTTTGAAGCTTCTGGCGGTAAAGCTTGCTTACGAGCAGATAACGGAGCAGCTGTCCGAAGTGAAGTTTTCGGAATATGACAACGTGGTGTTTGTGGGAAAGAGCCTGGGAACCATCGCTGCAGCCAAGTATGTGCAGGATACCGGGATAAATGCCAAGCAGATCTGGTATACGCCTCTTGAGAAGACCTTTGAATACTATATGGGAAATACCATTGCTTTTATCGGTGATGCTGATCCCTGGTCGGATATTAAGAAAATACGTGCTTTAGCCGAGAAAAAGGGAGCAAATCTCACTGTTTATGAGGCTTGCAACCATTCGCTGGAGTCCGGGGATATTCTCAGGGATATAGGTACTTTGGAAGATTCACTGCGCAAAATGTGGGATTTTCTGTGATTATGTCTCCCAAATGCTCAAAATTTAGGGGGAATTTAATGTTTTTCTGTTGAATTACACCATATTTAGGGGTATTATATCAGTGTTGTAACAAACAAACTCCTGTAACACTAGAATATAATGCGAGGTGAATTTAAATGAACAGAGCAGAATTAGTTGATGCAATTGCAAAAGAAGCAGGACTTACCAAGGTTGATGCTGACAAGGCACTCAAGGCTTTCGTAGGCACCGTATCCAAGGAGCTTAAGAAAAAGGGTAAGGTTCAGCTTGTAGGCTTCGGAACCTTCGAGACCTCCAAGAGAGCAGCTCGTAAGGGAAAGAACCCTCAGACCGGCGAAGCTATCAAGATTCCTGCAGCTACCGTTCCTAAGTTCAAGGCTGGCAAGGCTCTCAAGGACCTTGTAAACGGCGCTAAGAAGTAATTCAGTCGTATCTATTGAAGGCTGGTGCAAAATGCACCGGCCTTTTTTGCGCGAAGCAATGAGCCGTGCGGATGCATGCAGGATGACGACCGACGAGAGCTCGCTCTCGGGAGGCCGGAAGACTGCTTGCAGACATACGGCGAATGCCGCGACAGTGAGCGACCGTAGGTCGTGAACCTGTCGGCATGGCTCATTGAACTCCCCCCTCTTCAGATTGTTTACTTTTGTCAAATGTGGTAATATACGGTTAAGGGGTTTCTTATGAGAGGGGAGTTTATATGGAATCTGTAAAAAAAATACGTCTGGGCGATAAAGCCATCCCAATCATCATTGCGCTGGTCGCGGTGGTGATAGTCGGCATAGCTGCCGCAGTAATCCACAAAAAACAGGATAAAGTAGAGACACAGCGTACGGCAAGGGTCGTTGAAGTAAACGGTCCCTGTTCTATTTTGCGTGAAGGCGCAACAATAAATGCCATCGCTGATATGCCGCTTTATTCGGGAGATACGTTCTTCTCGGGCGTCAATGCCTCCGCACGTATCATGGTGGATGACGACAAATTCCTGTATCTGGATGCTGCTACCAGAATCAATTTCACGGCATCCGGAACTCCCGATGATACCCATACAATGATCTATATCGAGACCGGTTCAATGCTTACCGAGGTAAAAGAAAAACTTGCCGAGGGTGAGACATTTGATATCGTTACTCCCAATACCTGCACTGCTATTCACGGAACTATCCCGATGCATACGGTAACCAGAGACTGGGAAGGCAGAACAACAACCACCATCGGATTTGCCGAAGGTTTTGGCGATGTATCTGTATTTGAGGTAGCTCCCGATGGCTCCATTAATGTGTCAAATGTGAGCATGGAAGCTCATGAAGGCGCTTCTTACACCACGGCCGAGAATGCAACTCTTTCCGCACAGGATGCTCAGAGCGTTTCAGAAACCGGTAAGACAGCAGACGGTAAAGTCGCTGAGGATACCACTCTTGATAAACTTCAGACCGTAACCGGAGAAGCTCAGTTTGATAATGGCTTCCTGATAAATGCTCAGGCAGCTACTCAGAGAAACACACTGGATTATGTAACGGGTAACAGTTATGAATCCGGTTCAGCCCAGTATCAGGAAGAAAATCTTGCTACTGTACAGGCAAACAACATTATTGAGGAATTCAAAGCAGGAGATGTCAAGATTCCCGTAGCTGTAGCGCTTGCCGAATCTACCGAGCCTGTAGCCGATGCGGAACCTGAACCGACTGATACCGGCGGACCTGTCCGGGAACCGGCTTCGGAACCTTCACAGGAGCCTGCAACCGAGCCTTCGCAGGAACCTTCTACAGCACCCGCACCTGTCCCCGCAGCACCCGCTCAGACAGATAATACTCCTCAAAACGCGCAAAACATTATCTATGTAAACGGTGTTCCGCTTACTGTAGAAGAACAGATACTGGCTATAGAGGAAGCACAGCGAATAGTTCAGGAACGTCTGCAGCAACAGGCAGCGCAGCAGGTTACACAGCCTTCTGCATCACCTGCTCCTAATACGAATAATGATTCCACACCCGAGCAGCAGCCGGCTTCGACACCCGCTCCCGCGCCTGCGTCAGAACCTGATCCGACGCCCAGCCCCAGCCAGAGTACCACACCTGCAACTAATCCTTCACCCACTCAGAGCACAGGTGCTACTCCCAAAGAGAGCCCTGCAACGGCTCCCAGCACGGAGACGACTCCGGATGCGAGCCCGAGTTCAGGTTCATCTCCGGATGCGAGCCCGACTGACATGGATGCAAGTCCAAGCGGAGAATACAATGACCATCATAATATCGCTAATGGCGGCAGCGGTGGTCCTGCGATCGGTACTCCCACACCGATTTATGAAGATCCGATTGATGAACCGACTGAAGAACCTGTAGGATATGTTAATGATTCAAATTATCCTGAATATATGGAAAGCCCTGTGTATAGAATTGACGAACAGAACTGCATATACATCAATGGAGAATATGTTCCGTTTGATGGAACGGTTAGTTTATATGGTACCTGATCCAATCTATAAAATGACTTGATCTCAAACCCATATCCCGATGTGTCAACTTGGCACATCGGGATTTCTTTTTTGTCACATTGAGATAATTGCTATTTTTATAGGAAATACTATAATTAAAAGTATTGATATTCTGTTCCAAAAGATATAAGATTTTGGTCTTTAGGAGGTATGAGTATGAATTCTGATTCTTCAAAGAAAAAAGGTAAGATCAGTGTACAGCTCCTGATCGTACTGGTTCCGATGATAGCTGTATTTATTGTCATTCTTGCTACAGTGCTTTTCACATTTTCGAAAGCAGCAATTATAGATGAGGCCAAAGAGAATCTTTATAACGATTCAAGAGCCAATGCCAACGGTATTTCCTCAAGAATGATCGAAATAGCTTCATTCTATGACGGCGTTGCCAATCTGATCGAGGCAACTCCCTATTCTTCAAATGCTGAGGTTATTTCTTCAATGTGGCTGCTTCTCAACGTATTCGAAGAGACTCCCTCAGGTGCGTATATCGGATTGTCAAACAAGGAATATCTGGATCCTTCGGGATGGGTTCCCGATGAGGGATATGATCCTACAGCCAGAGACTGGTATGTATTCGGTGCTGACAAGACTTCCCTTACTTACGGAGAACCTTACCTGGATATGGATTCCGGTTCAATGATCGTTTCCGGTTCCCGTAAAATACAGCTCGCGGATGGCAGATCCGGTGTTATGGCTACCGATGTTTTCCTTTCAAATATCGCTGAAAATGTAGCTCAGTATACTCCCGGCGGAACCGGAGAAGCTGTTCTGCTTGACGGCGGAATGATCATTGCTTCAGGAACCGACGGATACAGCGGAACTAATGCATCAGATCATGCAAGCGATAAATTTATCAATGCGATAAGCGAAAAGGTTCAGGCCGGATTTAACGGAATTGCTGAGATAAAGGGAAATAACGGTAAGGATTATTACGTAGCATTTAATGCAGTCGACGGCACAAGCTGGACAATGGTTTCATATGTTCCCAAGGCAGATGTCCTTGCTTCATTATACAAGATCCAGTCGCTGACACTTATACTTGTTATTCTGTTACTTGCCGGCAGCACCGGAGTTATTATCTTCATGGTTAACAGGATGATCACCAAGCCGGTTAATCATCTTACCAACACCATTACCAGAATTGCAGACGGCGATTTCACCGTAGATGTAGAAGCTAAGGAAAACAATGAGATCGGAACCATGAACGAGAGTATGAAGGATTATGTCTCAAGAATGCGTTCCACCATCAGTGATCTTAAGAATGTTACCGAAGAGCTTTCACTGGAAGCTGAGAACAGTTCTACCGCTTCACAGAGCATGAGCGCTTCAGCTGTATCCCAGAGCGAATCCATGGATCAGATCAATGAGGCTATGGAAGGTGTTGCTACCTCCGTTACCGAACTTGCGACCAATGCAACCGATCTTGCAACCGCAGTTGCAGAGGTTACCGATCAGGGAAGCGTCACCAGCGACATTATGAAGCAGCTCCTTGATAAAGCTAAGCACGGTCAGAAGGACATGGAAAATGTTCAGAAGAACATGGATACCATTTCCGATTCAATGACCGAGATGGCAAGCGTTGTTAAAACTGTTGATGATGCAGCACAGAAGATCAACTCCATCGTAGAGATGATCAACTCCATTTCTTCACAGACAAACCTTCTCTCACTCAATGCATCCATTGAGGCAGCAAGAGCAGGTGAAGCAGGAAGAGGATTTGCGGTTGTTGCTACCGAGATCGGAAGCCTTGCCAATGAATCAGCTAACGCTACCACCCAGATCGGAAGCATCATTTCCGAGATCACCGCTCAGATCCAGAAGCTTTCACAGTCCAGCGAAGAGAGCGCAGGCAATATTCTTTCAAGTAACGAAGCAGTTAAGGCTACCGGAGAGAGCTTTGCTCAGATCTTCACCGCACTTGATGAAGCCGGCGAGAACGTAATGGATATGATCGGCAAGATGGATAAGGTTAACGACATCGCTACGAATGTTGCGGCAATCGCAGAAGAGCAGTCCGCAAGTGTTCAGGAAGTTACCGCAACCGTTACATCTTCTGCAGAATCCGCTCGTGATGTTGCCAAAGAGAGCGAAGGCGTTGAAGAGAGCGCTAACACCGTTGCATCCAATGCAGACAGGATTGAGAATCTCGTAAGCGTATTCAAGATCTGATATAAGTAAACACTTAAAAAGGGTTCCCGTAAGGGAACCCTTTTTTTGATCAATGTCTGTCAGATACGGATGAGCTTAAGTTCTCCGAAGGATACGTTTCCGTCGATCACACACTCTATCTGATCTTCGGTTACTTCACAGAACTGTGAGCATCTGTCTTCGCAATCTCCGAAAGCTGCGGTGACTTTGTTGTGTACGTTCCAGTTCTTGGGGATGTAGAGATCCATTTCTCCGAAGGATGCGCTTACGTTAATGGTTACCTTTCCGGTAGGGACCTTTGCCTGATCGAAGAATACTGAGAGCTCTCCGAACTGTGATGAAAGGTCTGCCTGTGCAAGCTGCTGTGAACGGACGTATTTGGTGGATGAACCGAACTTTGTTGAATGCATGATGTATGAAGCGTTCTCATCTTCGGTGGACTGCTCGCTGAACTTTCCGCTTGCCCATTGGCCCTTCTTGAAGTGCTTTCCGTGCTTTCTGTGAGGGAAGATCATCTCAAAAGCAATTGTAATAAGGAATGCTGCGATAAGAACGATCCAGGGGGTGATTGCTTCGATGCCGAGGGGTTTATCGAAGATTATCGCAATGATCGCAAGGGGGACGAATATTCCGCCCCAGTTTAATTCAACTGCGTTCTGGATGATAGTGACAACCATTATTGCTGCGATGATAATACCTATGACACTGACTTCCGCAAATGCTACGGGAAGATTAAATACATTCAGCTTCCACATGATAAGGCAGGCGGCAAGTACGATAAGAAGTATTCCGTTTACGACTGATTTTGCTCTGTTATTCATATTAATTCTCCTCATGGGGCATCAAGGTTTCCTTGAGTGCCTTGTAATAGTTTCTTGAACAGTAAACTGTTTTATATGTTCCCTGAAATTCGACCTTGCTGGCACCTGCCAGGTTTTTGGTGATCGAATAAACCTTGTGAGTATTCAGTATGGTGGATTTGGATATCCTCAGGAAGTAGAAGGGAAGTTTGTCTTCCAATTCGTAAAGCTTGTACTTCGCTTCGAATTCATCCTCCGCCGTATGAGCTCTTATACGGCCTCCATCCGTTTCAAAAAAAAGGATGTTTTCGAGTGGGAGGAATATCTCCGAGTCTTCCTTGTGGAAAATGATCTGTGATGTACCCTGCGCGCTTTCGGATAACATCTTCTGGATCCTTGCCACCTCTGCATTGACTTCCGGACATCTGATGGTAATTTCCGGATCTTTCAGTCCTTCGTCGATTTCAATTTTGATCTTTAAATTGTTCATGATTGTATTATACATAGCCGAGGGCGTAAAAAAAGGGGTTTTGACCAAGAGGTAGAAAAACGGGCCTAAGAGGTAGATTATTGACCTCTTAAGAGGTATAATCGGACAGGTGTGTTTTGATTTATGAGGGAATTTATGAGTACACAGTCTAAAGATGTTAAGGCTTCTTCAGGCTCTGCCGACAGAAGCATGCTTCCCATATTGTCTGCCGTTTCCATAGGCTTTGTTCTGGCAATAATCGTATCCATCTATTCACTGGCAAAACTTGCAAGAGAAAATACCAAAGAGCTCGATACCATGCTGACTTATCGCATATATGATTCGATATCCAGTTCATTAAATGAGCCCATCATCGTATCCGAGACCATGGCCTGCGATGATTTTCTTGCAGACTTTCTTCAAAAAGAAAACAGCATGAGTGAAGATGAGGCCATTGCCGCAATTCAGAGCTACTTGAGCGGTATCAAGGGCGGTCTTGAGTATGATTCTGCCTTTCTTGTATCCGAAAGCACTCATCGTTATTACACATACGAGGGTCTCAATAAGATAGTGGATCCCGCAAATGACGATCATGATATCTGGTATTCCATCTTTGTTGATAAGAACAAGCCCTACGATCTTGATGTGGACAGCGATGAGGTTAATGCCGGTGTATGGACCGTATTCGTAAATGCACGTATCGAAGATGAGGATGGGAATCTCCTGGGTGTCTGCGGTGTAGGTGTTCAGATGACCAATCTTCAGCAGCTCTTTCTTGAATCCGAAAAAGAATACAATGTCAAAATTAACCTGGTTGATTCAAACGGTCTTGTACAGGTAGACACCGAAGATATCAATATTGAAAACGCATGGCTTGATACCGATGTACTTGGTAATGAGGACGACGGATATTCCTACCAGATCACCGGTAACAATGAATTCGCCGTCACCAAATACGTAGAATATCTTGGCTGGTATCTGGTTGTCAGAAGTGCCACCACAACCATCAGCCGTCAGTTCTTTAATATAATCCTTCTCAACGTTATTCTTTTCCTTCTGGTCATGGGCGTTCTTATCGTGATGATCGCACGTATAATGGCCCGTTCGAAAAAAGAAAGAGATGCGAGAGAAAAGCTTCTTATTGTTTCCGAGCGTGCGGTTGCCGCAAGTGAAGCAAAGTCTTCCTTCTTATCCAGCATGTCTCATGAGATCAGGACTCCCATCAATGCGGTTCTCGGGATGAACGAGATGATCTTAAGGGAAACGGACGACAAGAAGATCCTTGAATACTCTTCCAATATCAAGAGCGCCGGCAGAACCCTTCTTACTCTTATTAACAGCATCCTTGATTTCTCCAAGATAGAAGAAGGCAAGATGGAGATAATCCCCGTTGAATATGAGACTGCTTCTCTTGTGGGAAATATTGTCATGTCCGTTGAGGAAAGAGCCGAGGCCAAGGGACTTGAGTTTATCACCGAGATAGACGAAAACCTGCCTTCCCGTTTGAACGGCGATGATGTACGCATACTTCAGATCGTGATGAACCTCCTGAGCAATGCGGTTAAATATACCGATAAAGGTCATGTAAAGCTCACCATAAAAGAGCAGGAGCATGACGGAGATGAGGTAGATGTTTTCTTTTGCGTAGAGGACACGGGAATCGGAATACGTAAGGAAGACCTGCCTAAACTGTTTGAATCCTTCGAAAGACTTGATGAGGTCAAGAACCACGGAATCGAAGGTACGGGACTTGGAATGTCCATCGTAACGAATCTTCTCAAGATGATGGGAAGTGAGATAAGAGTGGAGAGCGATTATGGAAAAGGCTCTTCGTTCTATTTTGTAATAAGACAGAAAGTTGTGGATGAAACGCCCATGGGAGATTACAGCAAGGCATTCGGAGTTATCGAAAAAGGTCATAATGAAAGGCTCCATGCCCCCGGCGCGGATGTGCTGGTTGTGGACGATAACGGAATGAACCTTAAGGTTGCGGATAACTTGCTGAAGCTCTTCGGAATAAATGCACAGCTTGCCGCATCCGGAGAGGAAGCTCTTAAGTGCGTCAAGACCAAGAAGTATCAGCTGATCCTTTTGGACCACATGATGCCTCATATGGACGGCTTGGAAACTCTTAAGAAGATGCGTGAAGATCACCTTCTTTATAATGAGACCAAGGTGGTGGCTCTGACCGCAAATGCAATAAACGGAGCAAGGGAAGAGTATCTGGCTGCCGGATTTGATGATTATCTGTCCAAACCCATAGAGGTTTCGGCTCTTGAGGAGCTTTTGAGAAAGTGGCTTCCCGAAAGTGAGATTTCCGACGACGAAGGCATAGAGTTTTCCGATGACGGTGAGATCATGGAATTTGCTCCTGCGGGAGAGAGCTCCGATGCTGCTGAATCAGGAGAGTTCGTTGACTGGCTGGCTAAGGCAGGTTTTGACACCAAGAGTGCCATGACATACTGCGGCGGTGATGCTTCTTTCTACCGCGAGCTTTTGGATGATTACATCACCTACCGTGATGAAAAACTGGCTGAGCTGGATAAGGATTTCGAAGCTGAGAACTGGAAGGATTATTGCACAAGGATCCATGCGCTCAAATCCGTATCCAGAACCATCGGTGCCACGGGAATAGGAGAAAGAGCTTTCGAACTTGAGAAAGCTTCCAAAGAAGGGGATGCGGAATTCGTAAGATCCAATTACCCCGATTTCAAGAAAGCCTATGTTGCGGTGACTGAGCTCATCAGAAAAGCTATATATTAGATGACAGTGGATGACAATGGGGACGCTACAGCGTCCCCATTGTCATCAAAATGTGCGCCTAGCGGCGCACGTTTCTAACGGGTTCAAGTCCCGAATCCGCCCGGTAGTGGGAAGGATATAGCCGAAGGCAAGGGTGTCCGCCGCGAGGCGGAATCTGAAGGAAGCTAAATGTGGGGAACATACTAACCCA
>JAGAYR010000032.1 GCA_017940415.1 Lachnospiraceae bacterium
GTATTATAACGAGCAAAGAATCAAAGAGAAACTAGGATGGATGAGCCCTGTTCAATACAGGCTCCATCTTTTAGCTGCATAAAGAAAACGAGACGACCAAAGTCGTCTCGTAAAAAAGTCTAACTTTGAGGGGTCACCTCATCCCGAAGCTCTTTTTTTACGTTTATTGATATTATTACATGCTTTTTTGCTTAATTTTGCTCATAAAACGCTAAATGTTACATCATTGTTACGAAATGTTTGCATAAATTTTTTTATAATGATATAGTTACCCATATTCGGAATAAAGTTTTCGGAGGTTTGATGTCGTCACGCTTTGTATACGTGCTTAAAGATTCAAAGCACAAGAAAAAAATCAGACGCCAGATGATCGTTGCATCCGATGATGTTAATGAAAGGATCAAGCCGGTCAGGATACATAAGGGACTTATTTACACCGGTACATTAATAGTATGTACCGTTCTTGGTGTATCCGCAGGTTATTTTGCCAATGAAGCCGGAATAATCAAGCGTTATACCGACGGCATCAATATCAGAAACGAGAGGATCGCTTCTCTCGAGTCTGAAGTATCCAGATTAAACGGCGTTGTTTCCTCCAAAGATTCCGAGATTCAGATGCTCTCTCAGACTGTTAATGCCAAGACCGATGAGCTTGAAGAAATCAGCGGACAGCTGGAGAGTCTGTACATTCCCACAGGATTTCCCTTGAGCGGATCTGCCACCATGAAAAATGCTTTTGACGGTGACATTCCCGTTATCATTTTCACCGGCTCCGAAGGCGATTATTGCAAAGCAACCGCAGCGGGCACGGTTATCGAGATCAGAACTAATCCTAAAAGCGATGATGACGGTTCCATCGCAGAATATTATGTTGCCGGAGAAGCCACTGACAGTTCCGAAAAGGAAGTCAGGGATCTCGGATATTATACGGTCATCACGATCGATCACGGCAACGGATATGTCACCATTTATATGAACGATGGTGATCCGATGGTATCCGAAGGCGATACGGTATTTGCCGGAAATACTCTTTATAATCTTAAATCGGGCAATACCTCACTCGGCTACAAGATGATCTATGAAGGTAACTTCATTAATCCGGATGAGGTTATGATAATCAGCGGATGACCTTAGGCTTATCCGTTAAAATAGATTAAGGATTTTCAAGGGAGTACAGTAATGAAAAATCAGTAATTGAATATCAGTACGCTTATCGGCAAAGGTTCCGTAATGAACGGAGATTTTGCTGCTCCGGGCAGTGTCCGTATAGACGGTAAGATCACAGGCAACGTTAATGTAGAAGGAACTCTTGTCATTGGAACCACCGGTGTTATCCGTGGTAATGTAAAGTGTGCGGGCATAGTTGTGGGCGGAGATATCGAAGGCAATATCATCGCACCTGAAAGAGCAGAGCTTTCATCCACTTCAAGAGTTATAGGAGACATCCATACCGGCAACATCATCATTGATGATAAGGCGCTCTTCCAGGGAAGATGCATTATGGATGAAGAGGGAGCTCCCGTAAGGGGAAAAGAAACCTTATCCTATAAAGCCAAGGAGAGAAAAGATTCCAAGAAGGCTGCTTCCGAGGTTAAGGATGCCCTTGAAGATGCTAAAGACAATGAGCCCGAACCTGTAGAAGAGAAGGTTGTCGAGGCAGAAGAGAACTGAAATATAAAATAAAAACAGTGGAAAGATGATTCTTTCCACTGTTTTTTTATTTCACTTAAGTTTTATTTGTTTTCTTTTTCCTTCATTCTGGCAAGGACTACATCGTATCCGTCGTTGCCGTATGTGAGGCTTCTGTTTACTCTGCTTATGGTAGCTGTTGAAGCTCCTGTCTTGGCGGATATTGCAAGATAGGTCTGACCTTCTTTTAACATCTTGGCAACTTCAAATCTCTGGGACATACTGACCAGCTCGCCAATGGTGCACAGATCTTCGAAGAAGGAATAGCACTCATCGATGGTCTGAAGCTCGAGGATACCTTTAAAAAGCTGATCTACCGATTCCGATTTCAACTTTTCATTCATTAATCTGTTCTCCTTTATTCGTAAGGATTCCGCGGGGAACGCCTTTTTCATTTAATTGCTTTTACAAGTTAAAATTTTAATACTTTACTTAGCGAAAGTAAAGAGGGCATAATAAAGCAACAAAACATTACATTATTCATATCAAAATGTATGCTTTGGTTGGTGGATTCCGTAAGTACCTTGGAATAATATGATGTTAACAATTATTGCAAATGTGAGGCGTTTATGAGAAAACATTACTTAGACAACATCAGATGGATCACCGTAGTCATAGTGCTGATATATCACGTCTTCTACATGTATACCGCAACGGGTCTGTTTGGAGGAATCGGAAATATCACCGGTCTGCAGGTTCAGTATTGGGATGTATATCAATATGCCGTTTATCCATGGTTCATGTTCCTGCTTTTTATTATATCCGGTATCAGCTCAAGACTTTATCTGAATAACCATACCGGAAAACAGTTCATAAAGAGCAGGACAACCAAACTTCTGGTTCCTTCCACCATAGGACTCTTTGTTTTCTGGTTTATCCAGGGATATATAAGCATGTCCTTCGCAGATGCGTTTGACACTATGACCGGAGTTCCGAAGATAGTGCAGTATTTCATCATGGCTATGTCCGGAATCGGAGTGCTCTGGTACATTCAGCTCCTTTGGGTATTCTCGCTATGCCTTCTGCTTGTCAGAAAGATCGATAAGGACAGACTTTGGAATCTCGGCAGAAAGACCGGTATCATCGCCATAGTTCTCATGGTCCTGCTTGCGTACGGCGGTGCGCAGATACTTAATACTCCAATCATATGCGTATACCGTTTCGGATATTACGCAGTGGCATTCTTCCTGGGATATTTTGTTTTTTCCCACGATGAGGTTATAGAAGTTTTGAAAAAGTATTTCTTCCTGCTTCTTGCAGCGGCCCTTATCCTCGGTTTTGCATTTTGCTATAAGTACTTCGGCGAAAATTATGCGGATGCTCCCATAAACAGATATCCTCTTTTCACTTCCTTCGGATGGTTTGCATCCATGGCTGTTTTGGGAGGCGGTGCAAAATATCTTGATCGTACAAACAGTTTTGCAACATGGATGACAAAGAGAAATTTCGGATTGTATGTTTTCCATTATCTCGGAATATCTTTGGTTGCATTTTTTATCGGTACCCGCGGAACAGTTCACCCCGCACTCGTATATCTGCTTTCTTTTGTTTCCGCATTTGTAACTTCCTATGTGCTCTATGAAGTTATATCGAGAATTCCTTTCTTCAGATGGGCAGTCCTCGGTATCTCACGTAAAAAGAAGGAGAAAGACATTGTTCAAGGATAATATCGTTAATCTCAGAAAAATACATGACATGACTCAGGAAGACCTGGCGGAAAAAGTCGGTGTCACCAGACAGGCAATTGCCAAATGGGAATCCGGCGAAACCGTACCAGATCTGGATAAGTGCAGATTGCTTGCGGAAGTGTTCGGAGTATCCCTTGACGATCTTGCAAATTTTGAACCGGAAGATAATCTCGGACTGAATGTTCCTCCCAAAGGAAAACATCTCTTCGGGCTTGTGACGGTGGGAGATAAAGGACAGATAGTGATACCCGCCAAAGCAAGAAAACTTTTTGATATCAATCCCGGAGATTCTCTTGTGGTGCTTGGGGATGAGGGACAGGGCCTTGCCATCATCAAATCGGAACATTTCTTAAATCTTGCAAATATCATCAGGAAAGTTGCAAAGAAATAGCCTCTGACCCTTTAGTTTGGCTTTATTCTGCGGGGATGGTACAATATTTGGAAAAAGGAAACCATCCCCATGAAAATATCATCATTCATGCCGTTGGCCCGGTTCGGTGTCAGGACGGTTTTATTTCATAAAAAAGATCCCATACTCGGAACAGTAATAGTGACCGACAAGTGCAACTTAAAATGCAAGCACTGCTCGGTAAACAATATAACTGCCGTCATCCATCCTTATGCTCAGATAAAAGGAGAGATGCAGCAGCTTTTTGACATGGGAATACGCATTCTGTTTTTCTGCGGAGGAGAAACATTCCTGTGGGCGGACAGCGGCAAGAGCATAAGAGATCTTGTTGTGGAAGCCAAGGAAATGGGATTTCTGATAGTTAACGTGGTCACTAACGGAACTCACCCTATCGATCTTCCCGAAGCGGACCTCATACTCCTGAGTCTTGACGGAGACAGGGAGCGTCACAATGAAGTCCGCGGTGATACCTATGATACCATCATGGCAAATATCGCGAAGGCAACTTCCGACAATATTTGTTTTTACATGGCGGTAAATCAGATCAACAAAAACGCCATAGAACATGTATGCCGTACTGCAAGAGATACAAAGAATGTAAGAGCGGTATCTTTTAACTTCCATACCCCTTATCCCGATACGAGAGAACTTGCTCTTACCAAAGAGGACAAGGCTGTATGCTGCAAAATCATAGAAAAGATGATGAAGGAAGGCTGTCCTGTTTTTAATTTAAAGAGTGCGTTCCCCTACATCATTAACAACACTTTTCCCACTCCCTGTCATCAGTGCGTTGTCATCGAAAACGGAAAGATCTCAACTTGCGGAAGATGCATCGAGGTACCGGGACTTTGCGATGAATGCGGATATTTCTTCGTGGCTGAATATACCCTTTTGTTCAGTGGTAACTTGAAGATCATTTTTGAAATGCTTCGTACTTATCTGAAATACGTTTGATATGAGTCTTAAAACAACACTTACGAGAATGTGGCTTACCAGATCTTTTAAGCCCTTTCTTTTTACAAATGAATATGATGAAGATCTGAAGTTTGATGATCTCGATAATCTGGGACTTTACGTGCATATCCCCTTTTGCGAGAGGATATGTAATTTTTGTCCCTATTGTAAAACTCTTTATTCCGAAGAACTGTGTGACAGGTACATCGATGCTCTGATCTGCGAGATTCATAAAGTCGGAAGTTTATATCCGGGTAAAAAGAAAACAACCAGCCTTTACTTCGGAGGCGGAACTCCCGCACTTGCATCGGACAGACTCGGTGAGATCATAAATGCGATAGGTGAGCACTTTGTCATCACGGAAGGCATAGGTGTGGAACTTCATCCTTCGAATGTAACATCTGACACTCTGCGCGAATTGAAAAATGCGGGAGTTACCAAGATCAGTATCGGCATACAATCATTCGGAGAAAAATTTCAGAAAATACTCGGAAGAAATTCCGTAGATCCTGACAAGCTGAGAGATGCTCTTAATGAAGTTCCCTTCGAAACGGTATCCATGGATTTTATCTTTGCACTTCCGGATCAGACTTATGAAGATATCAAGTCTGATATAGCCAAGGCATTTGAGTGCGGTGCCAATCATGTGGCAATCTATCCTTTTATCGATTTTACTTTTACATCCAGTAAAGTGAAGGCAATGCCCAAGAAGGAGAAAAGAGAACTACTTGATAAGATCACCGCATATTGCACCGAAAAAGGATATCCCAGAAATTCAATCTGGACCTTCGCAAGCAAAGAAGAAGCAAGGTATTCATCCATGACAAGAGATAATTTCCTCGGCTTCGGATGCTCTGCAACCACTCTTTTGAGAGACAGATTCAAGGTCAATACTTTTTCCGTGGAAGAGTATTGTAAGCGGATAGATGAGGGAAAACTTCCCACATCCCTTACCATTAAATTCACCCTTCGTCAGAGGATGGTTTATTACCTGTTCTGGACCGCGTATTCCACCAAGGTTGATCCTGCGGGATTTGAGAAATTTTTCGGTGTGCCGTTAAAGAAGATGTACGGACTTGAGTTTGCTCTTGCAAAGCTTGCGGGATTTCTGACGGAGAAAGACGGAGTATACACCATGACTCCCAAAGGAGCGTTTTACTATCACTATTATGAAAACTTCTATACTCTGGCATATATCGATAAGATGTGGGGCATCATGAGAAAGGAAGCTTTTCCCGAAAAGATAGTGCTTTAATATGATCTCTTAACAGATGCGAATCATTAAATAATCGTGTATAATTATATGGGTAAATTCCGGTCAGGGGGGACTTATGAATTACGAGAAGATAATTAATGATTTTGTAAAAGACGGTGCGGGAGAATTTATCGTCACCGACAGGCATGGTAAGGTTCTTTACAGAAACCGTGTCGAAGACTTTACCGATGAGCAGTGGATGGGCTGGGCAGCATTTAATATTGATGCCGAGACTATAGACCACGAGGAAGAGTGGGAGATTTCCGACAGAAACGGCGGAAATTATTACAATGCAAAATCTCTTCCCGTTAAGGATGATGGAGAAGAAGTCATCCTTCATCATGTTTACAATACCAGTCAGTACGCAACTCTTTTGCGTGACGTTTCCGGTTATCTCAAGGATTGGAGAGATCTGAGTGCGTTCCAGACGGCGATGCTGGAGAAGCTCTCGGGTAATTATGAATCCTGTCTTCCTGTTGTTCTTAAATATTTCAAAGTTTCAAGCGCTGTAATGTACATAGGCCGTGAGAGAAAGATGGAGAGACATCTTCTCAGCAAAGGTACCAAAACCATAGCCTCCACAAGAATCGACAGGGAGGATGTTTTTGATACTGCAAAAGGCGAGTTCAGAAAACTTCCGGGTCTCGGAGAAGACGAATATCTGTGCTACATCAGTGACAGTGCAATCCATGGAACCGACTACGCATTATATCTGTATTCGGAGGAGCTTGAGAATGATGACGATTTCAGCATGCATTATAACGTCATAAAGCTCTTTATTGAAAACGGACTTCTGCGTGAACAGATCACCTATGAGAGTGAGCACGATAAACTCACATCCCTTTACAACAAGGGTAAATACATGTCCATGATCTCAGATTTCCTGCCTAAGAAGAACCGCGTGGCAATCTACAACATGGACGTTAACTATTTGAAGAGAACCAATGATACTCTCGGACACGAAGCCGGAGATGCGCTTTTGGTCAAAGCAGGAAAGAGTCTTCTTGCGGTTGAGAAAGACAATGTCAGAGGTTTCAGAATGGGCGGAGACGAATTCATGCTTCTGGGATGGGACCTTGAAGAAGATGAGGCCGTCGCCATTAAGAAAGAATGGGAAGAAGCTCTTGATAAGCTCAATAAAAACGACAGCGGCGTAGAGTGTATCATTGCATGCGGTCTCGCTTACGGCAAAGATGATTTTGATCTTAAGGAACTTCTCAAAAAAGCCGACGATCTTATGTACGAAAACAAAGTGGCTATAAAATTATCACGTGGCGAAGATCCCAATGCCAGGTGATCATAACAATGGAGGACAATCACATGACTATCAACAAGACACAGGATGGAAGCAAACTTGAGATAGCGCTCGAGGGAAGACTCGACACTATGACCACACCTTCACTTGAGGAAGAGATCAAGAATTCCATCGAAGGCATCACCGAACTCGTCTTTGATCTTAAGGATCTTGCATATGTTTCATCCGCAGGACTTCGTGTTCTTTTGTCCGCACAGAAGACTATGAACAAGCAGGGTACCATGACCATAAGAAATGCAAACGAAGAAGTTCTCGAGATTTTTGAAGTTACCGGCTTTATCGATATTCTTAACATCGAAGAGTGATCCCCGGCTGCTGACCGGAAAGGAGAAACAATGAGGGAACTAAGCGTTGAGGCGCGTGTGGATAATCTGGAGCAGGTGCTTGCGTTTGTAGATGAAGAAATCGACAGGCTTGATTGCTCTGTAAAGATCCGCACCCAGATCGATGTTGCGGTTGAAGAACTGTTTGTTAACATCGCTCATTACGCATACAATCCGGAGACGGGGCCTGCCACTGTACGAATCGAAGTAGAGAAGGACCCGCCTGCCATATCAATTACTTTCATAGATAAAGGTGTACCTTATGATCCTCTTGCCAAGGCCGATCCCGATATCACCCTTTCTGCCGATGACAGAGAGATAGGCGGTCTCGGAATCTTCATGGTCAAGAAGAGCATGGACAGCATTGACTATGAGTATAAGGACGGACAGAACACACTGCACATCAGAAAACTTATCTGATCAAGGTATCTATGGAAAATAAAAAATACAGAATAACAGGACTGGCAGGAAGACTGATCCTGGGACTTGCGGTAATAGTAGCACTCGTCACCATCGGATCTATCTTCGTCGGTGTAAGAACATACAGAGCATCCACCCACAGACATTACAATGATGTGGCTTATCAGGTTGCCAGAAGCGCGGAACTTCTTTTTGACAAAGAAGAACTTGAAAACTGGAGTGATATCGCTGTTGAATATAATACTTCCGGAACCGGAATAGAAGAGATAGCACGTATCAGGGAATCCGAAGAGTACCTCGGATATGTGGAGGCCTTCACTGATCTTCGCCGCGGAATGGATGTCGATGATATTTTCGTGGGTGCCGTAAACGGAGATGAGATCTATTACATACTTGATACGGATCCCGTGGAGGACAGGCGCTTCAATCTCGGTGACCGAAGCGGTATCGAAGATTACATAAGCGACGCCGTTCGTTCATCATGGGAAACAGGTATTCCTTACAGCGGATATCTCCTTCATGAGACGGATTACGGTTTAAACATTACCGCGGTATATCCCATAGTTTACGATGGCAGGACCATCGCATTCATAGCTGTTGAATCTCCCATGAGAACACTTGAATCAGATGTCAGCAGCTACATATTCACCGTTCTGATAATAGTATGTATCATCACGGTGATCCTGTTTGTGCTCACCGCATTCATTCTGGTCAATCTTCTTATCAAACCCATCAAGACAATTTCACACGAAGCAGCATACTTCGTTGAAAACGAAAACGAGATATCCGAAAATCTCAGGAAGATCAAGAATCACGATGAGATTCAGGTTCTCGCTGAAAGCGTTCTTAAGATGGAAATCGGTATCAACGAATACATCTCCAATCTGACAAAAGTAACTGCGGAAAAAGAGAGGATAGGAGCAGAGCTTAACGTCGCTGCCAAGATTCAGGCAGATATGCTTCCCGGAGTATTCCCCGCTTTCCCCGACAGAAAAGAATTCGATCTGTATGCTTCCATGGATCCTGCCAAGGAAGTCGGAGGAGATTTCTATGATTTCTTCCTGATAGATGATGACCATATCGGTCTTGTCATTGCGGACGTATCCGGCAAGGGAGTTCCCGCAGCGCTTTTCATGGTCATTGCAAAGACACTGATCAAAAACAGAGCCATGATGGGGGGATCACCTTCCGAGGTTCTTGCCTATGCAAACGATCAGCTTGGTGAGGGAAACGAGGCGGAGCTTTTCGTAACCGTATGGTTTGCCATCATTGAGATCTCAACAGGTAAGGGAATCGCCGCAAACGCAGGACACGAACATCCTGCTCTTCGCAAAAAAGACGGAAAGTTTGAACTTATAAAGTACCGTCATTCACCTGCCGTTGCCACCATGCCCGGCATTAATTTCAGGGAGCATGAATTCAAACTTGATCCGGGTGACAGTCTCTATGTATATACGGACGGTGTTACCGAGGCTACGAGAAGCGACAATGTACTTTTCGGAACCGACAGAATGATAGAATCGCTCAATAAGAATCCCGATGCTGATCCTGAGAGCATGCTTGATACAGTGCGTGCCGATATTGATGAATTCGTTGGCGACGCACCTCAGTTTGACGATATTACAATGCTGGGATTTAAGTATATGGGATCAGAAGAATCTCCACTTGCTTAAGAAATATCCGGGGATTACTACGATGATAAAGAATAACCAGCTTGTCAGTGTGAAGACTTTGATGAAATCTTTTCCCTTTCCGGGATATTCTCTAACGTAGATCCTGTAGTTGATTACGGAAGCAAGAGAGCCGATGATAGAGCAGAGTCCCGCAGTATCCGCTCCGTAGATGAGTCCTGAAAAACTCTCGGAGAAAGGATAGAGTACGATGGATGCGGGAACGTTTGAGATCACCTGGCTCAGCAGTATTACCGATATGTATTCTCTTCCCGCAACAGTTCTCTGAAGAAAACTTTCAATGGAAGGATTCGCGGTTATGGAAGATGAGAATACAAAGAAACAGAAGAAAGTGACCAGAAGAACATAGTCAACACTTCTGAGAAGATTCCTGTTTACTATAAGAACTGCTGCGATCACGATACATACCGCTGCGGGCCAAAGATTTGTTCTTGATACGATAACAATAAGGATCATTACGAACAGAGCAAGATAGGTTATGCGTCTTGCTCTGTATTCTTTTTTCCAGGGTTTAAGATCCAGTTTGAATTCGATCTTTCTTCCTTTTTCGCGTCTGTAGAAAACCATCACGAAGATCACAAGAAGAATTCCGGAACTTATGCATAGAGGAGCCATGTGAAGGATGAAATTACCCGCACTTACTCCCGAGCTGTTAAAGAGGAAAAGATTCTGGGGGCTTCCGAAAGGCATGAGAAGCGATCCTCTTATTGCCGCTATATTTTCCATTGAGATGACGGGGAGTATGCATTCCTCCCTTCCCACACTTCTGAACAGCAGGATGGTGAGAGGGACGAATATGATGAGTGATACATCATTGGTAACAAACATTGATGTAAAGAACACTCCGAATATCAAAAAGAGTGAGAGGGATGCCATGGTGGAAAATCCCGAGCTGTATTTTACAAGAGGCCTGAACAGGTCTTCCTGTTTGAATCCTTCCAGCACTGTAAGCATCATGAATAATATTCCCAGAGTATGCCAGTCGATGGCACCAATAAGTTCCTTACTCGGGGGTGTGATAAACAGTGAAATAACAGCTGCCAGAAGTGAAACGGGCAGCATGGGATCTTTTTTTATTTTTGCGATTATCTTGTTGATCATTTTTTCTCTCCGTAAAAAATCGCTGTCCATTGTATCACAATAATTTAATAACTTGTACAGTGAATGAGAACTTGCCATATAGTTTTCGAAACTATATAATACTGACTATGAGCGAAGAAAAATTTACCGAAACTGTAGAACGTGCAATAGATAATCTCAGGACTATCAATACCATTTCCCCGGACGAATTTCCGGCAATGGATCTTTATATGGACCAGCTCACCACCTTCATGGACAGAAAGCTTTCCGGACTTGTGAGAAAGCCCTCCAAGGATAAGGTGCTGACCAAGACCATGATCAACAATTATGCCAAGAATCATCTGATCCAGCCCCCCGTTAAGAAGAAATATTCCAAGGAGCATATGCTGGAGCTTCTGTTTATTTTCTATTTCAAGTCATTCCTTTCAATAGGAGATATCCAGACCCTTCTTTCACCCCTTGCGGATGAACTTGACGGTAAGGGATACAATGCTGAAAGACTTTATGCACAGATGATCAGTGCCGGCAAGGGAGCAAGAGGGAAGCTCAAGAAGGATCTTGACGAGAAGGTGGAAAAGGTTGACCGCGCATTTGACGATGCGCCCGAAGATGAAAGAGAGTATCTCAAGAAATTCAGTTTTATCTGTCAGCTGGGATACGACATCTATCTGAAGAAGACCATCATCGAGCACATGATCGACGACATGGCGGAGGAGCAGTTCCTCAGGGAAACTCCTGACGAGAAATAATGAAACAGGGGGACGGTTCTGCTGTTCCACAAGAATCGTGTGGAAC
>JAGAYR010000006.1 GCA_017940415.1 Lachnospiraceae bacterium
AAGGGGACGCTACAGTTTTGTCATCAAGCGACTAGTTTCACGTGATGACAAAACTGTAGCGTCCCCTTTGTCACCTTATTTATTCTTATTATATAAAAGTTCAAGTCCCTGAATCAGTATATCAGGCTCCAACTTGAAATCTCTCTTGCAATAAGGAGCTACAAGAGGACTGACTCCTCCGGTAAGAACTGCGGTAACGGGACTTCCCAGTTCTTCCTCTACTCTGTCTATTATTCCGTCAAGCATTGCGGCACAACCGATGAGTGAACCTGCACGCATGGAATCGACTGTGTTTGTTCCGATGACTTTGGCTTTGCCTGTAAGATCGATGTTGGGAAGCTGGGCGGTCTGAGCGGACAATGCATTAAGTGAAACCCAAAGACCGGGAATGATCATTCCTCCGCGGTAGCTTCCGTTTTCGTCTATGACAGACATGGTTGTTGCGGTTCCCATATCAACGATTGCAATGGGAAGCTTATATTTGGCACGCGCAGCAACGGCACCTACGATAAGATCGCTTCCTACTGCACCGGGATTGTCCGTGCGGATATCCAGTCCTGTTTTTAATCCGGGACCCACGATCATGATATCAATGCCCGCAAGCTTCTTGACCGCTTTGGGAAGTACGCTCTGAAGATAGGGAACAACGGATGAGATTATTCCGCCTTCAATGTCCTTCACATCAACATGATTCATATCAAGGATGCCTTTTAAATCGAGGGCATACTGATCTTCGGTTTTATTTTTATCACTGGCAAGTCTTGCTGAAAAAATCTCTTTGCCGTTCTCGACGCCTCCGAGAACAATGTTGGTATTTCCTACATCAATGGCCAGGATCATACTATACCTCCCATGCGGTTAAGGGTTTATCAGTTATCTCTTTTGAGTGCGTGAGCAACAGCCTTGGCAACGGTACCGCCTGCGACAAGTCCGGTGAGCCACTCGATCATTCCCTGGATTCCTACGACCAGGATAATGAACATAAAAGGATTTGCTGCGCCGACTTTAGATACAAGATTCTGAACGAACTCGGTCTTGTAGAATACGAGTACAATGTATCCCATGAAAAGAATGGTGTTGAACATGGGTGCCATAAGACCGCCTGCGTAGTAGCACCAGATCTTCTTTTTATCGATCTTCTTAAGTGCCTTGAAGCAAAGTCCGGTAAGAAATCCTACAAGAGTACGTACAACAACACACAGTATGATGGTGTGAACGGGACTTATCTGGAAAAAGAAACCGGTCATTGCGGAAGCGCCGGTCATTGCATCATAAAGGCTGGTAAGACCGTATACAAAACCAAGGACTGCTCCTTCAGCGGGTCCTAAAAGCATAGCTCCGATTGCAATGGGTACCATGGTGAACGTCATTACGAGAGGTCCGACCGGGATAGAAGATAAACCTGTTATCTTCATTACGAGAATGATGGTGATGAAGATGGCGAGTTCCGTCATCTTTCTGAGATTAGATCTGTTATTCATATTTTCCTCCTTGCTTATGCTCCATTAAACGGATACACTGCGTAGAATAACGCCGGATCTGAGAAAGGCGTTTGTCCTCCTGCCCTTCCTGCGAAGGTACAAGGGACAATTTCTCCCATCAGGCAAGTCGATTATAACATAAGAAGTTTGTTAATCAAGGGCTATGATTGTATTTTTCGGGATACATGAGATATTGCAAAAGAGTACTTTTGTGTTAGAGTAATAGAAATCGTAACTTTAACAAGGAGATTCGGAAAATGCTTAAAGGAAAAACCATCGTACTGGGAGTGACCGGCGGAATAGCCTGTTATAAAGCCTGCGAACTTGCATCGTTGCTGGTCAAACAGCATGCGGATGTTCAGGTTATCATGACCGAAAACGCAACCAAGTTCGTTACCCCCGTAACATTCGAACAGCTTACCGGAAATAAAGCACTCACCGATACCTTTGACAGAAATTTCGTTCACAGCGTGGAACATATAGCCGTTGCCGACAGGGCCGATATGGTGATCATTGCACCCGCAACCGCCAATATAATCGCAAAACTGGCACACGGCATCGCGGATGATATGCTGACCACAACGGTTCTGGCATGCAGATGCCCCAAGGCTATAGCACCTTCCATGAACACCGGAATGCTGGAAAACCCCGTGACTCAGGATAATATAGAGACTCTTCGTCATTACGGCTGGGAGATAATAGAACCCGACAGCGGAAGACTTGCATGCGGAGCCGTCGGAAAAGGAAAACTTCCTGCTCCCGAAAGACTCCTTGAATCCGTTCTTCATACAGCGGCTCATGATAAGGATATGACGGGGCTGAACGTACTTGTAACCGCAGGGCCTACCCGTGAAGCTCTCGATCCCGTAAGATACCTGACCAATCATTCCACCGGCAAGATGGGATATGCCATAGCAAAGGCGGCTTCGAGAAGAGGAGCAAATGTCACTCTTGTTTCCGGACCCACGGATATCACAAAACCTTCTTATATGATTGTGGTGGATATTACCTCTGCTCAGGATATGTATGAAGCGGTAACGGCCGGAGCAAAGAAGGCTGATATCATCATAAAGGCCGCTGCGGTCGCAGATTACAGACCTGCAACGGTTGCAGACAATAAGATCAAGAAGTCGGACGGCGATATGTCCATTCCTCTCGAGAGAACCACTGATATCCTTAAGACCCTCGGAGAAAATAAAAAGGAAGGTCAGTTCCTCTGCGGATTCTCAATGGAAACAGAGAACATGATCGAAAACAGCAAGGCAAAACTCTCCAAGAAAAATCTGGATATGATAGCCGCAAACAATGTAAAGGTCGAGGGCGCCGGATTCGGTGTGGATACCAATATCCTCACCCTCATCACCGCAGACGATCAGAAAGAACTTCCCATAATGAGCAAGGATGAGGCTGCTGATGCACTTCTCGATGAGATAATAGCGAAAATATGAAGAGACTGTGGCTGAAATTCAAAAACATCTGGACCTTACTTCATAAAGATATTTATGTCGGAGACCTGCGAACACAGAACATGAAAGCATGTATGTTTGTAGGTATCTTCGTCTTTATAGCGTCATGCGTTCTGACGACCATGAATATGATTGCGAACAGACATCCGATCACTGTCGCATCCACATCGATCCTGGCACTCAGCGGACTTGTTATAGTCTATTTAATACGCAAGGGTCATAAGATGATCCCGACGTATATGATGATCCTGATATGTCTGATAATCTTCACCTACTATGTCTTCAGCGGACAAACCGGCGGAACGACTGCGATGTGGACGATCCTTGTTCCTCTCGGTGTCGGATATTTCGGAAAAGCTCTTTACGGAATCTATTGCGGTATATATTTCCAGACTTTACTTGTAGTTCTTTTCTACACACCTCTCAGATCTTTTTTCACTGATAAGTATGCAAGATTCTTCATGGACAGATTCCCTGTCTTGTATTTCCTGAACCTTGCACTTATGTCCATCTGTCTCATCAACTATCATATCTCGGTTCTGAAACTTCTCGATGCTGCCGAAGAACTCAGAAAGGCCAAGGAAGAAGCGGAGCGCGCAAACCGCGGAAAGAGCGATTTCCTTTCCAATATGTCCCATGAGATCCGTACCCCCATCAATGCGGTGCTGGGTATGAATGAGATGATCCTTCGCGAAAGTTTAAGTTCCGGCAATCATCTCCCCACAGATGAAAAAGAGATCAGGAAGAAGTTTGCGGATATAGCAAAGTATTCCGGAAATATCGGAAGTGCGGGTAACAACCTGCTCTATCTGATAAACGATATTCTTGATTTTTCCAAGATAGAATCCGGCAAGATGCAGCTTGTGGAATCGGATTATATGTTCAGTTCTGTTTTGAACGACGTCAGCAACATGATCTATTTCAAAGCCAAAGACAAGGGGCTGACCTTTGAAGTTGATGTTGATAATAATATACCTGACGGACTGCATGGTGATGAAGTGCGTGTACGTCAGATCATCACCAACATTCTTAACAATGCGGTTAAGTATACCAAGGAAGGCTCGATACATCTGAGGGTTAAGGGTGAAGAAAATACGCATTTGTCCGCAAATGTATTCAACCTTATGATAATCGTTTCCGATACGGGTATCGGAATCAGAGAAGAGGACATAGGAAAGCTCTTCAACAAGTTCGAACGAATGGATCTGGATCACAACAGCACCATCGAAGGAACAGGTCTGGGACTTGCGATAACCAAGAACCTGCTTGAGATGATGGGCGGAAACATCGAAGTACACAGTGTCTACGGTGAAGGTTCTGTTTTTACCATATTCCTGCCGCAGATCATTGTTTCGAAAGAGCCTGTCGGAGATTTCAGAAGAAAGTTTGACGAAAGCATTGAGGCAATGGAAGAGTATGAGGAATCCTTCCGCGCACCGGATGCACACGTCCTGATCGTAGACGATACCAGAATGAACCTGATGGTCGTTCAGGGACTTCTCAAAGATACCGAGCTGAAGATAGATACCGCATTAAGCGGAACTGAGGCCATCGAACTTGCGTATAAGAACACTTATGACCTTGTGCTTATGGACCAGAGAATGCCGGGTATGGGCGGAACCGAGACCATGAAGCATATCAAGGAAGAGTGTCCTGCCTATAGGAATATTCCTTTTATATGCCTGACTGCGGATGCCATAAGCGGAGCCAAGGAAAGATATCTGGCCGAAGGCTTCAACAATTATCTGACCAAGCCCATAGACTACAGGGCTCTTGAGAAGATGCTGATCAAACACCTTCCTCTTGAAAAAGTAGTACTGAGTCCCAAGAAGATGCAGGAAGTTTTAGTGGGAGAAGATTATGAATAATAACAATTCCAATAAAGCCCTGAAAATAGTACTCATAGTGCTTGAATCTATATTCGGCGCAATTGCTTTACTGATAGGCGGAGTGATCTTATTGGGATATTCTGAACAAGTATACGGAAGAGGGAGTTGAGCTACACAGTCCGTTTTATAATCCGGGACCTGAAGATGTAAGTGGCGGCTGAGATGACGTTATGGGTGCCGGTGGGGAAGAACCGTCCCCACCGGCAAAAAAAATCTTGTTGCAATAATTCCAAGCATAGGTTATATTTTTTTTAGTTGGACGGAAAACGTTTTCCTAAAATGAGGAGAAAATATGGAATTAAGTGCGATTTACCATCGGATGTCCGAGCAGTACTGTTATCCTCTGGATGAGGATAAACTTATCATCAACATAAAGACCGGCTATGACGTAGATCACGTATTCCTGATCTATGGTGATCCTTATGATGCCGGAATAATGGGCGGCAAGGAACGCTGGAGCGGCGAGCGCCTGGAGATCGTTTACAAAAAAAGACTTAAAAATCACATCTGGTGGACCACAACCGTAGAGCCTGCCTACAAGAGATGTAAGTATTATTTTGAACTTCATTCCGGTGATGAGTGCATCTATCTGTACGAAGACGGATTCTATACGGAAGAGGAGATGAATCAGGAAGGAAAGACACTTTCCCAGTTCATCATGCCCTGGATGAATCCCGCTGATATTTGCAGGACTCCCGACTGGGTCAACGATACCGTATGGTATCAGATCTTCCCCGAAAGATTCTGTAACGGCGATAAGAGCCTTGATCCCGAGGGCGTACTTCCCTGGCAGAGCGGCAAGGTTGGAATGCACGACTATTACGGTGGAGACATTAGGGGTATCAGAGACAGGATCCCATATCTGAAAGAGCTTGGAATCACCGGCCTTTATCTTAATCCCATATTCGAAGCAGACAGCAATCACAAATACAATACGAAGGATTACAAGAAAGTAGATCCTCATTTCGGAACAAACGATGACCTGAAGGCTCTCGTAAAAGAAGCCCATGAAGCAGGCATCAAAGTAATGCTGGATGCGGTATTTAACCACACAGGTTCCGATCATCCCATGTGGGTAGATGTTCTGGAAAAAGGAGAACAATCCGAGTATGCCGACTGGTATATGGTAAACAAGTGGCCCATTGAGCAGGGCAAAGATACCAGGGACGGAAGATATTACTCCTTTGCATTTGCAGAGTACATGCCCAAGCTCAATACCAACAACCCCTCGGTTCAGGATTACCTTCTTGATATCATAAGATTCTGGATCGAGGAATTTGATATAGACGGACTCAGATTTGATGTAGGAAATGAGATTTCCCATTCATTCTTAAAGGCCGTCAGATATATGGCATATCACATCAAGAATGATTTTTATCTTCTTGGTGAGATATGGCATGATTCAATCTCATGGCTTCGCGGAGACGAGTATGATTCTGTAATGAACTATCCTCTCTCCACTGCCATTGCGGATTTCTGGGTATATAAAAACAGAGGCCGTGAGACATTTGAGTATGACATTAACAGATGTTTTACCATGTACTACTCTCAGGTAAACGATGTACTTTTCAATCTCCTTGATTCTCACGATACCAACAGACTCATGGAGAAGACCGGCGGAAATATAGATGTATTTTGGCAGCAACTTGCGGTTCTCTTTACGATGCCCGGTTCACCCTGCATCTACTACGGTACCGAAGTTGCAATGGAAGGCTCTCATGATCCCGACTGCAGAAGATGCATGCCTTGGGATGAGATTGATTCCGGTAAGATGGATGATAAGCTGGGCGACATGAAGGCACTTATCGATATGAGAAAGACTCTTCAGTCATGCAAGAGCCGTAACTTCCATTTCCCCGATGACGTTCCCGAGAAAAGAGTGATCACATATCTGAAACTTGGTGAAAAAGAAAGCATCAGAGTATATCTGAACTGTGAAGAGAAGGATGTAGAACTACAGACCTGCGATCACAAGAAGGTGATCTATTCCAAGAAGTGGACCGATAAGGGTAACGGATGCGGAACCCTTGAGAAAGACGGAATATTAATACTTGCTGTTTGAACAACTGTCATCATTATAAGTAAAAGCTATAGCAAGTACAAAGATTTTCGAATAACTCAAAGTATTGCATTTGGAAAATGCATAACATATAATTCGACTAACTTGATAATCGGTCAAGTAAATAGTAGGGGAAAGGAAATCTGATTATGAAAACAGTAGCAACCAAAAACATGAACGATTGTATGGCCTGTACATCTTGTTGTCAGACCGGTATTTGTTGTACCTATAATCAGATCTGTACATGGAAATCCGAAAAACCTATCAGGCAGTAAAGTGAAACTTGAGTTGATCGAAAAAATCGAAGACTTAGGACAAAAGCTTTCGCCGGTAGTCCTAAGTCTTTTTTTACCTTTCGATGCAGGGGACAGAAAGGAGTACGGATGGCGGAACTGAAAGAGGTGACGGATGAAAGGCTTGCACAGATCAAAGATTATATCGAATCCGTTAAATACGGATCGGTGATAATAATCATTCAGGACGGTAAAATCGTCCAGATTGAGAAAAACGAAAAAATAAGACTTTAAGAACTGACCGGTAAACCGGAGGTTCAGGGTCGCGGTTCCATTAGCTGCGATCCTGAGCCTCCTTTTTTATTTATAAAATTGAGGAGAAAAGATATGGGAAAATTATTTACTTCAGAATCGGTAACGGAGGGACATCCCGATAAAATAGCAGATCAGATCTCGGACGCGATACTCGATGCACTTATCGCTCAGGATCCCGAATCGAGAGTCGCAGCTGAAACAACCGTTGCCACCGGACTTGCACTTGTTGTAGGTGAGATATCTACCAAAGCATATGTGGATATCGCAAAGATCGCCAAAGAGACCATCAGAGAGATCGGATATGTAAACAACGTTGACGGCTATAACGCAGATTCGATCGCTGTACTTACATCCATCGATGAACAGTCGGCAGACATTGCTCTGGGAGTTGATAAGGCATACGAATCCAAACAGGAAGGAGCAACCGAGGATTTCGGAACCGGTGCAGGAGATCAGGGAATCATCTTCGGTTATGCAACCAATGAAACGGATGAATATCTTCCTCCCGCAATCTCATTTGCACACAGGCTTACAAGACAGCTTGCCAAAGTGAGAAAAGACGGAACTCTTCCTTATCTGAGACCCGACGGAAAATCACAGGTTACCGTTGAGTTCGCAGAGGACGGACAGACGGTTAAGAGAGTACATACCATCGTCATCTCAACACAGCATTCCGAGGAAGTTACTCTTGAGCAGATCAGAAAGGATGTAATTGAAAAGGTCATCAAGCCTGTTATACCTGCTGAGCTTCTTGATGAAGACACCATCTACTACGTAAATCCAACAGGAAGATTTGTAATCGGAGGGCCTCAGGGAGATGCGGGACTTACAGGAAGAAAGATCATCGTAGATACATATGGCGGAACAGGACGTCACGGCGGAGGTGCTTTCTCGGGTAAGGATCCTACCAAGGTAGACCGTTCAGCAGCATATGCGGCAAGATGGGTTGCCAAGAATCTCGTGGCAGCCGGAGCGGCAGACAGAGTTGAGGTTGAACTTGCATATGCCATCGGTGTTGCAAAGCCTGTATCAATAGCAGTAGATACCTTCGGAACAGGTAAGGTTTCAGATGAGAAGATCGTAGAGATAATCGAGAAAGTATTTGATCTCAGACCTGCTGCAATCATTAAGGCATTGGATCTCAGAAGACCTATTTATAAGCAGACCGCTGCATACGGACATTTCGGAAGAACGGACATAGATCTTCCCTGGGAGCATCTCGATAAAGCAGGGGAGATCAAGAAGTATCTTTGACTAAAACCTTTTATAAATATCAAGAAAGACATATGAGGAGAAAAACATGAAAAAGATTAACTATAAAAATGTAAGCAGAACACTTATTACACTTGCTGCACTCGCAACTCTTCTATTTACCACTGCATGCGGAACGTCATCCGAAACCGCATCTGCTCCATCCGGAACAACTCTTACGGCTTCTGCTCAGGAACCTGCAAACGCTGATGCGGGAGTTCCTTTTACCGGAATAGAGATTACTTCCAGAGATATCGAGGTAAACATTGCAGAACAGGGATATTACGTTATTCCGGTAATTCTCGATCAGGGATGGTTTGATGAAGTATTTGCTCCTTACGGAATCACTGTAAATGTACCAAGATTCAATAACGGTCCCGAAATGCTCGAAGCATATACCGCAGGAGCTATCGATTTTGCACAGCTGGGACTTCAGCCCGCAGTATCGGGAGCTGCTAACGGAGTTGATATCAGAACTATTCAGCTTATAGATGATGCAGAGAAGAATATTCTTCTCGGAACAATAGCAGGATCGGGAATAGAATCCGTTGAGGATCTCAGAGGAAAGAAGATTGCGGTTACCATCGGATCAAACGGACACAGCTTCCTTGTCAAGAGACTTGAAGAGGCAGGACTCTCCGTAGAGGATGTTCAGATTATCAATATCGATTTCAATACCGCTGCAACCGTACTTGAGGCAGGTGAGGTAGACGCATCCGTAGGATATAAGACCATTTTTGACAATGCAACCAAAGATAACGGAACAGAATTCAGCTTCATTGCTGATGCAACCGGACTCGGTATCGCAAAGAGCATATTAACCGTTAAAGATGAATTTGCTGAAGCACATCCTGACATTGTACTTAACATCGTGACTTTGTTTGGCAAAGCAATCGAGTTCATTGAAGAAAATCCTGAAGAGACCATTCGCATCGCATCTGATTATTACGGAACCGATCCTGAGATCGTAAGAAATGCTCTTCCAGTTCAGAATTATAACAATCATGGAAATAACGAAATTGCTGATGATCTCGAAGGTTATATCGGTTTCATGTATGACAACGGACTTATCACCGTTCAGGTAAATGTTGAGGATATTTATGATGATTCCTTTGTAAAGGAAGCCGGATTGTATGAGGAGAAGTGATGGTTAAGGCAAAATCAGGAAATAACAGAATACTCGATTTCCTTACGGTATCATTCTTTCCCTTGGCACTTATCCTGTTGTGGTTTCTTACTACAAAATTCGGATGGGTAAAGGCCTCGATAGTCCCTGCACCTTATACGGTAAAAGAATCTTTTTCCTATCTTATGGAAAAAAACATTTTCGTAGAGGATGCCGTTTACAGCCTTTCAAGAATCATAAAAGGATTTTTGCTCGGTGCAAGCATAGGAATAGTACTGGGCGTGCTGGTGGGGATGATTCCTGCGGTAGACAGACTCACAAGGGTTTTCATAGCACTGTTCAGGCCAATACCGATAATTGCACTTATACCACTTTTTATCCTGTGGCTTGGCATCGGAGAAGAATCCAAGGTAATGGTCATAGCGCTCGGAACATTCTGGGCGCTCCTGATTAACACAATCGACGGTATAAAGGGAGTGGACAAAAAGCTTGTGGAACTTGGTATCAATCTCGGAAAGAGTAAAAAAGAGATCGTAAGAACCATAGTGTTTCCGGCTGCATTCCCTTCCATATATACCGGATTGAGAATAGGCATCACATCCTCAATAGGATATGTAATTACCGCTGAAATGATCGCAGCATCCGCTGGAGTAGGATACAGAATCATGTATGCAAGGAACATGGCTATGCCGGGAATACTGTTTGTCGGAATCATAGAGATCGGATTGTTCGGACTTGTGGTTGATCTCCTTGTTCTGAAATTACAGAAATACTTATTCAGGTACAGGTGACGAATATGGGAACAATAGTACAGATAAAAAATGTGGATAAAAAATTCACCATAGACGGAGAGCAGAAAGAAATCCTGAATGGAATCGACTTCAATGTGCAGGAGGGAGAATTTGTTTCAATAGTCGGTTCATCGGGATGCGGAAAAAGTACTCTCTTAAAGATTATCGCCGGACTTGAAGATGCAACGGGGGGAGAAATACTGATCCATGGTAAGCCGGTAAACGGACCGGCTCCGGAATGCAAGATGGCGTTTCAGGAAGCAAGACTTCTTCCATGGAGGAATGTGTATAAGAATATCGGCTTTGGGCTCGGAAAAGATGTTCCAAAATCGGAAAGGGACGAGCTGATCAAAAAGTACATCGACATGGTAGGGCTTAAGGGATTTGAAAATGCTCTTCCCAAACAGCTCTCCGGAGGAATGCAGCAAAGGGTCGCTATCGCAAGAGCACTTATATCCAATCCCAACATACTTCTGCTGGATGAGCCCTTCGGTGCACTTGATGCACTCACCAGGATTAACATGCAGCGTGAGATCCTCAAGATATGGAAGCAGGAAAACAAGACCATGATACTTGTTACTCACGATATAGAGGAAGCTGTATATCTGAGCAATAAAGTGGTTATCCTTTCAGAAAGACCGGGACGGATCAAGAAGATCTTAAATATAGATCTTGCTTATCCCAAGGTCAGAGGATCCGGGGATTTCGCATATTACACCAAGGAAATATATAAAGAATTCTTTGCGGACAACGAACAGGAAGTTGAGTACGCAATTTAAATCGGGAGGTAGAAATGGCAACCAAGATTGAAAACTGGAGGGAGAAAGAATTATCCATCGAAGAAGTCTTCGATAAATATAAAGAAATCCCTAAGATTGTAATTCTCAAGACAGATGTACACAGAAGAGGATACATCCTGTCAGAGAAGGCTCAGAAATTATTTAATGAAGGAGATTATCAGAGCCAGGCTGATACCATCTTCGGCAAAAAGGAGGGAGAGAATAAGATACCCATCGGTCTTATTTTCCGTGACGGAACATCTCTTGTCGGAGGATACTTAACAAACTACGGTATCAGAGATCCTTATGTGATCGATGAGATAGACGGAAAGTTTTACCTGACTGACAACGGTAAGGTTTATGAAGAGGTTGATTTCTGGAGAGAGCCGGATTTCTATAGAAAGAAAACCAGCAAGGGTACTCCCATGGGAGAAGTCGTTAACGTAAGACCTCAGAGACTTAATGTAGCGATAAGCCGTGTCTGCCACTTCTGGGATAAGCCCGGTGAAGGATGCAAATACTGTAACGTAGGTATCAACGGTATCGATTCCGTTAAGCACGGTATTCCCGATCTTTTTGATTATGATGAGGTTGCGGAAGCTGTCGCAGAGGCTGTTAAGCAAAAAGGTCGTTTTGCAATGATTATGGTCACAACCGGATCGATCCTTACCGGAGAGCATATATTTGATGATGAGGTTGATGAGATCATCAAAGCATTTGAGAAGCTTAAGCCCATCTTCAAGACTCATGATCTTAAGGTTCAGCTTATCGCATCTGCATATGATAAAGAGCAGCTGAAGAGACTTAAGGAAGCAACCGGAATCATCGGTTATACATCCGATATCGAGGTTCTCAATAAGGATCTCTTTAACTGGATCTGCCCCGGAAAGGCGGCTCATGTCGGATACGATGAGTGGAAGAAGAGAATATTCGATGCTGTTGAGATCTTCGGAGAAGGAAATGTCAATTCCGGAATCGTAGGCGGCGTGGAACTTGCTCAGCCTAACGGTTTTAAGACAGAAGAAGAAGCTCTTGAGAAGTATCTTGCAGAGGCCGAGGATTTTGCAAAGCACGGTGTTCCCATTGCGTACATTGTATGGGGAGTGTGCGGAATATTCCACAATCAGGTCGTTCCTTCCCTCGATTATTATGTTGCTTTGGCTAAGGGACTCAATGAGATAAATGATAAATACAACCTTAAGTCCTATTTCGATGATTACAGAAGATGCGGAAATCATCCCAATACGGATATCGGAAGAATCTACTGGTAAGGGGAGGATGAAATGAGCGTAACATTAACACAGGAAGTAATAGATGTAATAAACAGCAAAGATACCGCCAAGGTACTTGCTACGATTGATAAAGATGGAAGAGTAAACGTGGCTTTCAAAGGATCTCTTCATTATGAAGACGGATTACTTGTTGTTAACGAACTTCTCGAGACTTCACAGACAAACAAGAATCTCACATACAGTCTGTGGTTTGATAAGGAGGTTGCTGCAGTATTCCACGGACCCGGAGCTGCAGAGTATCAGATCAAGGGTATCCCCAGAAAGGTACTGATTGAAGGCCCTATATACGAGAAGGCATATATCGCAGCTCAGGAGAGAAATTCCGATAACGATCTAGCGGGTGTATGGTACATTGAGCCTACGGAATTCAGAAATCTTACTCTTCCCGTAAGAATAGCGGAACAGAAGGAGAAATACCCTATCATAGGACACCTTGATAAGGATGTGAATCCGGAATATTATAAATAACATATCTGCAACTTATACATCTCAAAATGCAACTTGTGCAATTTCTCGCACAGGTTGCATTTTTCTTTGTTAAAGTATGCTCATCAAGCAAAACACAAGGAGATAAACATTATGAAAAAGAAAGTAACAAAGATCATCACAGTAGTAGTTATCATTCTCGTACTTCTCGGAATTATCAGTTCAGCTGTTATCGGCAAGATGGTAGCGGACGGAGTTATGTATCAGAATGAAAATACAGATACCAAGACCGCAAGCGTAAGACAGCTTATTGAAGGCTGGGAATATGATCTTGACGGATTTTATTCCAGATATGAAGGAACTGAGGTCAGCGCTGTAGCTGAAGACGGAAATGTTGTTCCCGGAACTGCTTTCAAAGCAGATGAAGAAAGTGATAAGTGGGTTGTTCTTGTACACGGAGCAGGCGGAGACAGAGTCAGTGTATATCCTCTTGCAGAGCAGTATCTTATGAGAGGCTACAATATCATCTCCATCGACCAGAGAGGATGCGGAGACAATGAAGATAAGAAGGTTACCTTCGGAATCAATGAGTCACTTGATGTAGCAGCAATGGTTCAGTATGCAAGAGAAGAGCGCGGAGCAAGTGAAGTTATCGCACACGGACAGTCAATGGGAGGACAGACAGTAGCAATCTATGCATCAAACGTAACTCCCGGTGAAGCAAATGCAGCAGACGCAGTTATCTGTGATTCTCCCGTACCCGGAATGGAATACATGCTTCGTTCTGTTTTCGCAGAGAGCGATAATGAAGAAGATTTCTATAATGCATCAACCAACTACATGATCTTCGTGGGCAAGATTGCAACCAAGCTTCTCTACGATGTTGATTTCGCAGACGGAGATACCATCGCAGAAGTTGCAAAAGATAAGCTCCCCACCATGATCATTCGTTCAGAAAAAGATACTACATGTCTTCCTGAGAAGGTTCAGGAAGTGTACAATAATATCGGCACTGACGAGAAGGTTATTATGAGTGTAGACAGTGCACATATTGAAGGAGTTATCGACGATCCCGAAGGATATATGAACGGAGTTATGGATTTCCTCGGATCCTACGGATTGTAATAGGATTAGATGAAGATCAACCTTTTTGAAGATAAGAAGATTACAGACGAACACATAGACATATATTGCAGTGAAGTGAGACCTGTCATTAAGCAGGTTATGGATACGATCAAATCGGAAAGGCCGTCCTTGCCGGGGCGGCCTGCCGATGAAGACCTGGACGACGGAGAAGAAATTTTCCTCGATCCGGGTGATATTTATTATTTTGACCATGTGGAAAGAAAGCTTTTTGCTTATACCGAAAACGGTGTGTACAGACTGATGACCACACTTTCATCTGTGGAAGAACAGCTGACACCGTACGGATTCGTGAGGATATCCAAATCCAATCTCGTAAATATCTACAAGATCAAACAGCTTAAGCCAGACATCAACATGAAAGTATATGTATCCTTCGATAATGGCGAGAGGATATGCATCAACAGAAGTTACAAGAAGAGCTTTACCGAGTATCTGCAGAAGATGAGGAGGATGTCCTGATGAAAGATTTTATTAAGTCTTATCTGATAGAGTTGTGCTGTTCTTACACCATAATCTCTGTTGCAGGCGCCATCATCAATATGATCGCAGGTACGGAAACAAACAACGTAAACGTAATCATGATGTTTATCTTCTGTAATATTGCGGTGTTTGTACTATCGATTCACAAGTTCTTCGAAAAGCTCAGTCCTCTTGCAATGATCATCATCCAGTATGTAGTAGCATGCGTGTTATGTGCAATCGCTGTTCAGATCGGAACCATCTTTTATGGACCGGTAACGCCAAGAGCGTGGTTCGAACTGTTCAGATCCTTCTCCATTCCTTACGCCATCGGAGCTGCACTGTATTATTACAGGTTGTGGGTCGATGCGAAGAAACAGCAGGATCTGCTTAAAGAGATTCAGGATCTTAACGAAGAAAAGAAATAAGTTTGTTGAAAGAAATGACCCGATAGTGTTATTCTTGATTGGGGAAGTGAGATTAGAGGATTTTATCATGAGGAGATGTACGATGATAAAATCTAATGGTCTTATTGTTTTTGGTTCATTAAATTCTGTTTTTCTATCCTGTATCACAGGACTTCTTTGGGTTGAGTTTTATATTCCCAAATTTTTCTCATCAGCTTGAACTGAATAACAAATCAGCAGTATTAAGTCACTATTTGTTC
>JAGAYR010000033.1 GCA_017940415.1 Lachnospiraceae bacterium
GTGAAACAGGGGGACGGTTCTGTCGTTCCACAAGAATCGTGTGGAACGACAGAACCGTCCCCCTGTTTCACCGTCCCCTATTGAACTTACACGTTCTTAAGATCTACACCAAGCATATTTCCGATAAGGTCATATAACTCAGCGGTAACTTCTATTGTAGAGATGCTCTCTCCCGTAAGTCCGAATACCGCGAAAAGGACCGATGAAGCACGGGCTCTTGTATTTACTATTCTCAATACTCCTTCTTCATTTCCTCTTTCGAGAAGTGCTTCGAAGGAATCAAGAAGCTTGTAATAAGTTCCGATGCGCACACAGTCAAGTTGATATCTCATGGCTTCATCACCGAAGCATCTGTCGGTATCTTCTTTGTCTTCCTTGAACTGCCTCATGCAGAAATATACAAATGTCTTCAGAATTTCCTGAACGGACTGATCCTTATTTACCATCAGAGCGATCAAAAGATCCGCAGACTTCTGTGCTCTTCTGTCCAGCACGCATTTGAACAGATTTTCTTTCGAATCAAAATAGTGAAGAACGGTACCTCTTACTACTGAGGCCTCTCCCGCAATGTCATCAAGATTCACCCCGTAATAACCATGCTTGAGAAACAGTTCCTCGGCTATATCAAGGATCTGCTTTTTACGTTCCTCAGTATTGTTCATTCTTTTTGCCATGGAATCACCCCTTTTTATAAATCCCACAGATTCTTTACAGTACCCTCCGAGATTTAGTATATTCCTATTATTGACGCATAGTCAATCTCCTATCGTTTCCGGTACGTTTCCCGATTATTAAAATTCCTTTATTATCAGCGTGTTTCCTATGACATAAGGCCTTTTTGGTGGTAAGATATAGGCACTTTACGGAGGTAAATAATTTGCGTAACTATTTGAAAAAAATAACAGTTCTGGCTTCGGCCGGCTGTCTTCTTTTGTCGGGATGTTCACATACTTATACGGGAGTCCCGGGAATAATATATGACTATCTTGAAGAAGTCGCCGAATCGCAGGAAGAATACGAAGAAGCAGATATCTGGTCATGGCCCGATACGGATGAACACGAAGAAAGCTATGACTGGGACGATGACGATTATCAGGTTGCGGACAGTGATGCAGAGCCCGGAACCGTAACCATCTATGTCTATATGAACGGATCCAATCTCGAGACCGAATCCGGATTTGCAACGGAAGATATTCTTGAGATGCTGGATGCAGGCTATTCCGAAAATGTGAACGTTCTCATCCAGACAATGGGCACCAAATACTGGTCCAAAAAACTGGGAATAAAATCCGACAGATCCCAGACCTATCATGTAGGTGAAGACGGACTTGAACTTGTACGTGATAATCTTGGTCAGCTGGACTGCACCATCCCCGAGACTTTAAGAGATTTTATCAGATACGGAGCTCAGGAATATCCTGCTTCCAGAAACATACTTATTCTCTGGGATCACGGCGGCGGACCCGCCTACGGCTTCGGTTGGGATGAATTCCAGGACGACTGGGAGAACTTAAGTGTTGATGAAATGGTAAAGGCACTTAACGGATGCGGAGTTCATTTTGATTTCATCGGAATGGATGCGTGCATCATGTCTTGCCTTGAAGTAGCATACCCTCTCAGAAATTATTGTGATTACATGATCCTTTCCGAGGACTTCGAAAGCTGTCTCGGATGGTATTACACAGACTGGCTCGAAGCACTTTACGAAAATCCCTCCATATCAACATATGATCTCGGCAAGATCATAGTCGATGACATGGTAAGTGAGAATGAACACAACAGATTCTATGGCGACAGATCCATCCTCGCACTTATCGATGAAAGCAAAATAGAAAAACTCTGGAATGTCTGGACAGAGTTTGCTTATGCCAACGAAGAAGCACTTCTGTCCACCAACTTCAGTCAGGATATGGAAGAAACCGGAAAGGGCCTTGGTCTTTCCGAGAGATTCCGCGAAAGGAACGGTAATAAGGTATTCGATTTCCTGATGGATGAAATGATCGATTATCTGGAAGAATATGATCTCGATGAATTCTATGACAGTGACGAAGTATACATCTCCGATTACTGCATCACAGATTTGATGGGACTTGCACACATAATCGACTCGGATATGTCCGAAAAGCTTGCAATAGCTGCGGACAAAGCACTTCTCTATGTCAGCGCCACATCCGATAATCTGAGCCTTACCGGAATATCCGTTACTCTCCCTTACAACGATCGCATGCTTTACAACGATCTTGCGGATGTTTTGGAGGACTGTGATTTCGATGAAGAATATATCGAATGGCTCGAGAAGTTCTGTGAAATAAGAAACGACCGCGACACCGTAGACTGGGGTGAATGGGGCCGTGAAATATGGAGTGAATGGGGCGACAGATAATCTTCACCGCCCTCTCACACCTTGACTATTATCCTCGGATAGGGGATAATATTACCGTCCTTGACAATTTTTTAACAACTCTTTTGAAAGGAATGTATTAGGGATGAAAAATTATTTTGATCTGACAGGACAGGTTGCCATCGTTACCGGTTGTTCTACCGGACTTGGGGTTCAGATGGCAAAGGCACTCGCAAATCAGGGATGTAACATCGCTGCTCTCGCACGCCGTAAGGAAATGATCGACTCTGTTGCAGCAGAGATCGAAAAAGAATTCGGCGTAAAGGCTATCGGCGTTCAGTGTGACATCACCGACACCGCAAGAGTTGAGGCAGCTGTTGACGAAGTATATAAGACTTTTGGAAGAATCGATATCCTCATCAACAACGCAGGTACCGGTGCAGTAGCTCCCGCTGAAGATATCACCGATGATCAGTTCAAGGGCGAGATGGACATCGACCTCTTCGGAACCTTCAAAGTTGCACGTGCTGTAGCAAAGAAAGCCATGATTCCTGCAGGATACGGACGTATCATCAACATCGCATCTATGTACGGACTCGTAGGAAACAAGATTGCAGGAAGTGCTCCCTACCATGCAGCAAAGGGCGGAGTTGTAAACCTTACCAGAGCTCTCGCAGCTGAATGGGGCGTAAAGGGAATCACAGTCAACTCCATCTGCCCCGGATATTTCTACACCGATCTTACCACCGATACTCTCAACTCCGACTTCTTCCAGGCTAATGCGAAGACCATGATCCCTCTTGAGAGATACGGAAAAGAAGGCGAGCTTGACTCTACCGCCATCTTCCTTGCTTCTCCCGCAAGCTCTTATGTTACCGGTGTAATGATCCCCGTTGACGGCGGATACACCTGCATGTAATTCATAAAAGTACTGCAATTAAAAATTCCTGCAGATAAATCTGCAGGAATTTTTTTATTTCTTCTTAAATGCTTTTTTCAGTGCCCACTTCATACCGAAGATTGGATTCTTAATGGCGCGTTTCATTTTATCTATATGCGCCTGCTGCATTGCAACTATATTCTCAAGCTCGGCAATCTTTGCAGCATCCTTATCTCTTTCTTGAAGAACGTCCTCAACTCTTTCGAACTTCTTACCGTATTTGGTGAGCGTAGCTCTTCCGAGTCCGCCGCCCGTCACCATTGCCTGGAATTTATCTTCCATCTCATCAAATGCATCAACAAGAAGCGTATCAATTCCGAGGAAGACTGCAAATTCCTGTCTGGTCTTTATCCTGGTTGAGATGTTCGCATAGCTTTCAAATATGCATCTTGCGACTCTGTATCTTATGAAGTCCTTGGGCACGGGGAAATCAAAGAACCATTCGTAGTCTATGCACACAAGACCGTCGTCTGTCCTGATGAAATTTCCGAAGATCATATCAGCATTAGCTGCTTTAAGTCCTGCCAGATCTTCGGGAAGTTTTATATCACCGAATACCTTTTTGAATTTATCAGTAACTTCAAATGAGCACTCATAAGAATCTGAGATATCATCCATGAGCATATCCAGTTTCTTATTGATGTCATCTCTTATATCATCAAGCTCTGCACTTGAATAATCGATACATTCGGAATACAGAGAAGTTCCGTTTATAAAATCAAAATACAGATCATCTCCGCGTCTTGTTACATCAGCGATCTTGATAGTCTTATAGAAATCTTTTGCAAGATCTTTATTGCGTACTATCTCGTCGATATGAGGAAGTGCTTCTTTGCAAGCGGGAGTCTTAACCGCATAAAGCTTGCCGCCCTCTGCCATCATCTTGGTATCTACGCGGTAAGGCTTATCGCGAAGGGTATTGAACTTGGCATATATGCATCCGCTGTCTGCAGGTTCATTTCCGTTATATGCAGTGATGAGAAAAGAATTCGCAAAGTCGGGGAACATTCCGTCAGCACATACCTGATCAGTGACCTTAATCTCATCGAATGAATCGCATCTTTCACGATCGTAGTTGGGAGATCTGTAAGTAATATCTCCGGGTGCGGGAAGTCTTAAATCGGAATAGATCTCCATGGGAAGTTTATAATCGGGTACGGGATACCTGAACTCAAGCCCGGTAAATCCTGCTGACTTAAGCATGGCATTGAGAGCATATCCGGAGAATGTTCTTACTCTTTCAACGCTGTGATATCCTTCGATACCGTCATAGGCTCTTCCGGTATGGTCTTCTTTTGCTCCCGCAAAATATTTCATACCGTATTTATTCTCGATCGCAATATAAAGTCTTCCGCCCTCTTTAAGAAGCAATCTGCATTTTTTCAGCATATCAACAAAAGGATCGTCCGACGAAATATAGTAGATCGAATATTCAAACACTCCGATAAGAGTTATGACATCATACTTCTCAGTAAACTTTACATCCTCGAAATTTCCGACCATGATGCGGAGATTATCGTAAGACCGGTTTCTGTATGCATTGATGGTGGAACGCTTTTTAGACAGGTCAACCGCTGTTACGGATCCGAACTTTTCGCAAAGAACACCTGTAACTGCTCCGCATCCGGAACCAATCTCAAGCACCGATGCCTTCTTATCCGCATCCGCCCAAGAGAGTATGTTTTTCCTGATATCGGATAAGTGATAAAGCTCAGCCCAGTCATCACCTGCGGCAAGTCTCTCACCTATATCTTCTACGCCTTTAACTATTCCGAGAAGTCTGTCCTCAACGGATTCTCCGTCGGAGTATGCATCACTTCCCTTATAGTAGGTCAGATCCAGTATTACATTTCCGATTTTTTCTTCGCTCATCTTATAAGTTCTTTCCCGGTTTCAAACTTTCCTATATTGGTCCACAGGCATAATTTATATCTGCCTTCTTCTATCAGCCCATTATCAAACTGCGCTATGAATCCGCAAAATTCCGTATTGGGTATTCTTTTTAACTTATAGGCATCGGGCCTGTACCAGCTCTGCAATTCTGCCAGGTAGAAGTTTTTGTCATCATAGATGACCATCCTGCGGTCCGTCTTATGATTGAATTTATAATCAGTTGCAAAACTCCATCCGAAGATGTGGACATACTTGAACGCATCGATCTCATCAAATGCGATCTCCATATCCTCTCTTACGGGAGCTTCCTTCCATGCTTTGATCTCTGCGGGAGTCATCTTCCTTGCTTTAGTCTTAACCTTGTACATCCATCTGGTATAGTCGGGCCCTGTTCCCGCATATCTCATGGCAAGATTGATATTGTAGTAAGGATGAGGTGAATTTTTCAGAGCATGCTTAGCGTACAGGCGGGTATGTTCTTTGATAAGGCGTCTGTATTTGGTTTCGTTCAGATCATCAGTTCCGCGGCTTACGGATTCTTTATGTATCAGACGTATATCGCCTCTTACACAATTTACGTATCCCGCATTTATAAAATCATAGCAAAGCGCCACGTCGTTATAGCAAACGGTCATCTCTTCATCAAAGCCGCCCACCGCATCGAACTTACTCTTTTCAACCGCAAGACATGCTGCGGTAACTCCGTTCACATCCATGGGGAAGATTGCATCGGGGCATCCCTCATCACCGGGATGATATCCCTGATATATATGATTGGGACCATCCACGCAGTCCTTGGTACCGCAGTGCTGGATCATGTTTCCTTCCGGATAAAGGAGCATGCATCCCACCGCTCCTGCATAAGAAATGCGTGCCTGTCCGGCCATACTTCCGAGCCACTTGGGTTCGGTTATCTTAATATCGTCATTCAGGAAAACAAGTACGTCTCCGGATGCGTTCTTTGCACCCAAGTTACACATGTATGAGAAATTAAAATCCTTTTTCTCATAGATGTATTTTGCATTATATTTACTGCACAGTTCTTCGTAGATCTTTTTATTTTCATCGGAGCTTCCGTTATCTACGAGAATGATCTCATAATCTCTGTAAAGAGTAACTTCATCAAGGGACGACAGACAATCCTTCAGGTAACCGGGATTGTCCTTGGAAGGAATAACGATGCTTACCAGTCCTTCCGTCTCGTGATCTATGATGCACCTGTCTTCTACAACACTCACACTTCCTTTGAGATTTCTTCTGGCAAGTGCTCTCTTAACCGCTTCGGGATCTGCTTTGGAATTCTCCATGTCACCTGTTCTGTGGAACAATACTCTGTCGACATGGGCAACTTTCCCGCTCTCGGATATTCTTAGCCACAGATCGTAGAAAGGATCTTCCGATGTACCCTCTTCAAGTCCCCCCGCATCTATGTATGCCTTACGGGATACGAATACAAATCCGCCGAAATAATTATGGGACATGAGCTGATCCGGAGCATAGTCAGCTTTAAAGAAGGGCTTTGATCTTACTCCTTCATCATCAATAAAATCCTCATCGGAATATATAAGTGCAGGACCATTCTCCGATAAAACAGCTTTTCCGCACTCATAAAAGGCCCTGTTTTGAAGGACCGCTCCGCTTCTGACAAAAGCTATATATTCACTTTCAGATTTCCTTACAAGGGAATCTGTCTCTTTGATATTTACTCCGCATACATTTACAGATTCGATCTTAGCGCATGCCTGATCTTCAAGAGACATGAGAGTTTTTTTAAGTCCCGCTTCTCCCCCTGTTACCATTACGGATACGGAAGGCTTTCTACGAAGAAAGAGAGGCTTTTCGTATTCGGTGTCCAGAAGCTTTAAATACAGGTCGGGCGTATTTGTGTAGTACTTGCAGAGCTTCCACAGCTTATATGCGCCCACAGTTCCTGCATGATCATGATTGTACTGAGCTTCTTCAGGCAAAAGCGGCCATATTCGATTGAGAATTCTTGTTTTGGTTTTTTCAAACATACACGGCTATTTTATCATATATCGGATGATTCTAATACATTCGGTTTAAAAAAGAAGGGCCCGCTTTAAGCGGGCCCTTCTGTAATTGGGAAAGCCAGAAATCGTCATCCCTCGATGGCAATGTACTTATTCTCGGATTTGTCGGGAAGTGCTTCCTTCTTGGGCACTGTAACCTTCAGGATACCGCCCTTGAACTCGCCCTTGATATCGCTCTGAACAAGGCCGTCACCTACATAAAACTGTCTCATGCAGCTGCCTGCATAACGCTCTCTGTGGATCCACTTGCCGTCCTTCTCCTCTTCGTCCTTATCAAGGCCCTTGGACGCCTGTACGGTCAGGTAGCCGTTCTCAAGAGATACCTGAATCTCATCCTTGGTGAATCCGGGGAGATCGATGTGGAGCTCGTACTCTTTTTCCTTCTCCTTAATATCGGTCTTCATCAGGTTTCCGGCATGGCGGCCGTAAAGCTTCTTCTCGCATTTCTTCATGTCTCTGTCATTCCATACAGGGAAATCAAAAAGGTCATCGAATAAGTCGTTGTTGTAGATACTAGGGAACATCATCATAAGTCATTCCTCCTTTTATGCGAGAGCATTCTGATGTGCCGTTATGGTCACCTTTGAATCATCTGAATGCTCTTTGTCTCTTTGTTCTAGAAGTAATATAACACGTACTGTTAGCGCTGTCAACAGGTGAGTGCTAATTTATTTATAAAAAAATTGTGAAGCCCTGATGGAAGCAGCTTCACAATCCTTAATCAACCAATCTGGCATTCCTTAAAGTGCAATAGGTATATCCGCCATCCTGATATGTATCGAACTCTCCTATTACGGTTACATCATCGCCGTATTCGGGATAATCGTCAGGGAATGCATACGTATCATCAAGCACAAACTCTATACCCTGTGCACAGCACTGCGTTGCATCCTGTATGATGCAGGCACAGTAGAAATCCTCAAACACTGTTGTCTCCGTACAGGCATACATACCTGTCATCTTAACGGTTTTACCAAGATATCTGTCGGGATCTGAAATCAGGCTGTAGACCTGGGAATAAACCATGATACTCGACAATACCGTAAGGTCAATATCAACACCTTCAGTCTGCAAAACAGATTCATCAAGACCGTTCATTTCAGGCTCGGGTGCATCCGCATTAACACCGCTCTGACGTTCATAATCATCACCGGCATTTTCGGAAAGACCGGGAACCTCACTTAAGTCGCCCTGATTGGCATATGCCTCGGCGTCCGCCTCTGCCATTCTTGCTGCAAGCACATCTTCAACTGAAGAAGAATCCGTAAAGACCGCATCGTGCGAAGCGGTTGAATTACCGCACGCGGTAAGTATAAGTGAGGTACATATAAGACTTAACAACAATTTCTTTTTCATATTATCTTGCTCCCGTAAAACGTCCGATAAGCGAGCATATTCCGAATGCAACTATATCTGCGGCAACTATTGTGGAACCTACGGGAGTTCCCGCAAGCATTGAGATCACGATACCAAAAAATGCACAGCATACGGAAAATATCGCCGAGAAAATCGTTACACTCTTGAATGTCTTAAATATCCTCATGGAGGAAAGTGCAGGGAAAATAACAAGTGCCGATATGAGAAGCGATCCCACAAGATTCATGGCAAGTACTATTATCACGGCTATCACAACTGCGATCAGAAGATTATATGCATTAACTCTGGTTCCCGCACTTCTTGCGAAGGTCTCATCAAATGTGACCGCGAATATCTTGTTATAGAAAAGAATAAATACGATAACAACGATGGCAGATAATACGGCGCAGAGTGCAACTTCGTCTTTCGTAAGTGTGAGTATGGACATGGATCCGAAAAGAGTACTGCACACATCTCCGGACAGATTTGTCGAAGTCGAAAACTTATTCATAAGGAGATAACCGAAAGCAAGCGCACCGACGGAGATCATTGCTATGGCGGCATCGCCCTTGATCTTGGCGTTCTGACCGGTCCTGAGAAGAAGTACCGCAGCCAGAATTGTTCCGGGAAGAACAATTATCATGGTGTTGGTAAGGTTTAAAACTGCGGCAACGGACATGACACCGAATGCCACGTGGCTGAGTCCGTCACCTATGAAAGAATATCTCTTGAGTACAAGGGTAACTCCAAGAAGCGATGAGCAAAGAGCAATCATCACTCCTACCATCATCGCATAACGCACAAACGGATATCCCATGTACATCATAAGTGTATCAATCATCTTTTCACCGCCTAAACCGTTAACGGTTTTCCCGCATGAGGATCTTTACTCTGCATCATCATAAAGATCTTGCCGGCTTTACTGTTTAAATACTCACTCTTCGATCCGAAATAAATCGTATTTCCTATATGAAGAATGTGATCCGCATATTCTACCGCAGACTTGATGTCGTGAGAGATCATCACTATGGTGATTCCTTCTTTGTTAAGCTTTGCAACAAGCTCATACATCTCCGCGGTGACCTTGGGATCAAGTCCCGATACAGGCTCGTCAAGAATCAGCATTTTCTTGGTTGCACAAAGCGCTCTTGCAAGAAGTACTCTCTGCTGCTGTCCGCCGGAAAGTTCACGGTAACATTTATTTGCAAGATCGGTGATTGCCATCTTTTCCATATTATCGGCAGCAAGTTTTTTCTCCTCACTGTTATAGAAAGGTCTGAGTCCCATTCTGCTCTGGCATCCGGATAAAACTATCTCTTTAACGGATGCGGGGAAATCTCTCTGTACAACGGTGTGCTGGGGGAGATATCCTATCTCGCCCGGCATAAGGCCATCTCCGTACTTAACTTCTCCCGTAACAGGCTTGATAAGTTTTACCAGTGTTTTGACAAGCGTTGATTTACCGGAGCCGTTTTCTCCGACAATGCACAGATAATCACCCGAATTTACTTTGAAATTCAGATGCTCTGCAACTGTCTGACCGCCGTATCCGACTGACAGATCTTTTGCCGTTATCAGTGCCATGTCCTTTCCTCCGAATAGCTAATAAGTTCACGCCTTGCTCTCAAGGCAATCATCACACATTCCGTAAAATACTGTTCTCAAGGGATCAAGTTTAAATCTGTGCTCCGAATAAAGATGCTTTTGTATCTCTTCAAGTTCTTCGCACTTTAGATGAATGAGCTTTCCGCACTTTTCACATTTGCAGTGAAAACAGGTTTCATTCTTTTTGTGGACACTCATTCCGACATATTCGAAACATGCACTGCTTCCGCTTTCAAGGACATACTTGTTGAGTATTCCCTCATCAACGAATTTCTCCAGCTGACGGTATACGGTGGACTGACCGATGGTAACGCCCTGTGCCCTGAAATGGTCATATACGTCCGCTGCGGTGATATGAACTCCCGGTCTGGATTCAAGATAAGACAACATTATTTCCCGCTGTTTGGTCTTGTAATTGGAACCTGAAGCCATAGTATCCCTCCTGTTTCGAATTTGAGAACCGTTATCATTTTTATCATTAAGATCACATAATGTCAAGATTTGGGAACGATTTTCACATTTTTGTGAAGACCCATGACCGAAAAGGCCATGATAAAGCATGCCACCGCCATTAAAGCGTAGCAATAGATATAGAGATTACCGTGCCTCTGGACATAGTATTCCATATAGCCGGTAAGAGAAAGTCCGAGTAAAAAGGCAAGGATATAGAAAATATGTCCTGCCCTGAACCTGCGTTTTTTGATAAGTCTTCCCACTCCCGCGATCACGCATAATATGAGAAATACACCTGCCACGATCTGCATCAGGCTCACAAATCCGTTGGATCTTAAGAAAGATGCGTCGTATCTTGCACTGTCCAAAAGTGCCATTGCGCAAAAATACATGATGTATGTTTTCAGTGCGGATTGTTTCTTAATGCAGTTTATTACCGCAATCAGGGTGATGATCGCAAGGATACAGAACTTCCAGAAAAAGACTGCGGTTCTGTACTCTTCTACGCCCGGTGCGGTGGGATATGCAAAAGGAAGACATTGATACAAGGGATTGTCTATCACTGCTTTTCCCCTGTCGCCTTCATTGAACATGGAAATTAATGACACAAGTGTCATAAAAAGCATGAGCCCTGCTGAAGTTGCGGATAAGATTCTGCCCCTGTATTTTTTTCCGGCAATGCCGGAGGAAATAAAAAATGCAATAAATGCACCGATCACAAGACCTGCCTCGTGATAGCTTCCCTCCGCTGATGCGAATGCACCATAAAAGGATTCGTAGCTTTCATAGTGTGAATACCAATGAACGAATCTTCCAAGATATGCTCCGAAGACAGCGGACATAATGATATAAGTAAAAAGAGAAAACTTTACTCTGAAACGAGCCACATCGTTGTCTTCTTTGACGGGACACAAAGAAAGCGTCAGCATCACCGATGAGATAAATGCAATGACAGTGATGATGATTCCGTATCCGATCTGAGTATTTCCCGCATATACCGCGGTTACCGTCTGAGTATTCATCTGTCGTCCTCCGGTACCGCAGTCGCAAAATAAATTATATCGCTGACGGTTCTTTCAACACCCCAGTCCACGTAGCTGTAAGGCTTGTCTTTCCAAATGACTTCCGCGGTCTGACCGCCGTCCAGTGTGTAAGCATTTATGCAGCCTTTAAGCATCATGATATCCTGTGCGCCTTTAAGTGTGCAGCATTCTCTGTAAGGGTAAACATGTCCTATGGTCATCATAAGATAATGGCCCTCTCCTATCTGACCTATGGCAGAGCGTGAATATCTCTGCATAGTCTCACCGATCCTGTAATTTAAGTTCTCTTTGGGAACACCGTTATCGATAAGGACAGGTCCGAATGAAAGTGAAAAGAGAATGTCGTTATCATCCACAAACTGCTGAGCCTGCTCCTTGGTAGTAAGATCACCGGCATAGGAAAAGATCATGTTTCCCTTTGTATCAAAGAAACATGTATCAAGATATGTACCCTCGCATCGCCATACCGTACGGTCATAAACCGTAAGTCCGATGGATCTGAATTTATAGAAATCACCGTTCATTGCAACAACGGCATTTGCCTGAGCCGCAAGCTGGGATGCATACATCTGCACCCCGTATCCGTAAGTGTCACCTGCGATCTTACGTCTTAGCTGGCTGGGATCCGCGATAAACACCTCGGCGAAATTGCAGTAACAGTCATTGCAGAATTCTTTCCATACAATGGCAAAGATAGAATCATCCGCATAATAGTAAATCTTCTGTCCTGTTGCAAAAGTAACATTCGGATCAAATACCAACTGCTCATCACCTATAAGATGCTCGCTTCCCGTAGCCACCTCAGCAATCATAAAAGGATCGGTAAGTTCATGGAAGCATGCATCATTGGGCATATAGCCGCAAACAGCAGTCTCAGGGATTGAATAAAGCTTGGGGATATATACAAGATCCGCAAGGATATTTGATTTGGTGTTATTGGTGTATAGTCCGATCTTATCGTAGAGAATATCTGCGGACGAAGGATTTGCACATACTCCTCCTCCGAGTATATTCAGAAGTTCATCCGTGGGGATGATGTTCCATCTTCCGTTCTCGAATCTCAGATCTATCCTGATATCTGCGGATGCTCTTACGGGTTCCGATGAAAGCACCTCTTCATAAGCACTTCTGTACGCTTCTTCCACAACCCAGTCCTGATACGACGAGCCGTCCTTATATACCTCTCTCATGGTATGGCTCTGGACAATATCATCGAGTTTAACATACAGCCTTTCGTCAACGCCCTCGGAAGCTGCGTTAAGATCCGAATATGTGATTCTTACGGGAACGGATGCGGTAAGATCATTAACCGTCATGTCGCCCGTATATTCGAAGCCATATCCTGCTTTGAGATAATCCAGGTACATTCCGGCATTTTGGTCTTCATAAAGCGCAGTCAGAGAAGTCTGAATGTCACCGGACACCCCGGACTCACGACCATATAAAACATCATAAGCATCGGAGATACGTCCCTCGGATAATGCATTCAGAAAAGACGCCGCTTCATCTGCCGGATTTCCGCTCGGGTGCGCGTAGAGCAAATCCACATAAGGATAAAAGAGACAGATAAGGATTATGAGAGCTGCAGACAGAATGCTGAATATGCCGGTGAAAAATCGGATCTTCTTTTTGACCGCAAGCATAATGGTCATAAGTATCCCAAACAACACCAGCACTACGGATATATACAAAAAATTGATGCGCCATGCGGGAAGATCGGGCAACGCATCATACATTCTCTGAAAGCTTTCTTTTAGGATCCCTAATAACATAAAAATGATTCTCCAAATTGATTTCCGGATAATTATACCCCACAAAACAGGCATTTGCGAAAATTAATAAAGTGTTCGATTGCGGAAACTCCCTTCGGATTATAAAATCCATATACAAACATATGTTCGGAGAAGACGATGAGTAAAGTATTTGTGGAAGTGACCGCAAAATTCGATAAAGACGGTAAAATAGAACCCTTGCAGGTATCCTGGACTGACGGAACCAGATATACAGTAGACAAGGTTGTGAGCGTATGCCGTGCGGTCTCAACCGGCGGAGGCGGCATAGGACTCAGATACACCTGCAGGATATGCGGAAAGAGTGCATTCGTGTTCTATTCAGAACGCGACCACAGGTGGTTTGTGGAAGGCAAGGAAGGCCGCAGATCAGACTGGGTTTATACGATAATATAAAAACACCTCGCAGAATACGCGAGGTGCAATTATTCTATGACCATTGATGCGCAGTTAAGGTCTTCCAGGAGATTGTATATTTTACCGGTCTTGAAACCGACGACAATGGGGCGCATGGGATAGCCGGGATTGTTGGCTACGACCTTGCCCATCTCTCCGTTTGAAAGCTGTACGTAAGAATCTACGGGGAATATGATGACTGAATCCATAAAGCTTGAGATTGCCTTTGTATCAAGTTCCGTTGACATTCCGAAGATCATCTCGAGAGCTTCTCTTTTCGGAAATCCCTTTTTGTAAGGACGCTCCGTAACAAGTGCATCGTATATATCGGCAACGGAAAGGATCTTCGCAAATTTACTGATGGCTTCTCCGGTTACTCCGAGAGGATATCCTCTTCCGTTCATCTTCTCATGATGCTGAAGAACACCCTTCATGATCTCATCATTGAATGCATGCTTCTCTTTAAGGATCTTGAAGCCGAAAAGCGAATGCTGCTTCATCAGAGCAAATTCATCATCATCAAGTTTTCCAGGTTTATTGAGAATTTCCAGGGGAATGTTTGATTTTCCCAGATCGTGTAAAAGTCCCGATACACCAATATCACGGATCTCTTCTTTGCTGAGACCGTAATTTCTTCCTATGATCATTCCCATGGTTGCTACATCCACGGAATGTTTGAAAGTATATTCGTCACTGACTTTGATCAGATTGATATCGACTGCGATCGCATTGTTTGCTTCGATGGCATTTATCAGCTCGCCGGTTACATTATTGGTAGCTTCAAGGAAATGCTCGGATTCCACGTTATCATAAAGGAACTGTACACCTTCACCGACACGTTTTATAACTTCGGTGTTGAGGGCTACTTTACTCTTATCCTCAACACGGTTCTTTTCCATGAGCTCTTTTGTAAATGCGGGAAGATGAGCCTCGAGGGAATGGATCTCATCGGGATCCGGTTCGCCCTCGGACACATAGATGCCGCCTATTGATTTCTTCTGAAGATACTCAATCTGGAAATCATCCAGATAAGCACCTTTCGCGATAAGTTCGCGACCGGTTTTATCAAGGATCGCTTGGTCGATCCTCATGCCCGGCTGAAGAACTCTTGTACTTACAAACTTGCGTTTAATCATCCGGCCCCTCGCCATCCAAATACTTATCGTAGATTTCAAAAAAACTGCAGGTTGTAATCTCAGGATCGTAATTCAGAGTTACTGTTTTCCAAAGTTCACTGTTTAAATTTCTTATAAGACTTCCGACAAATTCGTCGTAAACGGATTCAAATGCTTCATCTCTGAGCTTACGTGTGATGAGCACTTTATTCTCATCCGTACGGGGCCTGTCGATCGGCAGTATGCATTGCATCAGATACAGGCCGTCTGCGGTACCCACTATATCACTGACCTCTCCGCTCGCAAGGGAAAATGCTTCTTCCTCAACCGCGATATCCATGGTTCCTTTTCCGAAGGAGATGACCGATTCACCGGCCTCGTTATACTTCATGGCTTCGGTTTCGAAATCAAGGCTTCCGTCCAGGATTCCTTCCCTGATACTCTGGAGAGTCTTATATACTCTGTCATAATCCTCATCCATAAAAGGAATGAGTGAGTCACCGTTTTTATATGTGGTGCGCATATAGATGATCCTGACTTTGACATATCTGGCTTCATCATCAGAGATCTCGGGCGATATATCCTTAATGATCTCATCATAGGCAACCTGTGCCAGGGCCATCTGATAATACATATGTTCAATGAGATCCTCGGTTATTCCGAGTTCCTCTATCTCCGCTTCGGAAAGCGAAGAATAATATTCCATGGCAGCTTGTCTGACGGCATTTTGATGTTCGGGATCAAGAGTCAGTCCCCTGTCCACCGCCATCTGATACATGGTCTTGATCTGCGCCAACTGGGCAAGAGCCGTGTTTTTAATGCTTTCTTCGAAGGTGACACCATCCGAAGTAACATTTCTTATCTCCTCACCGAAGGCATTTTCGTAAGTCTTCTGGATATTGGTGATATATATCATCAGCTCCGGTAAACTGCAGCTTTCGCTTCCGACGATAAAAACTTCGTCTTGTTTAAAACCTGTGGTAAGCACGACCTGTGCCCTGCCACAGCCGGTTAAAAGGCTGATGGCAAGGAGAATGCACAGGAACGGCATTAATTTTTTCCGTATATATCGAAACATAAATCCGGATCGGATCAAACCTTGATCTCGTGTACCCATCCCTCGGGAGCTTCTATGCGGCCCATCTGGATTCCGGTGAGGGTGTCGTAGAGCTTCTTGGTAACAGGTCCCATCTCTTCCATTCCGCTGGGGAAGCAGATCTCTTTGCCGTGATCGTTGATCTTGCCGACAGGTGAGATAACTGCTGCGGTTCCACAAAGTCCGCACTCTGCCATATCCGCAACTTCTTCGAGAGTGATCTCTCTCTCCTCAGCCTCAAGTCCGAGATACTTCTGAGCAACATATACAAGGCTTCTTCTGGTGATGGAAGGAAGAATGCTGTTCGACTTGGGAGTAACAACCTTGCCGTCCTTGGTGACGAAAAGGAAGTTTGCACCGCCGGTCTCTTCTACCTTGGTTCTGGTTGCGGAATCAAGATACATATTCTCCGCAAATCCTTCCTTGTGTGCGGTAACTATTGCATGAAGGCTCATTGCATAGTTAAGACCTGCCTTGATGTCTCCGGTTCCGTGAGGTGCCGCACGGTCAAAATCGGATACCTTGATAACGATGGGCTTAGCGCCGCCCTTGAAATAAGGTCCTACGGGAGTAACAAGGATTCTGAACTGATATTCATCTGCAGGCTTAACTCCGATAACGGGGTTAGATCCGAAAATGTAAGGTCTGACATAGAGAGTCGCACCGCTTCCGTAAGGAGGTACAAATGCGGCATTTGCCTTAATGGTCTTCTCTACTGCATCAATGAATCTGCCTTCGGGAAGAGTGGGCATCTCAAGTCTTGCAGCAGACTGGTTAATACGCTCAGCGTTAAGGTCGGGGCGAAAAGTAACAATACGTCCGTCCTCGGTGGTATAGGCCTTAAGCCCCTCAAATACGGTCTGTGCGTACTGAAGAACGCCTGCGCACTCGCTAAGCACGACCTTATCATCGGTGGTTATCTCGCCGTCATCCCACTTGCCGTCCTTGTAATTAGAAACGTAGCGATAATCGGTCTTGATATAACCAAATCCCAAGTTGCCCCAATCAATGTCTTTCTTTTCCATTTCAGATCCGCCTTCTTTCTTAAATAAAATAAAAAAAACTTTAAAATATTTTAGCACAACGGGGTTTTTGGTACAATAATCTATGTATTTACACCTTATAAGGATGTCTATAAAATGAACGTTTTTAAGAAATTCACCCTTTCACTTATAACAATCATCTTACTTCTCAATCTTTGCGCATGCTCTGCAGCAGGTTCACAGGTGCAAAGCGAAAGCCCCGTCGTTTCCCAGCCCCCGGCACAGGAAAGTACGGTTTCACCCGAACCCGAAGAAACACCCGAGCCCGAGCCGGAACCCGAGGAAATCCTTCCCGTAACCATCGAGATCCTGGGAAAAGAATACGATGAAAACGAAACATTTCTTGATCTTTCGGATATGCATCCCGAAGACATCGCAGAGATTTCCGGAAAGATGGCGGAAATGCCTCAGCTTTCCGAGGTTAACCTGATGCCCGAAGACGGAGAACCTCTCCTGTCGCTTCCTGCGGTCTGCACGCTTAAAGAAGCTCTCCCGGGTGTCCACTTCGATTACGGATTCGATCTGTATGAACAGCATCTTACGACCGAAGACACGGAAGTAAGCTTTGTTAAAGCAGAAATAGGAAATGAGGGCGAAGAAAGTATCAGACAGGCTCTTACTGTGCTTGATAAATGCGAATATTTTCTGCTGGATGACTGCGGTATCGACGATGAGATAATGGCGCAGATCAGGGAAGATTTTCCGGATACGAAAGTGGTATGGAGAGTTCATGTAGGCTGGAAATCAGCTCTTACCGACGATCAGGTCATTCGCATGACTCACGGAATAAACGATTCCATGACGGGTCCCTTAAAATACTGCAATGAAGTAATTTATATGGATCTTGGACACGATGCCGGAATCACCGACATTTCATTTATCGAGAACATGCCGGATCTTGAATGTCTTATTTTGTCGGATGCTCTGTTTACGGATCTCACTCCGCTGACAAACTGCAAAAAGCTCATCTGGCTGGAACTGGTAAGCTGCTATCACATTCAGAATCTGCCCGTTATCGCAGATATGGATTCCATCAAATATCTCAATATAAGCTACACCCGCACAAGCGATATCAGCGGAATAATGAACATGAATCTCGACCGCTTCAGCTGCATCGGAAATCCCTTACCCAGAGACGCTTTCGATGAATATGCGGAAGCGCATCCCGACTGCCTGTGCGTTTACAGCGGAAATCCTTACGGATATGCATGGAGATACGACGACTACGGATACACCTTCTTCTCCTATTACGCAAGAATGCGTGAGGTATTCAGATACACCGAAGGAAGCCCCGGAGGATTCAAGATGCCGGAGGAATAGTGACGGTTCCTGCATTCCTGTGGTCCTTCCGTGGCGCACGACTGTCATCGAAAAAGCCTGAAGCTATGCTTCAGGCTTTCTTTCTCTCGTATGTTACGAAATGATAAGTAAGATCAAATGATGTCATCTCATCGGAAGTATTCGTGATCTCCCACTCTTCGTCTGCATCAAGATCATGGAAATAAGTATCTGCTTCATAAGCATGATCGATGCGGGTTACGATTGCTTTATCGCAATAGGGAAGAAGCTGATCGTAGATCGTGCCACCGCCGATAACAAAGACTTCGTCATCAAGTTCTTTTACGATCTCAAGAAGTTCATCAATGCTGTGTGCAACCTTTGCTCCATCTACACTGTATTCGGGATCACGGCTCATGATGATGTTGGTTCTGTTTTTAAGAGGAAGACCTCCGGGAAATGTACAAAGAGTTTTTCTTCCGAGGATAACGGTATGTCCCGTTGTCAGTTCCTTAAAGTTCTTATGATCTTCCTTGATCCTTACAAGAAGATCGTCTTTATTTCCGATAGCCCAGTTGGTATCTGCTGCAACAATAATAGTCATCTTAAGCCTTCCTCAAATTGCAATGGGTATGTTCTTGATCTGCTCATGATGCTGATAATTCTCAAGCGATACATCATCTGATGTGAACTTGTAGAAATCATGCACATCGGGATTCAAGATGAACTTCGGAGCAGGCAAAGGTTCTCTTTTCAACATCTCCTCGATAAGAGGAATGTGTCTGTCATAGATATGGCAATCGGCTATGACATGAACAAGCTCTCCCACTCTCATATCGCAAACCTGCGCAAGCATATGCACCAGAACCGCATACTGAACGATGTTCCAGTTATTTGCGGCAAGCATATCCTGAGAACGCTGATTCAGGATCGCATTGAGAGTAAGTTTATCGTCTCCCTTTTTCTGAGTGACATTGAATGTCATGGAGTAAGCACAGGGGTAGAGATTCATCTCGTGAAGATCCTGGAACACATAGATGTTGGTGAGGATTCTTCTGGAGAAAGGATTGTGCTTAAGATCATAGATCACTCTGTCCACCTGATCCATCATGCCTTCGGGATACTCGTGCTTAACAGCCATCTGATATCCGTAAGCCTTACCGATGGATCCGTCCTCATCCGCCCACTCATCCCAGATATGGGAATGAAGATCATGGATGTTGTTACTCTTCCTCTGCCAGATCCACAGAAGTTCATCCGTTGCGGATTTAAGTCCCGTGCGGCGAAGAGTCATGATGGGGAATTCCTTGGACAGATCGTATCTGTTTACCACGCCGAATTTCTTAATGGTATAGGCGGGAGTTCCATCTTCCCAGTGAGGTCTTACTTTCTGACCTTCAGTGCTGGTACCGTTCTCAAGAATGTCACGGCATGTTTCTTTGAATACTTCATCTGCATAACTCATACTTGTAAAACCACCTTTTATTTCCTGTCATCATACTTCTCACAAAGTGCAGTGATCTGGTCTGCGAACTTTCCGATATCCTTGTTGGGATATCCGTCCATACCTTTGATGATGGCCATAAGTCTCTGGCCTGCCGCAACAAGACGTGCATAAACACCGGATACAGCCTTGCCTGCCTTCTTGGCCTTCTTGACGGGAGCTGCTTCGTAGGTAAATCTTCCTGCCGCAAGATCGAATTCGGATCCGCTGTAGGGAGCTACGGCACGCTGTCCGTACTCTATCTTAAGCGTCTCGGCAAACTGGGTCGCAACCGCATCTTCGCCGTGAACAATAAATACCTTCTTGGGCTTTTCGGTAAACTGTGAGATCCACCAGATAAGTCCTGATTTACCGGCATGTCCGGAGAGTCCCTTGAGCTGCTTGATCTGTGCTCTTATCTGAATCTCTTCACTAAACAGCTTAACGGTCTCGGCGCCTTCAACAATGGCTCTTCCGAGAGTTCCGTTTGCCTGATAACCGACAAACAGTATCGTACATTCGGGTCTCCACAGGTTGTGCTTTAAGTGGTGTCTTATACGTCCGGCTTCACACATACCCGATGCGGAGATGATTACCTTGGGCTCTTCGATGAAATTAATGTTCTTGGATTCTTCACTGGTTATGGCAAGCTTAAGTCCCGCAAAAGAGATCGGGTTGATGCCCTGCTTTACCAGTTCCATTGCCGTTTCAGAGAAACAGTCCATACGGTTTGCGGTAAAGATCTCGGTTGCGTCAACCGCAAGGGGTGAGTCAACATATACCGCAAAATTTTCGTGTCCTTTGATCCTCTTTTCTACCTTGATCCTTCTGAGATAGTACAGAAGTTCCTGGGTACGGCCTACTGCAAAAGAAGGAATAACGACGTTTCCGCCTTTATCAAATGTCTCCTGAATAATATCGGCAAGCTGAGTTTCGAAATCGCCTTCTACGGGAGGATGATCTCTGTCACCGTAAGTTGATTCCATTACGACATAATCGGCTTCGGTAGTGGGCTTGGGATCTTTGATAAGAATCTGTCCGCTGTTTCCGATATCTCCGGAAAATACTATCTTCTTGGAATTATTCTCTTCGGTTATCCAAACCTCGATACTTGCGGAACCGAGGAGATGACCGATATCCGTAAATCTGATCTGAATGCCGTCGCAAATATCGACAATGGTGTCATAATGGCAGGCAACCAGTCTTCTGATAGCGCCCTCTGCATCCTCCATGGTATAGAGAGGTTCAACAATGGGCATATCCTTGGTACGACGACCTTTTCTGTTTTTGTACTCCGCATCCATAAGCTGGATGTGTGCACAGTCGCGAAGCATTATCGAGCACAGGTCACAGGTTGCATCGGTTGCAAAGATCTGGCCTCTGAATCCTCTTGCATAGAGGAGAGGCAACAATCCCGAGTGGTCGATGTGCGCGTGAGTTAAGAATACGTAATCGATCTGCGCCTCGGGCACGGGAAGAGGAACATTTTCGAAAGTATCGATTCCCTGTTCCATACCGCAGTCGACAAGAATGTTCTTGCCGCATGCATTCAGGTAATGACAGCTTCCCGTTACTTCATGAGCTGCTCCGACAAATATAAGCTTCATAGACCGCCTCCTTGAAAAGAGTTAATCTGTTATACCGGCATCTTCAAGAGTTCTGGGTTCCTGTCTGGGAACATCCGCAAGATACCAGGTACCGTTCTGCTTAATGAATACCCATACCGCATCACTGCCTTCGTTCTTGGTCTGGTAAGCGGTTGAATTGAATCTTACAACAAGATCGAAAGTGATATTGGCAGATACACAGTTGTCGCAATAGGTGATGAAGTTATCCGCACTCACATTGTAGTAATCGTAAGTAGTGATATGTGAGGTGGGATAGAAATTCGTCATTGCCGTAGAAAGTGAAGCCCTGTATTCGGAATCGGGGAGGAGGTAATTATATACCGCACCCGAATTGATACCGATGAAGTGCTTGCCGTATGCTTCGACAATAGTAGGGATCAATGCATTTATCTCGGCCATTACATTCGCATCCGTCTGAAGAGGTGCACTGTAGGAAGTTCCCTCGCAGTTAAGTTCCACTGGGGTTCCGTCCGCAGCCTTGGCTGTAACAACCGGATCGTTCCAAAGCCCTCTCACGGCATAAGTGGTGAAGGTAGGAACGTAATTCATATAAGGTGTGACATTTGATATAACATCGATTCCGCTTACGATGGCGTTTCCGTTCTCATCCTTCTTGATGTCTGCACTCGTAAGATCTCTTCCGGATACATTAACAGTGAAATCCGAAGGAACGGTGATGGTATATTCATCATCCGACATCAGATAACTGTCGGGATAAAACTTATCGCATCCCCAGATATCCATGTTGAAATCGTTCTGTCCCACAACCTTGAGAGTTACATCGGTAACAGGTTCTCCGCCTGCTTTGATTACATATCTGGGAACCTCTGCAGATGACTGTGAGGACTCTTCGATGGTGATCTCTTTTCCTACGATCATCTCTTTGATATGTGCCTCATAATCGAAGATGTTATAGTATGTGGACTCGGTTACGAGATTTTCCCCACTCATTACTTCTTCGATGGCACCGCTCTCGAATGCTGCTCTTACTTCTGCGATACCTGTTGAAGGAAGTGCTGATTCATATGCGGTAAGATATCCGTTGAACCAACGCAGGAAAAAGAATATTCCCACAAGTCCGAGCAGAAAATAAATCAAAAGTCCTATCTTAAAAAAGCTTTTCTTCTTGTATCCGTTACTCATCAGCCTTCCCCTCCGTTCATGATCGCAAGAGCATCATAAGAGGAATTCTCAGGAGTGCTCATAACTAAGAATGCAGTGGGACATCTTCTGGGTCCGGTAGGTGAATAAGGATTGTTAACGGTAAGTCCGTTATATTCCATCTGAGTTGAAGTACCGCCGTCAAGACATGCGGCATTGACTGCACCGTAATCCTGCATGATATCGATCATCTCTTTGAATGTAGCTCCGAGGCTGGATGCCTGACGTCCGTCGATGCAGCACATAAGGATGGCACCGTCGGCACGCTGTCCGATCGCGGTACGGGGATTCTTACCTCCGCCGTATACATCAACACTGGGAACTTCAAGAGGCTCACCGTCGATAATGAGGAAAGGACCGGTCTCATGCTTTACGTGAACCGCATCTCTTACGCCCATTGCAACTGCCTGGGATACGGAATATCCCTTGAGCAGAATAAGCTTATTGTCATTGGTCATGCAGACAAGATTCCACTTGCCGATATCATTATTTTCATATACGGGAACGCCCTGGGAAATAACACCGCCGACAGGACATGCGGTATAGCTGTAAGAACCCATGTCAACGAACTCACCGCCGTTTACACCTGCGATTGCCTGATAGCGCTCACAGAACTTCTTAACAACGTCTCCGTCGGTCTGGGCAAACTGAGCTACGGTTCCTACGAACACGGTTGAAGGATCCTGAATGATCATCATATATCCGTGATAGGTTCCGCCGTTGATTTCTTCGATGATGATGGGCTTTACTTCCTCACCGTCTATGGGAGTATCAACAATCTGGATAAGATCCGTATTGGAAGAAGTTCCGTCTTCTACCTCGGGCATTGTGTTTTCTGCGATGATGGTCTCGAAACGCTCACTTCCGAGGAAAAGTCTGGGAAGCCATTTAAGAGCACTGGTCTCATATGCGAACATTGCAAACTGGCTTCTGAATGCGGGACTGGGACCGTGCATTGCAAGGAAACATGCTCCAACCACCAGTATAAGTACAAGTGCTACGGTAACTCCGAGTATTGCGAAAAACCTTAAAAATACCTTTAATACGATCTTTGCGACTCTAACCCCCGAGCCGGAACTCTTCTCTTCAAACTTAGACATCTTTACTACTGTTACCTTTCTCAGTTTTAAATACCCAGTTTCTCTGAATCTTAAAGCTCAGGAAAAACAGACAGGTATCTACGATTATCTTGATAAGTGTTTTCACCCAGTCGCTGTCCGCCTTGAACAATATAGTAAACAGCGCAACAAGGCCAAGCGAAGCACCCAATTGGCACAACGCCAGGATCAAATACCTGACGGCGCTTTTTGCGGAATTCCCCTTAGCTCCGAAGACCACCTTTTTATTGATAAGGAAATTACATGCTGCCGATATGATACGAGCCAGAACGCCCGCAATCGAGCCTCTTGTGGCCTGTTCAATAATACTCGGGATAAACATGAGTATTACTCTGAATGAAACTATATCTATTATACACGAAATTACGCTACTTGCGGCAAATTTAAGTATAACTCCGTATATCCTTGCAGAATCCCTTAAAGGATGGAAATGCGAAGTCTGATTATCGTCGATATAGACTGTTTCTATGGGAACTTCAGAATAGGCAATGCGGTCGGAACCGATCTTTAAGAGCTGATTGGTCTCATATTCATATCTGTCGCCGTCCACCTGAGTCATATACTCAAGAAGAGATGCAGGAACGGCACGAAGGCCGGTCTGAGTATCGGAAACCTTGATTCCGCAGACATATCTGAACACGTTTCTGGTAATGACATTACCGAGTCTGCTCCTTAAAGGAACCTGAGGAAGCGAAAAATCTCTGCATCCGATGATGAACGCATTCTTTTCGATCATAGCATCGATACACTTAGCGGCGTCCTCGGGGGTATGCTGTCCGTCTCCGTCCACGGTGACTACACCGAGAGAATCTTTTCTCTCTTTCATCACGTATTCGAAGGCCGTTTTCATAGCTCTTCCCTTGCCCTTGTTAACTTCGTGCACCAAAACGGTGATGTTATCGGGGAAAGTTTCTTTGATCTTACCGAATTCTCCTCTGTGAGCTTCGTCGGATCCGTCGTCCACAAGTACAATATCGGTGAATCCTTTTTCTATCATTCCCGCTGCTGTTTTAGCAAGCTTTTCATCGGGGTTAAGCGACGGAATTATTACCTGAACATTATCGTACATAAAAACCTCTGTATGTGTTATTATATTTCAGTCGGTCTAAGACTGTAAGTAAACGGGTTAAACCCGTATCGAAAGGAAAAATAATAATGGACGCACTTTTAAACATGCCCTGGGACGGACAGTTCCTGCTCTATCTCCAGGATAACGTCAGAAACGACGTTCTTACCCCTATCATGAAACTCATCACTCATCTGGGTGATAAGGGAATATTTTGGATCCTCATCGCCATTCTCCTGTGCTGTTTCAAGAAAACAAGGCCCCTCGGATTAATGGCAGGTATAGCACTTGTAATGTCGGTTCTCATCAACAACGCAATCATCAAGAATATGGTTGCAAGACCCAGACCTTACTTACCCGAAACCGTAGGCGGTCAGGGACTTAAGCTCCTCATCGAAGAACAGCACGACTGGTCATTTCCTTCCGGACATTCCGGAGCATCATTTGCGGCTGCGGTCGTCTTCCTCGTAAAGGGACCCAAGAAGCTCGGAATACCTTCAATTATTATGGCATTTTTGATAGCTTTTTCAAGACTTTATGTAGGAGTTCATTATCCCACCGATGTTCTTGCGGGAATAATCACCGGAACATGCTGTGCGATCATCGCAATTATGATCTGGAGCATAGTCGAGAAAAAGGCTCCCGCAAAGCTTGCTTCTCTCCTCTGTGTCCCCGAGAAAAAAGAGAACAAAGAAGAAATAAATGCCTGAAAAAAAAGTCAAAAAGTTTTTTAAAATCTTGTTGACAAAGAGTCTGCTTTTTAGTATATTAACACATGTCGTCTGAAGCAGACATGCGATAGTAGCTTAGTTGGTAAAGCGCCACCTTGCCAAGGTGGAGACCGCGGGTTCGAGCCCCGTCTATCGCTCTTTTTTTATGCCTAAACCCCGGAATTTTTCCGGGGCTTTTGTTTTTTGGCTATTTAAGGCTGTCATAATACTTTTCTAACCTTGAAGATTTACAGTAAATATCTCCTCTACCGGAAAAGAAATCTTTACAAGACCGATCGATGAAAACTTCCCGGCGATTTTCTCAAATCGACGTAAAATCAGATCACTTGCCTTAAAGAATGCTTCATCATCGTCTTCGGACATAAGAGCCAGTCCACAATGAGGCACCCATCTGTCCGGCAGATACCATTCGTGCCCGGATGTATCGAAATCGCTCATCATACCGTGAATCTCTCTTTGCATATCATACATCCTGCTGTTCATAACAGGAGATGCAAATATCGTTCTGGTATCCGTAAAAAAGCCGAGTGACCCTATACAAGCAAATAAAGCGGCATGTGATGACGCAAAATCTTCCAGGGTGTGCCTGCACTTTTCCTCATCCACATCGTTAAAACAAGCCAGTGTCACATGGGGTCTTGTTTTCCACTCCAGATATTTACTGCTCAAGTTTTCCTTATCCAATAGCTTCGGATACTCAAACAGTTTTTGTTCGGTTTCATGGTCAAAGTACAGTTCGATTGCGTATTTCATATTTGCTCCTTTCATAAATAATCGAGTAGGAGGAATTTCTCATATTTGAGAAATTCCGACCTCTCACACCACCGTGCGTACCGTTCGGTACACGGCGGTTCAATCAATTTAACAAGTGACACATCTTTCGGTGTAGTAGTCCAACATAGAGATTAGA
>JAGAYR010000034.1 GCA_017940415.1 Lachnospiraceae bacterium
AGTGTACTAATGAGATTCTTTCCGGCCTTGGTAAGATGTATGCCGGTGGCGGAGAATTCACCGAGAACATTAATAAGATGGGCGGAGAAGGAACTGCTGAATTTACTCACCGGGCGATACAGATCTACTGCGGATGATACATTTTTTGAAAAAAAGTGGATTTTCGGTAGGAAAGTGGTAGGTTTTGAGTATTCTTTTTTCAAAATAGGTGTGTTATATTTACAATGGACAAGGCGAACGGAAAAAAACACCCGAGTCGCCGAGTCCATTTTCTTTTGCAAAAGAATACCGGCAATAATGAGCGTCAGATGCAATGACTTTATTCAGAGTAATTCGGATTATGATATCAAGATCATCTTTGCGGTACTGGATGACAAGATTCTTGCGACCGGTGAGGAAACACTTAAGGAAATCGTGGGAGACTAAAAGATGGCTGTATTAGTAGATGCATTATTGGGAAGATGTGAGTGACAGGAGCATATTTATTATGAAGACGAGTACAAAGCTAATTATCGCCGGAACAACTATTGGAGTCGTAGTTGCCGGTGCTTTGATAGCAAAGCATTTTATCAATGTTGATAGAGAGAATCAAGCAGTACAGATTATCGGTGGTGCGGATGGACCGACATCTGTGTTCCTGGCAGGGAAGGTACCTGCTGACAGAAAGCAGGCAGAATATACATCCATATCAATGGAAGAAGCAAAGGAAGTATTTGAGACGTCAGGCAATTATATCATTCTGGATGTTCGGAGAGCAGATGAATTCGCTGAAGGTCATATTCCCGGTGCTATCAATGTAGCAAACGAGGATATTGGAGCAGAGCAGCCTGCGGAGCTTCCGGATCTTGACCAGGTAATCTTTGTATATTGCAGAAGCGGACGAAGAAGCAAGGAGGCGTCAGCAAAACTTGCCGCACTCGGCTATACGAATATATATGAGTTCGGTGGGATCCTGGATTGGGATGGAGAGATAGAAAAGTGATGTTATATGAAAATAAATACGATTGAAACTAACGGAATTTCATATATCGAGCCTGTTCCCGGAGCTACAAGTGAGTGGTATTACGGCTTGGATTATGAACTCGGTGATCTTTATGAGGCCGAAGAACTTTTTAATGATGGGCATACTGTAAAAGGCAGGGAGTTTTGCCTTGTCCATTATCCGGATGGAGAGGTTTTTTTTCCGGTTCCGAAGACGCAGGGGCATTATAGCGAGAAACCGGTATTCTATGAATGTGGAATATATATGCTTGATGTGGATTTCCCGAATGGAGCGATCAGGATCATCCGATTCGACTGCAATGATCATCAGGTAAGTATTCATACGGAGCTTCCGCTTTCATCGGTGAAGGATTGTTATAACCTGCAGCTGCATATCAGTCCGCTTACGCTTTCGAGACAGAGTGGTAATGAATTGGATATTGTTTGGCCGGAGAAGGAAATCCTTTCCATAGAGGATCATGATTCCTTCTTTTTACGGGATGGAGAGAAACTGTTCTTTAACAGATGGTTTGAAGAAGGGGAAGGCGTGGATTACAAGTATTGGGAGGAGACTATAGTTCGGGATCTTAATGGAAATGTAATTGAGATACTTCCCGGGGATGTAATGCAGATGCCAAACGGAGAGATGTGGCATTTGAAGTAGATCCTTAAGAGAAAAGAGAAGGTTTGAAAAAGAATCACGGCGGATTTTTTGATTATGTAGTGAGGGTTCATTAACTTTTAATTTGATTTATTAACCAGTGCTCATGTATGATTGTAGCTGATTATTTTTTTGTAATCAAACTCATAAGAAAGGTAATATTTCACGCACAGGAGGTGTGGAAAATCCCCCCGAAGAACCGCTTGTCTGGCTTCCGAAAAAAAGACCCTGCATCAAAGATCAATATACTGATGCTGGTTGTTGATAAAGAGGATGGTCATGCGGTCGGTGGAGCTCGCACTTTTGAATCGGATGTTTATGTTCTGAATAATATAGTTAATAGATGTGAGGAATAAAATGAAATTTAGAAATGCAATCTTAAGATACTTTACCATGATCTTTAGTCTGATCCTGATCGCAGGCTGCGGCACGGCACCGACCGAAGTGACAGAAACGGAAAACGTAGCCGAGGAGAGTGTAACTTCCGATAATGCTCTGGCTGGAACAGAATCTGATATATCCGGTTTTAGCGTATCACCTGATGTGAAGGTTGTCGGATTGGGAGAAGCAAGTCATGGTGTGGCAGAATATCAGGTAATGAAGGCAGAAGTATTTAAGGCGTTGGTCAATAACAACGGGTGCCATACTTTTATCATAGAGGGAGACTTCGGAGGGTGCCTTAAAGTAGATCAGTATATCAATGGCGGAAACGGAACCGCTGAAGAAGCGGCAGGAGAAATAGGCTTTGGTATATATCGCACACAGGAAATGACTGATCTGATAGAATGGATGCGTTCGTATAATGAATCGGCATCTCCTGAAGAAGCGCTGCATTTCTATGGCATGGATGTGCAGAGATTCGATAATAATAAAGAATTTTTGTTTTCTGTTCTTGAAAAGTCAGATCCGGGATTATGTGAGGAATACAAGACTGCTTTCTCAGAGCTTACGGATGAACAGAGAAATTCTCTGGATAAAGACACCATAGAAAAAGCCGAAGAAAAGCTCGCGGAATTGATCGATACAATGGATGCGATGGAAAAGGATATTGCGGACGTTGCAGGTCAGTTGAATTTTATCTTTGCCAGAGAATGTGCTAACACAATGTATGCATATTGTGATGTTCTGACCAGCAGTAATTATAATGATACCCGTGACCGATATATGTATGAAAAGGTTGATTGGTTCATGCAGCATGGAGACGGAAGCGTACTCTTTATCAACGGTCATAACGGTCACATTGGAAGATCTTCCATCGCAGGATACAACTGCTTGGGAGAACTCCTGGCGGAAGAGCTTGGAGACGGCTATTATTCTATAGGAACCGATGCACAGGAAACCGAGTTTAACTCTCAAATGGATTCAGGCGAGTTTGAGGTTTTGACTGTAAGTAATTCAAATGATCTGAATGCATTGGCAGAAGGTTCTGAAAATTATTACTTTGTTGATTTTGCAGGAGTTGGATCGGATGATTCATGGGACCGGATTTTGGGAAGCAAGCAAAGCGTAGTAACCCTTAATGTGGGGCTGCCGAAGATGATGCTGAATATAAAAACCTCTTATACCGTAAAGATCGTTCCCAAAGACACATATGACGGAATGATAGTATTTTATGATGTAAATCCTACTACCTTACTCGGTAAATAATGGTAAAATACTTATAAAGCTTAATCGAATAAAGAATTTTGCAAAGAGGTTTACAATATGGAATTTACGACAGATGTTTTAAGTGTATTTGATAAAAAATGAGCTCTTCTCACTGCAGAATTTATTTTCAATGCAATAAAAATCTATTGCGGAAGATAAGCTGAATGATGCCCAAACAGGCTCGGATGTAAAAATCCGGGCCTGTTTTTATGTCCGGGAGCTGAAACTTGACAGTGTCAAGATTGAGGATATAATCAATGTAGACAGTGTCAAGATTGGAAGATAATTATGAATAAAATCAAGAAGGTAATAAAAATGATCGCTATCTGTATTCCGGCAGCGCTTCTGCTGATAACAGTTTTATGGTTTTTGATCAGCTCCGGAACCATCAGAACATACTCGGAAGAAGGAAGTCTGTCCGAGAAATGTGTAATGGATATAAACGGTGCTCCAAACGGTTTTTTCATAAACAGCAAAGATACAGATAATCCTGTATTACTGTTTGTATCAAGCGGACCCGGAACAGACGATTATGTCTTTACGGAAAAATATCCGAGGATGAATCTGGAAGAAGAATTCACCGTTGTTTATTGGGATTACAGATGGATGGGCATTGCGTATGATAGTGACGCCGATGTCTCTTCGATCACATTGGATGCGTTGATCGAAGATGCTCATGAGGTGACGGGATATCTGAAGGAGCGTTTTAATAAAGAGCAAATTTACATAATGGGTTTTTCGGGAGGTACTCATATTGCACTCAGGACAGCAGAAAGATATCCGGAAGATTACGTGGCACTTATCAATATGGCTCAGGTGGTTACAGACTCCTGTGAACGGGATACAATCATGTACGAATTCATGAAGGGAGTGTTTGAAGAACGTGGTGATGAAAAGTCATTGAACAGACTTGAATCATCCGTTGAACGAATAGATGAAGATCTTGTGAAATGCAAGAGCTGGTATGACTATGTATATCTCCTTCATGAAGCCGGCGGCGGTACCATCATGGATAAAACCGAATTCGAAGGAATTACTCTTCCCATCATTACATGCAGGTGCTATACGGTTGGTGAAAAGATCGGATATGTCCGTGGGATGAAGATGTACAGAACCACACCTTTATCCGAAGAACTGGAGAATTTTGATTATCGCAACAGCATAACAAAGCTTGAGATACCCGTGTATTTAATAAGCGGGGCCATGGACTACAACTGCCCCTGGGAACTGGTGGAAGAGTATTATGAGGTTATCGATGCACCGGATAAAGATTTTTATCTGATATACGGTGCGGCTCACAGTCCTCTTTGGGAAAATTCCGAAGTGACATGTGAGGTACTTAAGGCTATCAAAGAAAGGACTCAAAATGTCTGACAAATATCATCATGAAAATCTGAGACAGGAACTGATAGATACCGGAATAAGGATCATTAATGAAGTTGGTGAAGAAAATCTTTCTCTTCGCGGAGTTGCTTTGGCATGTAATGTATCTCACTCGGCACCTTATGCTCATTTCAAAGATAAAGAAGAATTGCTCGATGCGATCAAGACTTCGGTTACGGAACGATTTACAGAAGAGTTGAAAACAGCTTGTGAAGGTGCGGCGAATGCGGATGAAGGATTGATTGCCATGGGTAATGCGTACATTGCATTTTTCCATCGCAATCCTGATTATTATGCCTTTCTTTTTAACAAACAAAAAATTGTTGCCCATCTTCAGCCGGATAAAAAACACGTAGATGATTATCCGCCGTTTCAGCTATTCAAGGAGTTGTATAAGAAACATCTGAAAGAGAACAACATTAAGAAATCGAAAAAAGAACAGGAAATCGATCTCATCAAGATATGGGGAATCGTACATGGAATGGCATCACTTGCGTGCATGAAAGGTGTTGATACTTCCATCGATTGGGAAGATCCTTCAAATACACTGGTAATTTGATGATCGTATGATATAATCATCGAAAATGATTTGAAAGGAATCACAGTAATGAAAACAATCGGACTTATCGGCGGAATGAGCTGGGAGAGTACCATTCCCTACTACAGGATCATAAATGAAGAGGTAAAAGAAAAACTCGGAGGACTGCATTCTGCAAAGATCATATTATACAGTGTTGAGTTTGATGAGATCGAGAAATGTCAGTCATCCGGTGAGTGGGAAAAAAGCGGAGAGATACTTGGCAATGCAGCAAAGGGAATAGAAAATGCAGGCGCGGATTTTATACTTATCTGCACAAACACTATGCATAAAGTTGCACCGCAGATTGCTTCGATGATTAATATTCCCATCATACATATAGCGGACGCGACGGCCGATGAACTTGAAAAAAGAAATATCAAAACCGTAGGACTGCTCGGAACCAAATATACCATGACTCAGGATTTCTACAAGCAGAGACTGATCGATAGAGGAATCAAAGTCGTCATACCTGATGAAGAAGATATTGAGACAGTGAATTCGGTTATATTCGATGAATTATGTGTCGGTAAGATAGAGGATTCATCCCGTGAAAAGTATAAGAAGATAATTAAGACACTTGCTGACAAAGGCGCTGAGGGAGTGATTCTCGGATGTACCGAGATCGGACTTCTGATCAGTCAGACGGATGTGGATATTCCCGTATTCGATACAACAGTCATTCATGCAAAGAGAGCCGCGGAACTTTCAATGGAATAAAATGTGTTGACAAACCATCAGGCTCTGACTTATACTGACAAAAATAATTTTTCGGAAAGCAAAACTATGATGCAGATTATAATGCTCACAACCGATATGCTTAACGTGGCGCCCGTGAATTCAAATCTTCAGGGGTCTGATTCCGTTATGCATGATGAGGGCGTTATTAATTGTAGAGCATAGCTTAAGCTTACAACGGATACCGCAACAAAGCCTCATCAAGCGAAAACTTGGTGGGGCTTATTTTTTCGGAGGTGGATATGAGAATTGACGAGCGTTGTTACATGTTGCCCGATGGCAGGAAGATCACAATAAAAAGTGCCGGTCCCGAGGATGCGCTTAAGATTAAACTTCACAGAGAAATAGTTTGCGGCGAGACCCATTTCATGGCAAGAGAACCTGAGGATGGTCCATGGAATCTTGAGATGATCAAAGCGAGATTTGAGAGCGTCGCAAATGACGAAAGAGAGTTTATGGTAGATGCTTATCTTGGAGATGAACTCATCGGAGAACTGGGTATAACGACGGTAAGGCCGCATATCAAATACCTCCACCGTGCATATCTGGGTATGTCCATCCTGCAGGAATACGTAGGGAAAGGTCTTGGAAGCTTCATGATGGCCACCGCTTTGGAGCAGGCTAAGGCTAACGGGTATGAACAGGTAGAACTCGGAGTTTTCAGTGACAATGCCATTGCCAGACATATGTATAGTAAGATGGGATTTAAAGAGTACGGAATGAATCCCAGAGCTTTTAAATTACCTGACGGAACATACTGCGATGAGATAATAATGGCATATATATTTGAGTGAGGAGTGACACATGTTAAAAGATTTCTATGACGATAAAACCGAAGCCATAGTTGATATCAGTAACTTCTATGGTGAGAAGAGGCATATACTTGATAAATGTCTGATCCTTTTTTCCAAAGAGATCCACGAATATATTCTGAGGGAATATGATTGCGAGCAGATCGGAAATCTTGGCGCTTGCAACGGTGATATTCCGATTTACGCCTTTGAACACAAAGGTGAAAAGATAGCGTTCTATCTGACCATGATCGGGTCAGCACTTGCTTCCGGACTTTGCTATGAAGTCCATTGGCAGACAGGTGCAACCAAGTTCATAATGTTCGGTTCCTGCGGAAGCCTGGATGCGGAGAAGACGAAAGGGAAATACATTATCCCTACCGAGAGCTACAGAGGTGAGGGCGCATCATTCTATTACGCACCTGCTTCCGACTACATTGAGATCAAAGGTGCGGACAAGGTTGAAGAGATCTTCAACGAAATAAAGGCGCCATATGTCAAAGGACGAGTGTGGACCACGGACTCAATGCTCAGAGAGACCAAGGGACTTGTTGCTGCCAGAAAAGAGGAAGGGTGTATAGCGGTTGAGATGGAGGTTGCGGGAGTTCAGGCAATATGCAATTTCTACGGACTCAGCGTCTACGATTTTCTTGAAGCCGGCGATGTGCTTGCTGACAGCGGATATGAAGTGGAAGGTCTTCACTCTGCAAATCACGATGTGGGAAAATTTCACATTGCACTTGAGATAGCCGAAAGAATTTGATTGAAAACCAAAGGGGTGATCTGATATGAGATGTAATATTGAGACAGATAGATTGATACTCAGAAATCTGGTAACGGAAGATTACGAAGCCGCATTTAAGTGGTGCGGAGATCCCGAAGTAAATGAATACATGATATACCCTCTGTATCATAATGCTGAGGATGTAAAGACCTGGATCGGTACTTTGAATCCCGATGATCCGGATGATTACGACCTTGGAATCGTACTCAAGGAAACAGGCGAACTCATCGGAAGCGGCGGCCTTGTCTACAGACCTGAAAAAGATGTTTGGATGATCGGATATAACATCAGAAAAGACTGCTGGGGTCACGGATATGTTGTAGAGGCGATGCAGGCTATCATGGACCACATAAGAGAAACCAGAAAAATCCGTGCGATCATGGGAGAGTTTGCTGTAGAAAATCACAAAAGCCGGCGCGTAATGGAAAAGCTGGGCATGCATTATCTGCAGGATCTTGAATATGAGAAATTGGACGGAAGCAGAAAGTATGCGGCCAAGATGTTTATAAGAGAATTCTAAAGAAGCTGTTACCGGGTGCGGATTGTATCGGTAATTAATTGCAGGAAATCCGGAGGCGGACTATTGCCTTCGGATTTTTGTTATGAAAAAACAATTTGACAATATACCCCTTGGGGGTATATAAAGAAAATGTGTAGAGATACCCCTTGGGGGTATATGGAGAGGAAATGTTATGGCTGAAAGATCAAAGAAGACTGCCGAGATGAATGAAGCATGTCCTTATTGCTCAGGCAAGATCAAAGTAAGGGAAGAAAAAGAATATAAGGATCTGATGAACAGACTTAAGAGAATCGAGGGTCAGGTAAGAGGCGTTGAGAGCATGCTGGAAAATGATGCGTATTGCATCGATATCCTCACTCAGGTCTCTGCCATCAATTCAGCTCTTAATTCATTTAATAAGGCACTCCTTGCAAATCATATGAAAACCTGCGTCGTTAACGATATCAGAAACGGTAACGACGAGGTGGTGGATGAGCTTGTGATTGCTTTGCAGAAACTGATGAAATAGGTGAATGTATGGAGCAATATAACGTAACGGGAATGAGCTGCGCTGCATGCCAGACCAGAGTAGAAAAAGCAGTCAGTAATGTGGAGGGCGTTGAAAGCTGTGCAGTGAGCCTGCTTACAAATTCAATGGGTGTTGAGGGAAGCGCTAGCCCCGAGGCGATTATAGCTGCTGTTGAAGCTGCAGGATATGGAGCAAGCAGGAAAAACGCCGAGGGTTCAAAGAGCTCTGCGCGAGGCTCGGATGAAGCTCTTAAAGATACCGAAACTCCCAAAATGAAGAAGAGATTAATCGTATCAATTGTCTTGTTGATACCTCTTATGTATGTATCAATGGGACACATGCTGTGGGACCGGCCTCTTCCGGGATTTCTGAACGGTAATCATGTTGCAATGGGACTGTATCAGCTTTTGATCTCGGGAATGATCCTTGTCATCAATCAGAAGTTTTTTATTAACGGATTTAAGGGACTTATACATAGATCTCCCAATATGGATACTCTGGTTGCACTGGGATCCGCAGCTTCATACATATACAGCGTCGCTGCTCTTTTTGCCATGACGGGTGCGGTGCTTGATAATGATACCGGGCGTGTCATGTACTATATGGATCAGTTCTATTTTGAAGCTGCTGCTATGATACTGACTCTGATTACGGTCGGAAAGATGCTGGAATCAAGCTCCAAAGGTAAGACCACAAATGCTTTGAAGAGTCTTATGGATCTGTCTCCCAAAACCGCGGTTATATTACGAGGCAAAGAAGAGATAACCGTTCCCATAGAAGACGTCAAAGTCGGTGACAGATTCGTTGTAAGACCCGGTGACAGTATTCCGGTGGACGGAACGGTTCTTGAGGGAGAGAGTGCGGTGAATGAATCGGCTCTTACCGGAGAGAGTGTCCCTTTTGAAAAGAAAACAGGGGATCAGGTATCCGCAGCTACCATAAACACATCCGGATACATGGTATGCGACGCAACAAGAGTAGGAGAGGATACCACGTTGTCAGCCATCATTAAGATGGTAAGTGATGCGGCTGCGACCAAAGCACCCATAGCCAAAATTGCGGATAAAGTATCGGGAGTATTTGTTCCTGTTGTTATAGGGATCGCATTAGTGACTTTTGCAGTGTGGCTGTTGACCGGGCAGAGTATCGGTTATGCCATGGCAAGAGCGGTATCGGTACTTGTTATAAGCTGTCCCTGCGCATTGGGACTTGCTACACCTGTTGCAATAATGGTAGGAAACGGAGTCGCTGCCAAGACGGGCATTTTGTTTAAAACGGCCGTGTCTCTTGAACAGGCCGGAAAAGTGCAGATAGTTGCTTTGGATAAGACAGGAACCGTCACCACCGGAGAGATGAATGTCACTGATGTGATAGCTATATCTGAGTGCTCCGAGGATAAGTTACTTAAGATTGCCTATGCACTTGAATCTAAGAGTGAGCATCCGATTTCCAAGGCGGTTACGAAATATGCAGCAAGTAAAAACACAGCTCTTTCGGATGCAAAAGAATTCGAAGTGTTGCCGGGAAACGGTATTAAAGCCAAGGTAGACGGTAATTTTTATTATGGCGGAAATCTGAAATACATCGAGAGCATAGTCGGAAAGATTGATGCCGGAATCATGAAGCGGACAGACGAACTGTCTGTTCAAGGTAAGACTCCGGTATTCTTTGCATCAGATAATAAAGTTCTTGGAGTTATGGGTGTATCCGATGTGATAAAAGAAGACTCAGCTTCGGCTATATCCGAATTGAAGAAAATGGGAATCCGAACCGTGATGCTGACGGGAGATAATGAGATCACTGCGGCGGCCATTGCGGAGCAGGCGGGGGTTGATGAAGTGATCGCTTCAGTAAAACCTGACGGTAAAGAAGCAGTGATCCGGAGACTCAAGGAACACGGGACAGTTGCAATGGTGGGAGACGGAATAAATGACGCACCGGCGCTTACATCTGCGGATCTTGGAATTGCCATTGGAGCAGGAACCGATGTTGCAATAGATGCTGCGGATATAGTTCTTATGAAAAGCAGTATCAGGGACGTGGCAGCTGTAATCAGAATATCCAGAAGTACATTGAGAAATATTCATGAGAATCTGTTCTGGGCTTTTTTCTACAATGTGATCGGAATACCTCTTGCGGCAGGGTGTTACATTGCAGCTTTCGGCTGGGAACTGAATCCCATATTCGGAGCTGCGGCCATGGGGTTATCAAGCTTCTGCGTAGTGACAAATGCTTTGAGACTTAACCTGATAAAACCCTACGACGGATCAAGGGATAAAGAGATTAAACACAAAGTAACAGGCAGATTGATAAATACTGATAAAAGAAAGGAAAACAAAGAAATGAAGATTAAAGTAAACGGAATGATGTGTGGACATTGTGAAGCTCATGTAAAGAAAGCGCTTGAAGCAATTGATGGAATCGATACTGCTGTTGCATCACATGAAGAGAATCTTGTTACCATAACAAATTCAAAGGATGTAGATGAGTCGGTTATCAAAGCTGCGATCGAAGATGCCGGTTACGAATACGTAGGAATCAAATAAATAGTGAAATGAAAAAAGACGCTTACCTTGAAATGAGGTAAGCGTCTTTTAATATGCTTATCAGACTGTCTCGAATTTCATTGTGCTTTCATTAAGCTGCTTTGTGACGTCGTTGTTCTGATCCATTGCTTCGTTGATGCCCTGAATCTCCCCGACAATCTCGGTTGCAGCGGTTGCGGACATATTGATCGCGGTGGAGCTTTCCTGAACGGATGTGGAGATTGCTGCGATTCGATCCGACATTTCATCCATTACGGAGTTCAGGTTATCTGCTTTGTCTGAGAACTGCATAAGCATCTCATTTATCAATTCTGCAGTAGCCTCATATTTCGTTCCGGTTTCAACGAAAGCATCATAATCGGAAAGTACATTTTCTTTAATGAATTTAATAACGAGGTTTGCATTGTCAGCCAGATCCCTAACGGCTGATGTAACACGTGTTGAGATCTGCTGGATATTTCCTGCGGTCTCTCTTGAACTGTCTGCAAGAGTACTGATCTCTGTAGCGACAACAGAGAAGCCTCTTCCTGCTTCACCTGCACGTGCTGCTTCAATAGAAGCGTTAAGTGCCAGCAGGTTTGTTTTGCTTGCGATATCAAGGATCTCGTTGGTGAGTTCATTGATCTGGTTAACCTGCTCGGACTCTTTGACGGATGCTTCCAATACGTTGGACAGCTCTTCCATTCTTGCGCCGGTGCTTTCTTTCTTAACAGTAGCTTCTTTCTTGATGGCATCTGCGGCAAGCTTGATTTCATTTGCCTTCTGTGTTCCGGATGATACTTCATCATTGATGTCGCCGGTTGCTTCGCGGACTATATCAAGCTGGTCGGTCAATTCACCTGCAGCGGAAGCAACGCTGTCCATTGATGCTGCAAGTTCTTCCATGGCTGCGGAAGTATTCGTGACATTGTCGGATGCGCTTCTGATCCTTTCGATCATGCTCTCTGAAGAAGCGGTAATAACGGTGGTTCCGGATTTAACATCCTTGATGACGCCCTGAAGTGTAGCGATAAACTTGTTGATTCCGGATGAAATGATAGCAAGCTCGGTCTTGGTCTGAGTATGGATACGCGCTGTCAGATCACCCTTGCCCTTATCGATGTTGGTGATAATGGTATCGAGCTCGGAGGAAATACCGGTGATGGTTCTGTTAATGCGGAAGTATGTGAGGATGAAACTGAAGATTATAAGTACAACGACCACTGCCATGATCACATAACCCTTAAGGGATACCTGCGAGATAACAATGTTCATATATGCGTCAAAGCCCTCGTTCAACTCGTTAATACCTTCGTTAATGGAAGCAACTGCTTCTTTCGCATATCCGAGGTTTGTTCCGTAATCGGATGAAACATAGGTGATGGCGCCGGGAAGGTCGTTTGCTATTACACAGGCTTTAAGGTTGTTGGCCGTTTCGGTAAATGCTTCCAGAGATGAACGTAAATTCGCAACACGCTGTTCACCGTCCGCGAGGTTTCCGATGAGTATGCTCTGATCCATGAAATCAAGCTGCTCATTGATGTCAACCATTGTTGCATCCATGTCGGCAAAATCGGCTTCGGTAATCGTGGTTCCGCCTTCGAGCTGACCAAGGTTCTTATTAATCTCGGCTGAAATCTGAACTATGTCTCTGTCGAGGGCAGCATTGGCGTTTGCACACAATACAACGTTCTCACTGGCAATCAAAGCCTGATCTTTTACAGTACGTGTGGCTGAAGTGCTGATCACAGTATATGCGATGAAAGCTACAAGAATCAGCGCATAAACGACGAAATTCTGGAAAATGATAGATTGGAAAAAATTCCCCTTATTGGCCTCTTTTCCCATTTGCGAGTTACTCATACAAAGTGCCCTCCTTAAAATAAATTACGACTGACACGGACTCATATAGTAAATACATCGAACCAGGAACATCGAGAACAAAAAACGGTCTGAAAAGCGAAATTTTTTTAATTGAACAGATAAAGACGATGAAGAAAAAACTGCAATATTATAATAACAACTATAAAAAACAGGTGCAATAAAGAAATGACGATTTTTGGCGGTTTTTACATAACATTGGGTCTGAAAATGTGACTTTTGTCATATTGAAATTGTATCTTTATTCACTACATGAGGCAGGGGGAAACCGATATTGTGTATATGTAAACGAATATGAGTATTCAGAAACGGAGAAATGAAATGGAAACGATCTTAAAAACAGTCGATCTGACCAAGAAATATGATAACAGAACCGTAGTGGATAACCTGAATCTGGAGATAAAAAAGGGAGAGATATTCGGGCTGCTGGGCCCTAACGGGGCCGGAAAGAGTACCACCATGAATATGATCTGCAATCTGATAAAACCTGATTTCGGAAGTGTCGAGTTCATGGGGATGGACTTCAGGAAAAATAAGAACAAGCTCAGCGACAAGCTTGGATATATCCCACAGCATCTTGCAATACACGGCAATTTGAAAGCCTGGGAGAATGTGGAACTGTTTACTTCACTCTATGGAATTAAGGGCGCGGAACTTAAATCAAGAATAGATGAGTCGCTGGAATATGTAGGCCTATCCGAGAGAAGAAACGATTATGCCAAGACTTTCTCCGGCGGAATGAAAAGAAGACTGAATATCGCCTGTGCCATCGGTCATCACCCCGAACTTATCATATTCGATGAGCCTACGGTAGGAATAGATCCCCAATCCAGGAACTTCATACTGGAGAAGATAAGGGAATCCAATAAAAACGGTGCAACGGTCATCTACACCAGCCACTACATGGAAGAGGTTGAAGCAATCTGCACCAGAATCGCCATTATGGATAACGGTAAGGTCATCGCAAGCGGAACAAGTGAGGAACTTAAAAAGCTGGTTTCCGATGATACGAATTCCATTACCCTGGAGGAAGTATTCCTGACACTTACCGGAAAGAAACTGAGGGACATGTAATGATCAGATATTTGATAAAAAACAATTTCAAGATCATGTTCAGGAACGGAATCAACCTGATCATTTATATAATCGGACCCGTCATAATCTCTGCGGTACTGGCCAGTGCATTCTCTGCATTGTTTGAAAGCTATGAAAGCGTCGGGGATTTTAAAGCAGGATACAGCATTGAAGAAGACAGTGAGCTTATTCCTTATATCGATATCCTCAAAGATATCGGAGAGGAAAACGGAGTATATTTTACCGAATATGATCCCGGAACCGCGGAAGAAAGTATTCGTGACCATGATTTGGGCGGATTCGTGGAGTTCGGAAAAGATTCATATACAGTATACAAATCGGAGGATGCAAAATCCGAAGGAGCCATCCTGAATTATCTTATGAGTACCTTTTTTACCGCAATGATAAGCGGGGATGTCGAAAATATAGATATTCATGTAGAGCATCCGGATTATGCTCCTGCCATTGATTCAACTGATTATTACGGAATAATTTACATTGTATATTTTGGATGGCTGGCCATCGTATGTGCGGCGGGACTTTTGTCCAATGAGCAGAAACATAGGATTCCTGAGAGGCTTCATGTCTCGAATCTGTCCGCGTTTCAGATCTACATGTCAAGACTGATCCCACTTGTATGTTCCGTTGCTTTGTCTTTGGGAATAGCTGCGGTGCTCAACTCGGTTTTGCTGGGAGTACACTGGGGAAACATATTGCTGTCATCAGTCATAGTGTTGGTTCTCATAATAGCCGCATCTTCATTCGGACTTATGCTATATGAATTTACGGGAAGCATGGTTGCTGCCATATTCATAGCATTTGCACTTATCTGGTCCATGGGATTTATTGGAGGAACCTTTGAGTCATATATCATGTCTTCACTTCCTGAAGGTTTGAAACATCTTATGCCCATATATCATGCAAACAGGTCTTTGGTTGAACTTTCGAGTATGGGAAAGAGTGACTATGTGATAAGTGCCATTACAATACCCGCAGTGATTGCTTTAGTTTGCTCGGGGCTTACTGTAGGAACTGCCTGCATCAAGAGGAGAGTAAGATAATGATCAGCATAATAAAATCAACTCTTAAACTATTGTTCAGAAATATAATATTCTGGATATTTCTGATTGCCACACCTTTGTTGTCGATGGTTATGCTTAGAGTTCAGGCTGATAATATCGGTTCATATGATTCTGCAGATCTGGAAGAGATAATTGAAATAGATAATGCGGATGACAGGGCCGGATATTTCGGAGGCAACGGCAAGTATGTGGTTAAGGTTTATGATGCTTCCTGCAGCGAATTGTCCGAGTATATGCTGAACTGTCTGGAGCAGAGCGGTATGATAACCGCGGTAAGAGCCAAGGTTCCGGAAATGACTGAAGGTGAAGCTAAGGATCATGCGGACTTTGACGGATACAGTGACTTAGTCGGAGCAGATCTTTATCTGGATAAGGATTTTGATGAATATGTTTTAAACGGAGAAGCGGATAAAGCCCTCACCGTTTATATCCTTTCGGATGATGAAAGATGTGAGATACTTGAAAATGAGATAAAGATGTTCATGGGACAGGTATCGAACGCGCTGCTTATGGGAAACAGAGAAGATGTGATTGATACTCTGGAGGCAATGTATGATGCACTTCCCAATAACGAAACTGTTCTTATAGGTTCATCGGACGGCAGAGACCTTACCAATAAACAGCTGGATCAGAAAGCGCTTGTGGGTTATGCTTTTGCATTCCTTACATTGGGATTCGTATTCGGCGGAGTACTTATAGCATATACCGTTATCCGTGAAAGAAAAGATATGGTTCTTACAAGAGTGAAGCTCACACGCCTTACCGATCCTCAGTATTTTGCGGCAAAATTTATCTGCGGCGGAATCGTATCATTTATGTATGCGGTCGTAACAAGCCTGATGACACTTACGATAGACGAAAGTAAGCTGGGTATGAGCCGCATCGGATTTTTTGCCATGATATTCGCACTCGGTTTGATATTCTGTTCCCTCAGCTTGATGATGGGTATTTTATTCGATGATGTAATGAGTGCCACGGTATCCGCATTTATACTTTGGACGCTTTCCTCGCTTTTATCGGGATTGTATTTCTCACTGGACGCGGCAGGCGATGCCATCAAAACCATGTCCTATATAATGCCTTCAAAGTGGTTCCTTGATGCGACGGAAATGCTGATGCTTGGGGACAATAAGGTGTATTTTATGATATTATGTGTAACAACGGCATATCTTATTGTCACTTTAGGTTTGGGAAGCATCGGGATCAAGATCAGAAATCATGAGTGAGAATATAAGAGAGAAAAACTTCTTACTGATAAAACTGACACTTCTCATAGTGTTCAGCGTATACGGAATAATGAATGCGGTTCACGAGACAGGGGTATCTGTAATGATACTCCTTCTCGTTTCGTTATATATAGGATGTATTGCTTCAAAAGAATTCTTAAAAAGACCGGGAAAGATCGCATGCCTTATAGCCTCATGCATCATCGTCTTTTTGCTCATATATATGGGGGGGAGATATTTTGTTCCTTTCGGATTCTTAAGCGTGTATGAGATCTTGTCTCTTTTTCCGGATATCGATCACAGGTTATATTTTGTCCCGCTTATCGGGACAGTTGTAGACACACCCATCGGATTTCTGACGCTGTTTGTGATTGTGTTCATGATGGCAACTCTTTATATTCAGCAAAACTATGTTATCAGGGAGCTGATCAAACGCAATCAAAGCGATCTTGAGACCGAACAGAATCTCAAGAAGGAAATGCAATATCAGGAATACAGTGCCAAGGCAGAGCTGAATAAAAGCATGCTGAATGCACAGAACAAGATCCTTGAGGACAGGGCGGAACTTTCTCAGACATTGCATGACAGGCTTGGACATAATATCAACGGATCCATATATCAGCTTGAGGGAGTCAAAGTCCTGATGGATAAAGATCCCGAGAAAGCTAAGACCATGGTTCAAGCTGTTATAGACCAGCTCAGAACCGGAATGGATGAGATCCGTGCCATACTTCGCAAGGAGCGTCCCGAGAAAAGAAAGATTGCAATGCTTCATCTGTATGAGCTTTGCGAGGATTGTAACAATAAGGGAGTTGAAGCAAATCTGACAACGGAAGGGGATACTTCACAGGTGCCCGATAATCTGTGGGAAGTGATCCTGGATAATGCTTATGAAGCTGTATCCAACTCCATGAAATATGCCAAGTGCAAACATATAAACATCGTCATCGTGGTAATGAATAAGATGGTCAGATGTTCAATAGAAGATGACGGCATCGGTTGCTCTAAGATAGTGGACGGAATGGGAATATCCGGAATGCGTCAGAGAGCAAGAAGCGTGAACGGTATGATCAGCTTTGAAACGGAAGCCGGTTTTAAGGTCACAATGCTGCTTCCTATAGGGGAATGAGTATATGGGAAAGATCAAAGTAATAATCGCAGATGACAGTGACTTTGTCAGAGACGGAATGAAGATCATCCTCGATGTGGATGATGAATTTGAGGTAATAGGAACTGCGGGAACGGGCAAGGAAGCTGTAGAACTTGCCAGAAAAATCGCACCGGATGTATTTCTCATGGATATACAGATGCCGGAGATGGACGGCATAGAAGCCACCAAGATCATTGTGGAAGAGGGACTTGGAAAGGTTCTGATCCTCACCACTTTTGATGACGATGATCTGGTGAGGAAGGCACTTAAGAATGGAGCGAAGGGTTATCTGATCAAGAATCACACACCCGAGCATCTTAAGCAGATGATCAAATCCGTATATAACGGTCTCGGAGTTATGGAAGAAAATGTGCTGGAATCCCTTGCTTCCTCATCCGAAAGCACTACGGATAACTCAGGCGGAGCATCAGATGGGTTTGATGCATCGGATTATTCGACCCGCGAACTGGAGATCATAAAGGCTGTGGCCGATGGACTTTCCAATAAAGAAATAGCGGAAAGGCTCTTCATTTCCGAAGGTACCGTTAAGAATTATATATCGGGCATTCTGAATAAAGAAGGACTGACCCACAGGACAGCCCTTGCTGTGTATTATTTAACAGGAAGAAAGTAAAACGAAAGCAGAGGCTTTTTCATAGCTGTGTACAACTTGAGCTTTAGCTCATAGAATGCTAAAATTAGCTTTGATTGGAGGCGCAAAAATGGCAGATACAATCACACTTACAATAGGAAGACAAAAGAATATCGCACTGATCGCTCATGACGGAAAAAAGGCTGAGCTGATACAGTGGTGTAAGGACAATGCGGAGACTCTTAAGAAGCATTTTCTGTGCGGGACCGGAACAACCGCCCGTATGATCACCGATGCAACGGATCTTCCGGTCAGAGGTTATAATTCCGGACCTTTGGGAGGCGACCAGCAGATCGGAGCCAAGATAGTAGAGGGTAAGATCGACTTCGTAATATTTTTCTCGGATCCCCTTACCGCTGCTCCTCATGATCCCGATGTAAAGGCTCTCATGAGAATTGCTCAGGTTTACGACATTCCGTTTGCCAACAATAAGGCGACTGCGGATTTCCTGATCCATTCATCATACATGGATGAAGAATACGATCACGATGTTATAAACTTCCAGCAGAATATAGCAAACAGAGCGCAGACTCTTCGCTGATATATTGACAGAAATACCTGTCTGCGATTAGACTGTATTCAATTTAATAAAGATATCTTCAGGGCAGGGTGAGATTCCCTACCGGCGGTAAAGCCCGCGAGCCGTAAGGCATGATCCGGTGAGATTCCGGGGCCGACAGTATAGTCTGGATGAAAGAAGATTTGTTGCTTTTTGCATGTCTGCCCCGGGTGTATTATGCCCGGGGTTTTATTTTCCGAAGGGAAAGACTACGCATTAGGTTTGTACAGATGTCTTGAAGGATAGTTTCAAGGCATCTTTTTTATTGGAGGAAAACATGAACGATGAAGCATATATGAGAAGGGCACTTGAGCTTGCCGGGATGGGAATGGGATGGACAAATCCGAATCCCATGGTGGGAGCGGTTATCGTAAAAGAAGGACGGATCATCGGCGAAGGTTATCACGAAAGATACGGAGAACTGCATGCCGAGAGAAATGCTCTCAAAAACTGCACCGAAGACCCGGAAGGCGCAACAATCTATGTGACACTTGAGCCCTGTTGTCATCACGGAAAAACACCGCCATGCGCGGATGCGATCATTGAAAGCAGGATTGGGAAAGTTGTTGTGGGTATGCTCGATGTCAATCCGGTAGTTGCGGGAAACGGAGTGAAGATCTTGAAAGATCACGGCATCGAGGTTGTGACGGGAGTTCTGGAAGAGGAATGCCGAAGACTGAACAGAATCTTCATCAAATACATTACCAAAAAGCTTCCCTATGTGGTGATGAAATATGCAATGACCGCGGACGGCAAGATAGCCACAGTAAGCGGGCAGTCAAAGTGGATAACCGGTGACTCTTCTCGGAAAAATGTTCATAGAACAAGACATGCGCTGATGGGGGTCATGGTCGGTGTCGGAACTGTTATGGCTGATGATCCCATGCTTGACTGCAGACTTTCGGAAGGCGGTAAGAATCCGGTGAGGATCATATGCGACAGCGGTCTCAGAACTCCCATGGATTCTAAGATTGTGAAGACCGCATCCGAGATCAGGACGATTATCGCAACAGTATCGGGTGATGAATCGAGGATAAAAGAATACGAAAGCAGAAGCTGCGAAGTAGTGAGAACATCTTCGAATCAAGGAAGAGTTGATCTGAAAGAACTGATGAAGATTATTGGCGCAGAAGGTATCGACAGTATCCTGCTTGAAGGCGGAGCAGAGCTGAACCTCGGTGCACTGGAATCACAGATAGTCGATGAAGTTCATACCTACATAGCACCCAAGATATTCGGAGGAAATGCAAAAACGCCCGTGGGAGGAGCGGGAATAGAAAACATAGATGATGCGGTGATGTTAAATCCGGTAAACATCACAAAATTTGATGATGACATCTTTGTGGAAAGTGAGGTGAAGCATCTTGTTCACGGGAATAGTTGAGGAACTCGGTATAGTCAAAAGCCTGAAGCGAACGAGCATCGAAAGCCGTCTGGTTATCTCGGCATCGGAGATCATGACGGATATGCATATCGGTGACAGCATCGCCGTTAACGGAGTATGTCTTACGGTTATTTCCTTCACCGGAAAAGAATTCACCGTTGATGTGATGAACGAAACTTTCATGCGGTCAAGTCTGGGTAGTCTTCGGATAGGTGATGAAGTGAATCTTGAAAGAGCGATGGCAGCAAACGGAAGATTCGGAGGTCATATCGTCAGCGGACATATCGACGGAACCGGCAGGATCAAGGCATGTTTTGATGACGGAAATGCAAAGTGGTACGAGATTGCTGCAGGCTCTGAGCTTCTTGAAGGAATTGTAATTAAAGGGTCTGTTGCGATAGATGGGATCAGCCTGACGGTAGCAAAGATTACATCTCAAAATTTTTCGGTTTCTGTGATACCTCACACTCTTGATGCGACGGTGCTACGAAATAAGAGACCGGGAGATCTTGTGAATATTGAAACCGATGTGATCGGTAAATATATTAAGCAGTTTGTAAAAGAAGGAAAGGAGAGTGAGAGCATATATGAAAAGATCGGTAGAGGAAGCTATTGATGAATTGAAAAAAGGAAAACTGATCCTGGTGGTCGATGATGAGGATCGTGAGAATGAAGGCGATCTTATATGTGCCGCTGAATATGCCACAACCGAGAATGTAAACTTCATGGCTGCTAAGGCAAGAGGGCTTATATGCATGCCAATGAGCGGAGAGATTGCGGACAGGCTTAAGTTAATTCCCATGGTGCAGGTAAACACGGACAATCATGAGACAGCATTTACCGTATCCGTGGATCACAAAGATACAACAACGGGAATCTCTGCTGCGGAGCGTGGGCTTACCGCACGGATGATCATAAGTGAAGAATCATCTGCGGAAGATTTCAGAAGGCCGGGACATATGTTTCCACTTGTCGCAAGAGAGGGAGGTGTGCTTGTAAGGGGAGGACATACCGAAGCTACAGTGGATCTTCTGAAGCTGGCCGGTTTAAAAGAATGCGGTCTGTGCTGCGAGATCATGGCGGATGACGGAACCATGATGCGCAGAAAAGAACTTGAAAAATTTGCGGAGGAGTACGGTATCGTAATGATCTCCATCGCGGATATCAAAGAATATCGTAAGGTGTTCGACATCATCGTTGAGTGTGCATCCGTTGCAAAGATGCCAACCAAGTACGGTGAATTCATGGCCCATTGTTACGTTAACAAGATCACCGGTGAACATCATGTGGCACTTGTTAAAGGAGATATCGGTGACGGAGAGGATGTACTTTGCAGAGTTCATTCAGAGTGCCTTACGGGAGATGTGTTCGGATCCATGCGATGTGACTGCGGCCAGCAGCTTGAAACCGCGCTTAAGATGATCGACCGTGAAGGCCGCGGAATACTTCTGTATATGAGACAGGAAGGAAGAGGGATCGGCCTTGTAAATAAACTCAAAGCATACAAATTGCAGGAAGAGGGAATGGATACACTTGAAGCGAACATCGCTTTGGGTTTTCCGGGAGATATGCGTGAATACTATATTGGAGCACAGATCTTAAGAGAGATAGGAGTTAAGTCGCTTAATCTTCTTACCAACAATCCGGATAAAGTTTATCAGCTGAAAGACTACGGAATATCAATCCGTAAAAGAGTACCCATCGAGATTGAAGCCAATATGTACGATCTTTTTTACCTGCAGACAAAGAGAGCAAGAATGGGTCACCTGTTAAAAGTGTAATGTATTGAAAGGAGATAATATGAATACATTTGAAGGAAAGTTAGTAGCGGAAGGAATCAAAGTGGGAATCGTCGCAGCAAGGTTTAATGAATTTATTACATCAAAACTTCTCGGCGGTGCAATGGATGCACTTACGAGAGAGAATGTAAAAGAAGACGATGTGGATGTTGCCTGGGTGCCGGGTGCGTTTGAAATCCCGCTTGTTGCTTCCAAGATGGCAAAGAGCGGAAAGTACGATGCAATCATCTGCCTCGGTGCGGTGATAAGAGGTTCGACTTCACATTATGATTATGTGTGTGCGGAAGTTTCAAAAGGAATCGCACAGGTGAGTTTGAACGAAGGTATCCCCGTAATGTTCGGAGTTCTTACTACAGATACCATAGAACAGGCGATAGAAAGAGCCGGAACGAAGGCTGGAAATAAGGGCTTTGAGTGCGGCCAGGGAGCCATCGAGATGGTGAATCTGTTAAAGCAGATTTAAGATGACGTGGGTGACACCGGGGACGCTACTATTTTGTCAGATATTACTTCCCAGCCAGATTCTGGCTATAAGATCTATGAAAAATAAAACTGCGATGATGATAAAGCCTATGTTATGTGCTTTTGATTCTCTGAATTTGTTCTGGAGCTTTTTGATGCCGGGATGGATCAGACAGAGTGCAACCCAGATGAGGAGTCCGAACATGAGTGAAGGAACAAGTGCGATCCTTCCGTCGAAGTTCAAAAACTCTGCGTGGTAATCCCACATGGGATCCATTCCCGCGGCATCGATGATGTAGCTTGCTATGAGTTCGGCACATGCAGCTATTGCTCCGCCTACTATAAATACGAGTATGGGTTTCTTGACTCTAAGAAGTTTGAAGACTCCCAGTATTATGAAAAATCCGATTCCGTATATGGGAAGCCAGGGACCGAAGAGAAAACCTCTGTTGATGAATCCTCTGCGGTGATATATCAGGCAACACCAGATGGATTCATATACCCAGCCGAAGAAGCAGTAGGTAAGGAAGCATTCCATGTTGTCCCTGAACAGGTTCCAGATCTTTTGCTTTTTGTTTTCCATATATAAACTCCGAATAAGTATTTTATATACCTGTTAAATTATAACAAGATGACAGTGGGGACGCTACAGTTTTGTCACACTTGACATACATCCGGCGTAGTGTTAAATTCTGTTTATGAATGAATATTCGTTCAGTTAAAAAGAGAGGTTATATATGCCCAAAACAGAAGAGCAATGCAAACAGATGCGTGAAGATATGAGAGCCAGGATCCTCAGGGAGTCGGCTATCTATTTTGCAAAGAACGGATTCGGAAATACCAAGATCGGTGACCTTGCCAAGTACATCGGTATCGGGCAGGGAACCATGTATATGTATTTCAAATCCAAGGAAGAGCTCTTTGAAGAAATCAGACAGACTGCGGATAACAAAGATGAACTCAAGAAGATGAAGCTTCTTGTAAAACTCCCTATACCGGCAAAGCTCAAGATTGAGAAAATCTCCGAAGAGATGGAAAAGCAATTGCGTACCAATGAGGATTACGCAGTAAAGATTACCATCTTTTCACAGGTGATGCTTGAGCAGCATAAGGATTTTTCATCAAATGAGTTTTACAAGGAACTGGTGAAGGTTATTAAACAAGGACAGAAAGAAGGAACCGTGGTAGCAGGAGATCCCATGTACCTTGCAGATCTCTACTGGGGAAACGTATATCTCTACGCACTTAAGAAGGTTTTTCTGAAAGATTCTAAAACAGTTACCAAAGAAACTTTATCAAGACTTCTGGAGGCTTGAAATGCAGAGAGTTGCAATAGTGACCGGATCAACCGGCGGAATAGGAAGTGAGTTCGTTCGCAGGATCTCCGAAGATGAAAATATAGACAGGATATGGGCAGTCGGAAGAAATAAGGAAAAGCTTGATAAGCTCGCATCCGAATATCCCAAGGTAGTTTCCGTTGAAGCGGATCTGAGCAAAGGTATAGGTGAGATATCGGAGAAGCTTAATAGTGAGAATCCCGAAGTGAGAATTCTTGTAAATAATGCCGGAGTAGGTTATCTGGGATATTTCGAGAATATGGAACAGGAGAAGATAGAGAGCCTGTGCATGCTTAACTGCACCGTTCCCGCTTTACTTGTTTCGGAGTGCCTTCCTTATATGAAGGAAGGATCGGGAATCATAAATGTTTCGTCCTCGTCTTCTTTTCAACCGAATCCGTATCTGACGATGTATTCCGCAAGTAAGGTATTCGTAAAGAATTTTTCCAGAGCCCTGGGCGTGGAACTGAAAAAGCGTGGGATAAAGGTTACATGCTCCTGCCCCGGATGGGTGGATACGGGAATGCTTCCCAAGGAGAAAAACGGAAAGAAGATTCACTATACGGGAATGATAAGTGCAGAGAAGGTTGTAAGCAAAGCACTTGCAGATCTGCGAAGAGGCAGGGAACTTTCCCTTCCTTCATTTTTCGCCAAATATTTCAGGCTTTATTCCAAATACATGCCCACTAAAATTGTTATGGGCCAGTGGACATGGATAATGAGGAAATACGTATGAGCAAGAGAAAATATCTTTTTACGGAACGTGCACATCTTATGTGCCCCAATATGGGCTTTGCCATCGTGTTTACCGTAAAGAGTCCTTATGATGAAAACAGGATAAAAGAGACCGTAGGTGTTTTATCCGAAGCCCATCCATTCCTGAATTCCCTGATCGGATATGAGAAGGAGACCAATGCATATTTCTATGATGTAACGGATTCTCAGAAGACAGAACTGAATCTGACGGGCATGGAAATATCCGGAATAGAAGCACCTGAGATCATTTCCGAATACGACCGCATCATGAGCAGGGACTTTGATCTGTTTAATGAAGGAATGCTGAAATTGAGCGTGTGGAAATCCGGAGATGAGACGGTTTTCTTATTGGCGCTTCATCATCTTCTTTCGGACGGACGCGGGGCACTGATGCTGTCCGAGCAGCTGGCATCCTATTATAAAGATGGAATAAAGCCTGCCTTTGCGGAAGAAAAGCTCATCGAATCCGCAGAGGATCTTCCGAAGAATTCCGAAATGCCACTTATAAGCAGATGGTTTACGAATAATGCCAATAAGAATTGGAAAAAAGAAAACAGGATTCTTTCATATGAAGATTATCATAAGCTTGCGGATGAATTCTTAAAGACAGATCGTGTAAAACACACTCTGTCAGAGATAAGTTCCGAAGAGCTTGCCGAGATCATTGACGGATGTAAAAGGCATGATGTCACCGTCAATGATTATCTCATGGCCGAATTCATGATCCGGGAAAAAGCGAAGAGCGCAGTTGTTGCAAGTGACTTAAGAGATAAGCTGACATGTATTAATGAAGATTCTCTCGGTAATTTTGCAACGGCATTCTCCGTCAGTGTATCGAAGAAATCCGATGATATATGGGAGGTTTCGAAAGAACTTCACAGTGCCATACAAAAGAAGATTAATACACCTTCGGAACTGTGCCTTGTCCTCAGTTGCTATGCGATGCTTGAACCGGGACTTCTGGATGCGGCATTCGTATCCGCAAAAAGATTGTATGAGAGTAAGGCCGGAGAGTTTATCGGAAAGTATTATTTTCACTTTGATAAACCTCACGGATACAGTATTACAAATCTGGGTAAAGCAAATTGTGATGCCATAGGCGCGGCGTATTTTATACCGCCCGCATCACCTGCTGCGATAAAGATACTGGGAGTTCTGACAATGAACGGAACACTCAGAATATGTTCCAGTG
>JAGAYR010000035.1 GCA_017940415.1 Lachnospiraceae bacterium
TTGAGTTTTATATTCCCAAATTTTTCTCATCAGCTTGAACTGAATAACAAATCAGCAGTATTAAGTCACTATTTGTTCAGTGGCCTTTTTGGGGTGCTGTTATAGTTTTGGGAGTTTATGTATGAGGAAACATTTATTTAAATATTTTAGGCAGCTTGTTGCTTTTTTTGTTGTATGTTCAATGCTTATCGCGTCTGCGCCGATAGATTCGTATGCGGCGCAGGATGTGGTGGGTGATGAAAAAGAGAAGGTTTATGTCACGGATGGTTATACTGTGACTTTTACATTAGGTACAGTTTGGAACTCCGGATACAATGCGAGCGTCTATGAGATAATAATAAACCCAAATACTTATTAAAAGTTGTTAGTTGGGGATATGTGTATTATGTTAGATATGAGGAATTTGCTGAGGGACTTAATGTTTTTAATAATATTTTGGAGATAAATTAATGACTAAAATTAAATTAATTTCAGTGATTTTCGTAATCTTCACTTTATTATGTGGATGCAGAGACGATAGTTATCGAGGTGTAAAACCTGATGATGAATTATCGACATATATATGTAATTCAATAGGAGACACATTCCGATATCTTGGAAAAGAAGAACAATATGACGGTGCAATGAACTATGAGTATTATGCACCATATGAGTCTATTACTGTGGAAAAAATCTCTTTATATATGAATTCGGTCACCTCTCTTTCTGTTGATAAATCCGAACACATAGTATTTGAAATGTGTCCACAGATACCGGATGGATCCGGCGGAGCATGTTCGATGCAGAACTATATAGAATTATCGGATGGTGATGATAAAACTGTACTTGAATTCTCAGAAATGTGTGTTTATACGATTTCATATCAGGATTTGTCAGATCCGATTTTAACTGATCCTACAACTTTTACTGAAGTAGAAGGAGTAAGGTACTTGATCGTGTCGAAACGCATGCAGGAAAAGGCAGATGAATTGGGAATTGACTGGTATGAAATCTGGCCCGAACTTGAAAAAATAGAATATTTGAGTCGATAATAAATCTTTCGGAGATTGATCAATGAAAAAAAATCTAAGCATTTTTCTATTGCTCCTGATGTGCTTGATGGGTTGTTGGGGAGGAGTTGTCAGTCATTCCAATGCAAAACCGGAAGATAGTATAGCTGAGACTGTCTTTGAAGTGATAGGCGATGACTACTGGTATATGGGAAGGTCGGAATCACTGGATGGAGAAAGGGTGAATTATGGATATTTAGTTCGAAACAGTGATGAAACATGCATAAATAACATTGCCGAAACGATTTTAAAGATTGAATTAGACGAAAGACCTTATGCTTTTACTTTTTACTAGGAAACTTCTAACGGAGTATATGAACGGGTATTTCAATTAGTAAACTACGTTGAAGATTCGGATGGATCTATTGAATTTTATGAAAAAGCGTATTGCTTACGGATTGTCGAAATCTATTTCGGTGTAAATAAAGAATAGGATATTCATACATTTACTTCAATTGAGAATATTCGTCATTTGGAGATATCCGAATTTCTTCAGGGTAAAGCTGAGGAGGCAGGCATTGACTGGTTCGAGGTTTGGCCTGATTTGGAGGGGGTAGAGACCTTTTAATCCCATGACGGCTCTTCTTTAATCACAAGTTCAAAAATGCTATAATAAAGCCCGTGGCTACGCAAATTGCAGCCTCGGGCTATTTTAATGGTTTTTCGCATGTAACAAGGGGGTTATCATGGTCGAGAATATTAAAGTATTTACCCATAACAGCATCCGAGTTCAGAACGGGGAGAAGGCAATCTACATCGATCCTTTTGAGATGAAACATGCTCCTCATGATGCAGATTATATCCTGATAACTCATGATCATTACGATCATTTCTCTCCTGCGGATGTGGCTGCGGTGGCAAAGGCTGATACAGTACTTGTCGTGCCCGAAAAGATGGCTGATAAAACCGATAAGGTAGAAGGCTGCGTCGGAAAGATCGAAGCCATAGCTCAGGGAGAGACCAAAGATATAGATGGTTTTGTAATAGAGACAATCCCTGCGTATAACACTCTTAAACCCTTCCATATGAAATCAGCGGGTTGGGTCGGATATATTTTTGAAGCATTCGGTAAGAGGATATATGTGGCCGGAGATACAGATATCACTAAGGAAGCTCTTGAAGTTAAATGTGATATCGCACTTGTTCCGATCGGTGGATTCTATACCATGGATCCCAAAGCTGCATCGGAACTAATAAATACCATTAAACCCGAAATAGCCATTCCCACACATTTCGGAAGCATAGTAGGAAGCCCTGAAGATGCCGACAAATTTGCTAAGTTTGTTAACGGCGGGACCAGGGTTGAAAATATATTAGGAAAAAAGAGTAGGAACCCGTAAGAAATGAAAAAGTTTTTTAAGAAGATCGGTAGAGTTATCTCGAAACCTTTCAGGTTCATCAAGCGTAAAACAGAGCCTGCAAGAAAGTTCATGAAAGAAGGACGCCCCGGCGGAATGATCGCTGAGGCGGCTTTGAGTATTATTTTCACCGGATGGGTCATCGGCTCTATGGTGTATGAGAAATTACCCGTTTGGGCTGATTATCTTATTGTTGCGGCACTGTTTTTTGCGATAGCGGAGATCATTGCACTTCTTCTTAAACTCTTTGTGGGCGGAAGCAAGAGATGTAAGGTATATTTCTGGACTGCGGTTTTCTGCGTGATGATGGAGAATTTCATGGGAACGCAGGGAAGCCTTATGCCTCAGGCATTTCTGATGAGCTTTGCACTCGCCTTGAGCGTTGATGTTCTCGGAAGGGTGCTTTGGGCATTCATCAAAACCCACAGATTTAAACAAGTATTCGGATATATTGCATTTATCATTTCGGCAGTATATGTGGGTGCGTATTCGTATTTCATATTGAATGACACTTTCGGGGAAAGCAGGCTTGTATTCTATAATTCAATGCGTGCGGAAAACTCCGATCAGGTAACAGGATTTGACGCATATCTTCAGAACGGATCATACCGAGTTGCAACACTTTCTTACGGCCCGGAAGATGATAACGATATCATCACGGAGACTCTTGATTACACCAAGTTTGATTCCATAGCAAACAGAGGCGGAATGGATGCGCTTTTCGATCCTTTGACCGGATATGAATTCGATAAGGTTCCGGTAAAGGGACAGATCTGGTATCCGGAAGGTGAGACTGACAGACCTGTATTTTTCATGGTTCACGGAAATCATGACTCCTTCGTGCCTTCGTATCTGGGATATGACTATCTCGGCGAGTATCTTGCATCTAACGGTTATGTTGTTATTTCCGTGGATGAGAATATAATCAATGCCACGGGAGAGGGGAACGATAAGCGTGCGATCCTTCTTCTGGATAACATGAAAGCAATCCTTGAACTTAACAAGACGGAAGGCAGTGAGCTTTTCGGACTTATGGATGAAGAAAGGATAGCCATCGGTGGACATTCAAGAGGCGGAGAGATGGTTGCCACTGCATATCTCTTCAACGATATGAGTGTTTATCCCGAAGACGGTAACATAAAGTTTGATTATCATTTTGACATTACATCCATAGTTGCCATTGCTCCGGTAGTTGACCAGTACATGCCGGTTGACCGTGCGGTTGAGATCTCGGATGTGAACTATCTGCTGATCCACGGATCAAACGATCAGGATGTAAGCAGCATGATGGGAGAGAAACAGTACAATAATGTATTCTTTTCCGAGGACAGCGAAGAGTTCAATCTGAAATCATCCGTATATATCCTGGGCGCAAACCACGGACAGTTCAACAGCAGATGGGGCAGATATGATATGGCCGGAATGACCAATCATTATCTGAACACATATAATTTCCTGGACGAAGCGGATCAGAAGCTTATTGCAAAGGCTTATATCAGAACATTCCTTGATACGACACTCGGAGAGGATGACACTTACGAATCGCTTCTTTCCGATTACACCGGATATACAAGCTATCTTCCCGATACGGTTTATATCACCAACTATTCCGATTCGGATTATATAAGTATCTGTGATTTTGAGGATACATCAACCATCAACAGCTATGACGGCGGAGTAAAGGTTACATGTTACGGTATCGGAACCTGGACTTTGGAAGAGTATTTCAGAGGAAGGGGAACAAACGGCGAAGATTATGTTCTTTACTGTACATGGAAGGAAGAAAACGAACCTCAGGTCAGAATTGATTTTCCTTATGTAAATATATCGAATGGATATCTGTCAATGGGTATTGCGGATTTGAGAGATGATACCGAAGAAGCTGAAGGCGGACTTAGGTATACCATCGAACTCAGGGATTTGATGGGTAATTCCGTAAAAACAGAGAATACGGAATTTGTTTATCCCGCCCTTGCGGTTCAACTCTACAGGCAGGATGTAATCTTCGATTCTTATGAATATAAGCATCAGCTCCAGACTGTAAGGATTACACCGGATATGTTTGAAGACAGCGAGAATTTTGATTTTGCCAGAGTTACTTCCATTAGGATATTTTTCGATGGAAATGAGGACGGTTCTGCTATAATCAACAATATCGGATATTGGAAATAAGAAGGGACATAAAAATGGTTAAGGACGATATCGAGATAGTTTTAAAAGAAATCTTTGAAAAGACCAATCTTAAGGAAGGGGATCTTTTCGTAGTCGGTTGTTCATCCAGTGAGATCATCGGAAACACAATGGGCACATCCGCTGACGGTGAAACGGATCAGGTGGTTGAAACCGTATACGGTGCAATCTCCAAGGCTATGGCCGAGAGAAAGATCGATCTGGTTGTTCAGTGTTGCGAGCATTTAAACCGTGCCATCGTATGTGACAGAAGCGTTGCAAAAAAGTACGGATTCGAAGAGGTGAACGTTATTCCTCAGCCCCACGCAGGCGGTGCCTTTGCGGTTAAGCATTACGGAAGCCTGCCGGATCCCGTTGTTGTAGAGAACATCGGACAGAAGGCTGATGCGGGAATGGATATCGGAGGCGTAATGATCGGTATGCACATTCATCCCGTAGTTGTTCCGCTCAGACTTGAGCACAGACACATAGGAGAAGCATTCGTGCTTGCAGCTCGTCACAGACCTAAGTATGTAGGCGGAGAAAGAGCCGTTTATCATAAAGATATGTAATTTGTCTACCATAATATCAAAGAGGATATTAGAATGAAGAGAATCTGTTCACTGGTTGTTGTGTGTATTCTTGCACTGTCCATGCTCTGCGGATGCGGAAGCAAATTCAAGAAGACTGATGTTGAGACCGTAAAGAGTACTCTTGAAACCCTGGGATATTATGATGAGTCACTCGCAAACATAAGAGAAGTTGCGGGATCGGAAAAACTCGGTGCGGTGCTTACCAACCACTGGACCTTTACATTCTGCGATTTTAAGTCGGATTCCGTTGCATGTACTACCGAGTATGAGCTTGCGGTTGCCATGTGTGATGAGGTAAAGAGAACAGAAGACGGTGATTATTGTGTGGTGGAATATGAAGACGATCTGATCTATAAGCTTATTATCCGCGTAGACAATACACTTATGATCACTGCGGGCCCCAAAGCGGACAGAGATGATATCAAGGATCTCGCAAGGACAATGGGATATATCGAATAAAAGACAAATATTGTGCAACTTATGTAACGGCCATGGCAACTTATGTCATGGCCTATTGTTTTGCCTTCCCGGGGCTGATATTGTGCAGTTACGGACGGAGGAAAACAATATGATCACATGCAAAGGATTATGTAAAAGTTACGGAGACAAAAAGGTTCTGGACGGAATAGATCTGGATATAAAAGACGGTAGTATCATCGGATTGCTTGGACCTTCGGGAGCGGGAAAGACTACGATGATCAAAATCCTGACGGGACAGCTTGATGCAAGCGGCGGCAGCGTGGAAGTATTTGGTAAGGATGTAAAGAATCTCACCGGAGATGATAAGAGAAACTTCGGGATAATGATGGATAATTTCGGAGTATACGAGAGATTCACCTGCAGGGATAATCTCAAAGTATATGCGGATATCTACGGCGTTCCTAAAGAAAACATTGAAAAGATTCTTGAGGAAGTGGGACTCGGAGATTCGATAAAAAAGCCCGCATCCGCATTGTCAAAAGGAATGAAAGCAAGACTGAGACTTGCGAGAGCTTTTATCCATTCACCTAAGGTAATCTTTCTTGACGAGCCCACATCGGGACTTGATCCGCAGTCCATGAGATCCATACATAAGATGATCACAGATAAGAAGGAAGAAGGCTGTACGATCTTCCTTGCAACCCACAACATGGAAGAAGCATCAAAGCTCTGTGATGAGATATATCTGCTTAACGAAGGCAAGATCGTGGAAAAAGGAAAGCCTGAAGAAATCTGCAGACGATATAACAGGCTTAAGAAGATCAGAATTCACTTAACAGACGGAAAAGATATGGAAGTGAGTGCCGGATCCGAATCGGCAGATACAATCAACGCGCTTATGCGGAGCGGAATGCTTGAAACCATACATTCCACGGAGCCCACACTTGAGACGGTATTTCTGGAACTTACGGGCAGAGGACTTCAGGAGGCAGGATGATGAGAAATATACTGATGGTAATAGAAAAACAGATCAAAGACACATTCAAAAATAAAACCATACTCATACAGTTTATTCTGTTTCCGGCAATGACACTTATCATGGAGAATGCTATCACCATGAAGGATATGCCTGAGTTATTCTTCACAAGGCTTTTCTCGGTGATGTACATCGGAATGGCTCCCCTTACTTCGACAGCTGCCATCATCTCCGAAGAAAAAGAAAGAAATACTCTCAGAGTACTCATGATGGCAAATGTAAAACCTGTTCAGTATCTGATCGGAGTGGGAGTATATGTATGGAGCATCTGTATGATAGGCGCCTGCGTTATGGCAACGGGACTTCCCGGTGAAAAGGTTCCGGCATATCTGGCAGTCATGGCTGTAGGGTTCGTGATTTCGATAATCGCAGGAGCATGTATCGGAATATGGTCGAAAAACCAAATGGCTGCAACATCCCTTGTAATGCCGGTCATGATGATCCTGTCCTTCCTTCCCATGATTGCCATTTTTAACGGAAGTGTAGAAAAGATCTCAAAGATATTTTATACAAAACAGATCATGGATCTGATGGATGGTATAATATTAAAAGAGACTGCGGGAATCGGAAGGTTCGGACTTTCGGTGATCGTAATAAACTCTGCACTACTGATTGTTTTCTTTTTACTCGCATATCGTAAGAAAGGATTGGAGTAAATCATTACATGAAGATCAATATCGATGTAGATTCCAAATATGAAGATATAGGTGTTGATATACATGTGCCTTCTCTCACACCTGAAGTTGAGAAGATCATATCGCTGATGCGAATGATGGACATGCAGATCGCGGTCAGGAAGGGCGAGGAGACTGTGCTTCTTGACGTGGGTGAGATTTTGTATATCGAAGCCGTGGAAAGAAATACTTTTATCTATACGGAAAAAGAAACCTATGAGTCATCGCTGAAGCTCTATGAATTCGAACAGCAGCTTTCGGAGAAGGATTTTATAAGGATCAGCAAGCAGAGCATCCTTAATCTTCGTAAAGTGAAAAGTCTGAGATCGGATATCAATCGTAAGATCAGGGTGACGCTTGTGAATGATGAGCAGATAATAGTGTCCCGTATGTATTCGGATGAACTCAGAAACAGATTGGGAGTGAAGTGATATGGAAGAAAATAAAAGTATATTTGATTATATATCCAAAGTGTTCACGGTATACGGAGTTGTAATACTCATTCACGTGATAATTGGTTTGATCGTAGGACAAGATGCATCGGAAATGTCCACCCTCTTTTCTCTGGGATCGGAAGGGCTTGCAATGAGCACGCTGCTTCAGCTCTTTGCTTTATCGGTTATAGTTATCGTGTTGCAGACACTTTTCCTGACAGACAAACTTATTAAGAATATGTCCATAGTACCCAGAGTAATTGGGATGTTTGTATCCGTCACCTGTGCCATTATAGTTTTTGTGGTTGTGTGTAAATGGTTCCCTGTAGGTGATGCCATTGCATGGGTGGGATTTTTTGTTTCATTTGCAATATGTTCATGCGCAGGAATCGTCTTCAGCAGACTGAGAGAAAAGGCCGAGAACAAGAAGATGGATGATGCACTGAAGAAGTTTAACGGATGACATTGGGGGCGCTTTTCGTTTTGTTACCTGAATTCGGTTAAAAAACGAAAAGCGCCCCCAACTGTCATCTTAGTTAACTATAACCTGATATGAAAATGTTTTTCCTACGAGTGTATCGTCTCCGGTAAAGTACAATGTGTAATGACCGGGGGCAAGCTCAACGTTTTCGGATACTACCAGCATGCCGCTTCCACTCTTTTCAATAATCACATTTCCGTTTTCGTCTTCCATGGTGAAGGTAATGTTTCCGCCGGGAGCGGTGGAAGATACGATAATGGAATGGACTCCTTCTTCAGATATATCTATTCCTGCTTCTGCCAGGTTATCACATTCCAGCGTTTCTTCTGTTACAGCAAAGGTGTAATTCCAATTAAGAAGTGCGTTTTTGTACAAACCGTTCATTGATGAAACTATGGTGATGGCAATTCCCGAGATTAAAAGGAAAGCTGAAAGGATTGCTGCGATGACGAAATGTTTTCCTTTTGTATTTTCTTTATCATAAAGCTTTGCTCCGATGACAAGGAAGAGAGGGCACAGGAATCCGGCTGCGAACATGGAACCCATTGTAGCCGCTGAGCTGAACCCTTCCATTGCTGCGGTTGCATCGCCTGAGCTTATTCCTGAATTGGCACCTATAAAGGATGAAACAAAATTGTTAAGGAAGTGTACCAGCATGGGAAGAAGGATGTTGTTCTTCTTGACCATGATATATGCGAGGATTGCTCCGAGGCATGCGGTATTCAGGAATCTGAGAGGCGACAGGTGAAGTATTCCGAAGAATACACCGACGAGGAAAATAATCCATTTATCGTTCAATCCTCTGAAATTGGAAAGAACAGCGCCTCTCATGAAAGCTTCTTCACAGATGGCGGGTGTGACGGCAACTACAAGAATGATTGCATAGTATGCCATTCCGTTACCGTAGAGGAAATCGCTCAGTTCAGATACCTCTGATACATAATCGCTCTTTCCGATCAGATCCAGTACAAACATGGAAATTCCGGCCGCTACCAGATTGAGAAGAAATCCTCCAAGGAACATGAAGATGGTTCCGAAGAAGTCACGTCCCGATATCTTCTTCATGGGGAAAACTTCCTTCAGATCAACCTTCATGATAAGGCAGTACACAACCGAGATTGCCAGGAATCCGATCTCTGTGAGTATCAGTCCGGGGATTCCCCAGTTTGACTGCATGTAAGATCCGGCAAAGAGCAGGAAGCACAGGCCGAATGCGAACAGGATAAATCCCATCCAGGGTTTCAGTCTTTCTTGATTACTTAGTTTCTGCATTTTATAAATCCTCCTTGTTGTGTGACAGGAGCGTCCCCACTGTCACCTTCACTGTCATTAAGATGTCTGAGCCGTGAATAGGTTGTAGTAAATGCCTTTGCTGTCAAGAAGTTCTTTGTGAGTTCCGAACTCTGCGATATGGTGGTCGTCTATGACCATGATGCGGTCGGCATTTTTGAGCGTGGAGAGTCGGTGGGCGATGGCAAAGGTAGTCTTGCCGCTTGTGAGTCTCTCCAATGCTTTTTGTATCATAAATTCGCTCTCGGTATCAAGGCTTGCTGTTGCTTCATCCAGGATCAGAATGCGGGGATTGGGAAGGATGGCTCTGGCGATGGCGATTCTCTGACGTTCGCCGCCTGAGAGTGTGTATCCCTTTTCACCCACATAGGTGTTGTATCCGTCGGGAAGTGCACAGATAAAATCATGTGCATTGGCAAGCTTTGCCGCTCGGATTATTTCTTCTATTGTAGCATCGGGCTTCGAGAACCTGATGTTGTCTATAATGGTTCCGGAGAAAAGGAATGTCTCCTGAAGCACAACGCCAAGCTGTGAGTGGTATGACTTACGGCTGATATCCTTCATATCCACACCGTCCACAAGAATTCGTCCGTCATCGGTTTCATAGAGTCTCATCATGAGGTTGATGAGAGTTGATTTACCGGCGCCGGATGCACCGACGATACCGATCATTTCACCGGGCCTTATCACTGCATTGATGTTCTCAAGAACGGGCTGATAGGATTTGTATCAGAAGGTTGCGTGATCGAATGTGATCTCACCTTTGATATCAATTTCACGAACAGTATCCGGCTCTTCATGTACGTCCTGAGCAAGCACGTCATAGATTCTCTCCAAGCTGCTTGTAAGTCTGGACAATTCTCTGGGGAGTCTTCCCAGCCATCCGATGTACTGGAAGAGAAGAAGAGTATAAGCAATGAACTGATAGAGCTCACCTGCACTCATCTTATCTCCGAGGACATCCATTCCGCCGAAGTAAACAACGATGACAAGTCCCATTCCCATAAGTACATTTACGAAGAAATCGAACATTCCCCAGAATCTTTCATTCTTTTTCTGGATAACGGCGAAGGTTTCGGAGACTGCTTTGAATCTTTCGGATTCGTCTTTTTCTTTGCCGTAGGTCTTAACGACTCTCATTCCGGAGATAACGTCCTGAAGGTTACTTGCAACGTCATCGTTTTTTCTGTACTGGAGTCCGAAGATCCTACTCATTGTTTTACGGAAGGTGATCATCAGCACGGAGACAAAAGGAACCAGAATAAAAGTAAGGAGCGCAAGCTTCAGATTGAGAACCATCATGAAGATAACATCCCAGATGAAAATAAAGAGGATCGCGAAGAGATTACAAAATACATCGGCCATGAAATCGCTTATGAATCTTGTATCCTGGGTTATCCTGTTTAAAAGCTCGCCGGGTCTTCTGTCATTGATGAAGCTTAAAGGAAGCTTCTGATATTTCTCAAAGAGCTGCTTTCGCAGGTCAGCGGCAATCTTGGAACCAAGTCTTGCGGAGGCATTACTCTTGATGATGTTCAGGATTACTATGGCAACGCTGAAAGTAAACATCAGTGACAGGTAGATAAGCGCCGTGCTTAATTTGCCGTCTTTACTGAGTACATCATTGATGAGGTGCTTTTGAACTTCGGGATTAAGAAGTGTGGTGACCGCAACAAATACCATGACAAGGAAGATGCCGAGGAAGTCCTTTTTATAAGGCCCTGCCATTTTGGCGAACACGCTTAAGAAACCTCCCTTTCCCGAACATTTGGGACAGGTCTTGGTTCCGGGGATGGCACGTCCGCATATGGGGCACATCTTCTCATACTCGGGTGAGATTACTTCTTCGAATCTTCCGGAGATGAGTATGTTGATACCACGGGCTATGTAAGCATAACGACTCAGGTGCTTGGAGGAATAATGGGCGAGTACGGTGTGGGTATCACCTTTTCTCGCAGTGAGAAGTCCGCCGCCTATTCCGGGTTCGGCAGATGCTTTGTCGAAATCTTTAATAGTGTATTCTTTTGTATCTTTTCCGCGAATAATGCAGATTCTGGAAGTGGTAACCACGAAGTAGGAATCATTTGTGAAATTTCCCGCTTCGTCTATATCGATGGGAACTGCATAGTAGATGCGCTCGTCACCGGTAAGGGTTATCTTACTTTCTGCACTTTTCGGAAGGTCATATTTTAAGATCATTACTTAACCTCAATTACATGAACAGATCCAGCATTCTCTTTTCCTTCTGAGTCAGAGCATCGGTGTCTCTGATCTCGAAGCGGTTCTCGTCAACATCCTGGATGATGAGTCTTGTGTCGGAGAGTTTGCTTACCGCATTAGATCCCATGTTTATTGCGAACTTGCACTCGCCCTTGTCGGTGAGAACATGGAAGTAGGCATATCCGTATTCATCCTTGATGCTGTAGATCTTGCTGATCACGGGTGTGAAGTAGCAAAGAGTCAGCTGATGCTCTATGAGTGACTTAGTCTCTTCGGGCATGGCATCAAGGTCTTCGATGATACCGATCTCTTTGGATGCTCCGCCGTATTCTCTGATGGAGAGATACTTATTCGCGTCGGTGAAGGGGAAGAGCCTGACGACCTTGACACGATCGTAATGCTTGCCGTTTAAGTCAAGGCTTATGAATCCGCCTTCCGTTGCAGAGAATTTTGCTTCCACGGGGATGATGTGTGTGGCGGTCATTTCCTCTGCTTTTTTTTCGTATATGTTTAAAGTGTTTTCTGACATATCAGGTACTCCTCAAAATGCTGCTGTTTGTTCAAGCGATTTGTTCTGCAGATCCAAGAGGTTCTTGAAGATTCCGTCCTCTTTATCCTGAAGGGAATCCCAGGTTCCTTCTTCTACGATCCTTCCGCCGTCGATGACTATGAGTCTGTCTGCGTCGCGCAGTGTTGAGAGTCTGTGCGCAATGGAAAGAGTTGTTCTTCCCTGTACCAGGAACTTGAGGGAGTGCTGTATTGCTTTCTCTGTTTCCGTATCCACACTTGCTGTTGCTTCATCCAGAATAAGTATCTTGGGGTCTGCAAGGATGGCGCGTGCGATGGAGATACGCTGCTTTTCACCGCCGGATAAATCTTTGCCGGATGCACCGATGATGGTGTCGTATCCGTCGGGAAGCTTGGAAATGAATTCATGAGCCGAGGCAAGTTTTGCGGCTCTTATGATATCTGCCTTGGTTGCGTTGCCATTGCCGTAAGCGATGTTCTTGGCAACGGATCCCATGAAGATGTAAGTGTCCTGAGAGACCATTGCAACATTTCTTCTGAGGTCTGACAGTGCCAGGTTCTTAACACCTGTACCGTCGATCTTGATCTCGCCTTCGTTAACGTCATAGAGCCTTGAAATCAGGTTGACCAGTGTGGACTTGCCTGCACCGGACCTTCCTACGATACCAAGCATCTCGCCTTCTTTTACCTTAAGGTTGATGTTCTTGAGAACCGGACGTCCCACTCTGTATCCGAAGGTTACGTTATCGAGTTCAATCTCTCCCTTGGGATGATCTAATCTGACAGGGGTGTCAATTTCCTGAATCTCGGGAATGGCATCGATGATCTCGAAAAGTCTTTCCGCGGAGTTGATGCTTTCTGCCCAAAGCCTGAATACCCAGGAGAAGAAGTTCATGGGACCGTTGAGCTGCATTACATATCCTACGAAAGTAATGAGTACGCCCAGTTCGATCTCGTGAGTGTTAAGTACGAAGATAACTCCCGCAATCCAGATCCAGATGCTTGATACTTCCTGAACCATGTTGTAGAGGATAGCGAATCTGTTTCTTAGTCTTACGATGTTGATCTCGGCATCTTTCAGATTGTTGCTGGGATGTGCGAATTTTGCAATTTCCGTATCCTGCTGGCCGAATGCTTTGACAACACGTGCACCGGTGAGGTTATCGTTGGCTTTAGCTGTCATGGCTTTTTCGGCGCGGTGTCTTTTGCCTGAAAGGTTCCAAAGTCCCGGACGGAGCTTAACCGTCATGAAGACCAGAAGAGGAAGAAGGATACATGCAAGCAGGGCCATCTTCCAGTTGAGCCTGTACATTACTATGAATGTGATAACGATGGTTGCGCCGTGAATGAATATCATGGGGAGACCATCGATGAAAAATTCCCTGACTCTTTCGGAGTCGCTGAGAACTCTTGTCATGAGTCCGCCGGTCTGTTTATTTACGAAGAAATTCAGCGAGAGCTTGCTCATGGCATCGAAGACATCGGTCTTGATATCTTTTACCGTGGAACTGGCAACTTTAGCCATGACGAAAATCTGCAAATAATTGCAGGCGGCCTGAAGGAGACGAGCGCCTATCATCACAAGTGCAACAACCAGAAGTGCTATGGCGTATTTTCCGGTGAGGCCGAAGCGGGTCAGGAACGAATCGTCTTTTGTCAGGATGTGGTCGAAGAGCACGGTTCCTGTCAGGTAGGGCCATGCGATGCTCACACCTGCTGAGACTATATATGTAAGGAAAAGGAGAACAATCTGAAGTCTGTATCTCAGGAAATATTTTAGAGTGCGCATGAAGATGTTGCGCTTACTCTTTTTCTTAAGACCTTCATCTTCGTTATTCGTATCATCGTCTTTTTCTTCATCGGGTGGAAGAGTTCCTTCCTTAAGAAAAGCACGGAGCTTTCTGACAAGAACGTTCATCTCTGCCTGGTATCTGTTGGTGAAGGCTGCGATATGAACGGGGGCGCCTTCATACTCACCGGATAAAATGTTTGATCCGATGTAGGTATCAAGCCTCAGGTGAACCAGCTTGTCGTTATCGTAAAGAGTTACCGTAAGATCCGTAGGATCAATGACTTCCAGATCTTTGGTGTCGATTCCTTTGAAGATGTTGATGTAATTATCGGGAAGCTTGCCCGTGCACACACCAACCTTATCTGAGGTTACGAACAGGTATCCGCTGATGTATTCGCCGTCGTCTGACAGATCGATTGGGCTCGAGAGGATGATGGCATCTGATGTGATGCCTGATTCAGAGATTTTCTCAAGAAAAAGTTTGTCGTTTTTTAATTCGTTTTTCATAGTGATATATAGGGGTTCTTAAATAACAATACAAGGACAATTTTATCATAGGGATGTGGTTTAAACACTATATTTATAGTTGAATGACTATGCTATAATATGCGTATATTCCTACTTAGCAAGAAGGTTTTAAATTATGAGAGTATTATTTATCAGACATGGTGAGCCCAACTATGAATTGGACTGCATCACCGAAACAGGAAAAATCCAGGCAGATCTTTGCGCACAGCGTCTTAAGGAAGAGGGCATAGAAGAGATCTATGCATCACCTCTCGGAAGAGCGCAGGAGACTGCAGAGGCAACTGCCAAGGTTCTGGGACTTCCCATCAAGACTCTTGATTTCATGAGAGAGATCGGATGGGGATCTACCGACGGAAAGCCTCTTTTTTCAGACGGACATCCCTGGAACATCGTCGATGAGATGGCAAGAAAGAACATCAATCTGAACGATGCGAACTGGAGAGAAAGTCCTTATTTCAAAACAAACAGCGTGGTTGAATGGGTTGATAACATAGAGCCCAAGATCGACGAGTGGCTTGCAACATTCGGATATGTAAGAGAAGGATTCTACTATCGCCACACCAAAGAAGAGGAGAGTCACCGCACCATCGCTCTCTTTTCACACGGAGGGTCATCTGCGGCAGCCATGGGACACATCCTCAACATTCCTTTCCCATATATGTGTGCACTGTTCCATCTGGAATTTACCGGCATAACCACAATAAGATTCGACAGGCACGAAGGCCCTTGCACACTGCCCTGTCTGGAACTCGGTAATGACGGACGCCACATCAAAGAAGGCAAATATCACAGACTTGAGAACAGTTAATTTTTTCCATAAGGAGGTAACAAAATGGAAAGAACACTTAAATTCTTAAAAGAAGCAGGAACTTATTATCTGGCTACCGTAGACGGTGACCAGCCCAGAGTAAGACCTTTCGGAACCATCAACGAGTTCGAGGGCAAGCTCTACATTCAGACCGGTAAAAAGAAAGATGTCAGCAAACAGCTTCATGCTAATCCCAAGGCCGAGATCTGTGCATTCATGAACGGCGAGTGGATCAGAGTCGCTTGCGAGCTTGTAGCGGATGACAGAAGAGAAGCCAAGGTTGCCATGCTTGAAGCATATCCCCAGCTTCAGGGAATGTATTCGGCAGACGATGACAACACCGAAGTTCTCTATATGAAGAACGCTACCGCAACTTTCAGCTCTTTCGCAGGAGCACCTGAAGTAGAGAAATTCTAAGAGATCACCGCCCCACTGTCATCTTGACTTAATATACCGCTATGATAGAATTAAGTAACAACAGTTATAGGCGGGTAAAATAATGATTTATTTTGATGATCTACCGTTAGACAGTGACATATTGAAAGCGCTGGGTGAGTTGTCTATTGATTATGTTTTTCAGCCGATCTTCAAGTCGGACGGAAAGACGATCTATGCACGTGAAGCGCTGATGCGTCCTACCGAAATGTCGGTTTTGGACCTTATCGACAAATATGATAAGGAAGATAAGCTTCACATTCTCGAAGTAGCTACATTCTTCGGCGCGATGCAGGCCTGGCAGGTCCGCGGATATACGGAGCATGTGTGCCTGAATTCTTTTCCTTCGGAGTTCTTCACAATGTCCGAGGCAAAAGCGTTCAACAACTATTTCGGAGACCTCTCCGGAGTGGGTATCGTAGAGATTCTTGAATATCCTTATATATCCGAGAATGCATGTAAGTACAAAAAGGTTGCATGCGAGAAACAGAATCTCAAGATCGCCATAGACGATTTCGGGGTCGGGTTAAGTGACATGGATCTGGTGGATATGTATTCACCCAAGATCGTAAAACTGGACAGAACACTGATAAGCGATATCGATACAAAACCCGAGAAACAGGAGAATGTGTTCAAGCTTGTTCAGCACTTCCATTCCAAGGACATTATGGTTGTCGCAGAAGGCATAGAGAGAAAAGAAGAATTCGATATGCTGGTGGAGATGGGAATAGACCTGTATCAGGGATATTATCTGGCGATGCCGGAATAAGACAAATGCATATGTACAAACGCTTCCGGAAGTAGAAACCGGAAGCGTTTTTTTGTATAATCAATGGGACTTATGTTAATTTACGGGCGAGCGGGTTACGGAGGAGTTATGAAAGAGTTTTTAAAGAAAAAGAACATTGAGATCTCACTTAAGAGATACGGAATCGATGCACTGGGTGCTATGGCGCAGGGACTGTTTTGTTCACTGCTGATCGGAACCATCATCAACACTCTGGGAACGCAGTTCCATATTCCTTTTCTGATGGCAACCGTTGCGACCATCGGCGGTGTGGATTATACCGTGGGCGGAATGGCATCAGCCATGAGCGGACCTGCAATGGCAGTGGCTATCGGGTATGCACTTAAGTGCCCACCGCTTGTTCTTTTCAGCATGATAACCGTAGGATTTGCATCCAATGCCCTCGGTGGAGCCGGCGGTCCTTTGGCAGTGCTTTTCGTAGCCATCATCTCTGCCGAATTCGGTAAAGCAGTATCCAAAGAAACCAAAATTGACATTCTTGTCACACCTCTTGTTACCATCGGTGTCGGAATGTTCCTGTCATGGCTTATCGCACCTCCCATCGGAGCTGCCGCATCATCAGTCGGAAAACTCATCATGTGGGCAACCGATCTTCAGCCTCTCTTAATGGGAATTCTTGTATCTGTTATCGTAGGAATCGCACTTACTCTTCCAATATCATCAGCTGCCATCTGTGCTGCACTTTCACTCACGGGACTTGCGGGAGGAGCTGCCGTTGCGGGATGCTGCGCACAGATGATAGGATTTGCTGTTATCTCTTATAAAGAAAATAAAATGGGCGGTCTTATCTCACAGGGTATCGGAACCTCAATGCTCCAGATGGGTAACATCGTAAAGAACCCCAGGATCTGGATCGCACCCATCGTAGCATCTGCAATCACAGGCCCCATTGCTACATGCGTATTCCAGCTCAACATGAACGGTGCCCCCGTTTCTTCCGGAATGGGAACATGCGGATTTGTAGGACCTCTGGGAGTTTACACCGGATGGGTTAACGACATCGCTGCGGGAACCAAGGCTGCAATCACTGCCAAAGACTGGATCGGACTTGTTCTTATCTGTTTTGTTTTACCTGCGGTGATCACACCTCTTATCCACATGGTAGTGGTCAAAATGGGATGGGTAAAAGAAGGAGATATGAAGCTCGCAAAATAAGCGTCACGTAAATCAAAATCATCAAAGTCAGGGGGGGTAATACTATGGATTCTATGAATTTAAACAACACAGCACACATGCAGCCCACACCTAAGGCACCTAAGAAGGGTTCCGGAAAAGCTATATTTCTTATCATCGGACTTGCAGTGGGAGCAGTATTAACAGCTCTTGTTACTTGCATTGTGCTCAAAATGAATTCCGATAAAGCTCCCAAAACCGTAGAGGGAGCTGGCTACGATTCAGCCGAAGAGGCAGTCGATGCATATCTTAATTATCTGAAAGAGGGAAATCTCGAGGGAGTCATTTCTACATTTGCCATTGAATCATATGTTGATAATTATGATATGGAGGCGTACTACGACAGGATTCAGCAATTCAATTCATTTATAACAAACGGCGGACAGATGACTACCGGATTTTACTTTGATTCGGATATGTCGAGAGATCTGAATATAGAAAGCAGGAGAGCATATATCCTTTATTGCCTTCATAAACAGTTGATGGAGATTGCGGTTCGCAACACTGATGAAGAAGATGTCGTTGATGCCGTAACCGACATGAGGGTGTATATGTTTCATGATGACGATGATATTGAATCGGTAATGGATTTCCTCGCCACTGACCCGGAACTGGGCAGTATTGAAATCAAAAAACATCTCGATGAAGATGATTATGATTTTGCGTCCGAAGAAGTGATGAATATGGCTGTGAAAAGTCTGAAAAAGTGCTGGGGATCGGATATCGAACAGGTAGTGGTTGAAATTGAGATCGGAGATGAGGATTATACCCTTTTTATGCTCTGCGTTTGCTATGACGGAAAGTGGTATATCGCTGATTTCGGTAATCCCACAGGTCAAATGCTTGGAGTTAAGGTCACCTCCAAGGGACTTATACCTGAAGAAGAGCTTTTCTGATACAGTTTCGGCATCTTGGTAGCCTTCCGTGTACCGCTTGGTAGCGGAGCTATTGTGTATATAAAAACCGCCCGATAATATGTAGCCATAACACAGGCCTGATCTAACTAAAAGGAGGAAACAGTTATGACTACATATACAATTAACAACACGGCGGGTAAAGCTTCTTTCTTATCACAAGAGGAGATCACAAATCGCATCGGCGGTTTGAAAGAGCTCAAGAAGGATGCGGCTATATTGCAGAAGAGGGGACTTCCATTCATGATGGCATCCGTTGTTATATGGACTGCGATCACCTTCCTGACGATCTACAAGACGGATGTGATGAAGATGAACTTCTGCATCTTCTGCTGTTCGGGATTATTGATGCCTCTTGCTTCACTCTTCGGGAGAATCCTCGGAGCAGACATCTACAGGAAATCCACGAACCCCATCAACAAGCTTGGATTCCTATGTAACATCAACCAGTTCTTGTATCTGCCTATCGCCATGTGGGCATACTCGGCTCACCCGGAATCAATGCTTCTGATCTATGCCATAATCTTCACTGCACACCTTCTTCCTTTCTCATGGGTGTATGACAGCAAGATCTATTTTACGGCATCCTTCGTAGAATCCCTTGGAGTTATCCTGGTCGGATACGGATTCGGATATCCCATAGCGATCGGATTTATAGTCATCTGCCAGATAATCGTGTGCATCAGATTATATATGCAGGTTAAAGAGGACGAAAAAGAAGTTGAAAGTAACGATTGAAAAAGATCAAAAAGAAAACGTCGTATTCGCCGAGATCCATTGCAAGGAAGTGACGGAGGAAGTGTCCAGGTTAGAGAGACACATCAGAAACTTCGACACCTTCATCGCTGCGAAAGAAGACGGGAGCAATGTGAACGTATCTACCGGAGATATTTATTATATCGAGTCGGTGGACAAGAAGACCTTTATCTATACCGAGAAAAATGTCTCCGTGACGGACAAGAGATTATACGAGCTCGAAGAAATATTAGATAATAAGGACTTCTTCAGATGTTCCAAATCCATGATCGTCCATTTAAATAAGGTAGTAAGTCTTAAACCGGAGATTACCAGGAACATCCGCGCTACGCTCAAAAACGGGGAAGTTATCCTGATCTCAAGGCGATATGCCGCGGATCTTAAGAAACTTCTCGGAATAGGGGGCTGATATGAGTTATATAGTTAAAAGAATGCTGACGGTTTTCAGAAATGCACTGGCATTTTCCTATGCCTGGACGGTTCTGTGCGCGGCGATTATTGTATGGTCTTTGGGCGGAGATTCGGTGTCGCTGGTGCTGCTTTTCAAGCTTTTGGCGCTCTGCGCCTGGGGATCGGCTTGTTTTTCCGGATGCTTCTTTAATTCACTTTTTGACAAGAAGGGATTTATCTTCTGCCTGACTCTCTTCTATATATTATTCCTGCCTGTGGAGATAATGATCTATTACTCCATCGGTATCTTCGAGGGTGGCGGAAGCCCCATAGCCTGGATGATCTTCTGGTCATCGGTTGCGTCCATGTACCTGACGGCCATACTTATTGACAGGCTGATCCTTAAGAGGAGAGGCGCGGAATACACTCAGAAATTAAAAGAGTACAACGAAAAGTAAATGACGTAACCTTTTTTAAAGGGGTCAGACCCTATTAAGAAACCATTAAATTTGTGTTGACTTTTAAGAAATATCTTATAAAATAATATCGGTTAGGGTATACTAACACTAGATAATGATAGCTAACAAAAGTTACATATTGATAACTTGCGAAAGGAGGCCCGGATATGACACTTAACGATGCCGAACTTGAAAAAGAATACGTGATCACCAATATTTCCACCGGTGACGAAGAGATGGAGAGCTTCCTGTTTACATTGGGATGCTACAGCGGAGAGAAGATCACCGTTGTCGATAAGAAAAAGAACCTTGTAGTTTCCATCAAGGACGCAAGATACAACATCGACAAGGAACTTGCAGACGCGATATGCATTTAGAAGACGGACCAATATAAAAGGAGGATTTTGAAATGAGACTTGCCATGACGGGCAACCCCAACAGCGGAAAGACCACAATGTTCAACGCATTGACCGGCCGCCGCGAAAAGATCGGTAACTGGGCGGGTGTTACCGTAGATAAGAAAGAAAGCGCCATCAAGAAGAATTTTTACGAAGGAAGCGAGGATCTTATTGCCGTTGACCTTCCCGGTGCGTATTCAATGTCCCCCTTCACTTCCGAAGAGAGCATAACCAGTGCATATGTCAGGAACGAGCGCCCCGATGCCATCATCAACATCGTGGATGCCACCAACCTGAGCAGAAGCCTCTTTTTTACCACTCAGCTCCTTGAACTCGGTATTCCCGTGGTAGTTGCTCTTAATAAGTCTGATATTAATGAAAAGAAAGATACCAAGATCGACGAAAAGACCCTTTCCGAAAAGCTGGGATGCCCCGTTATCAAGACGGTTTCCACAGACGAGAAGGGACTTAAGGATGTGGTTGCCGCAGCAGTAGAGCTTAAGGGCAAGGGCCAGAAAGCTCCTTACAGCCAGGGCGACATCAATCTTCACGATAAGGCTGAGGTTGAAGCTGCGGACAGAAAGAGATTCGACTTCGTTAATAAGATCGTTAAGGACGTCGAAGTACGTAAGGTACAGACCAAGGATAAGACCAAGGCCGATAAGGTGGATGCGATCCTTACCCATCCCGTTCTCGGACTTATCATTTTCGCAGGAATCATGTGGGCAGTATTCTATATCTCACAGTCAACCGTGGGAACCTGGCTTGCGGATATCCTCGTAGGCTGGATCGAGACCTTCCAGGAATACGTAGGCGGTCTCATGGAAGATGCAAATCCTCTTCTCTATGCGCTCCTTGTTGACGGTATCATCGGCGGCGTAGGTGCGGTTGTAGGATTCCTTCCCCTCGTAATGGTAATGTACTTCCTCCTTGCACTTCTCGAGGATTGCGGATACATGTCCAGAGCTACCGTAGTTCTTGACCCCATCTTCAAGAAAGTAGGACTTTCAGGTAAGTCCGTTATTCCCATGATCATCGGAACCGGCTGCGGAATCCCCGCTATCATGGCTTGCCGTACCATCAAGAACGAAAGAGAAAGAAGATCCACCGCAATGTTGGCAACCTTCATGCCCTGCGGAGCTAAGATCCCCGTAATCGCTCTTTTTGCCGGCGCATTCTTCCCCGAATCAAAGTGGGTAAGCCCCGTAATGTACTTCACCGGAGTCGCACTCGTACTTCTCGGAGCAGTTCTCATTAAGGCCATCACCGGTGCAAAATACAGAAAATCATTCTTCATCATCGAGCTTCCCGAGTACAAGCTTCCTTCACTTAAGCTGGCTTTCGGCTCCATGCTCGACAGAGGTAAGGCATATATCGTTAAAGCGGGAACCATTATTCTCGTATGTAACACCATCGTCCAGATCATGCAGTCCTTCAACTGGCACTTTGAAGCCATTGAAGAAGGAATGGAAGACACCTCCATCCTTGCAAGTATTGCAGGACCTTTCGCAGTATTGCTCGTTCCTGTTGTAGGTATCGCCGCATGGCAGCTTGCAGCAGCTTCAATTACCGGATTCATCGCAAAAGAGAACGTTGTCGGAACCATCGCTACTGTCTATGCGATCACCAACTTCATCGATACCGAAGAGCTTGAGCTTGTGGGAAGCGGAAGTGCGGTTGCGGCAGCAATGGGAATCACCAAGGTTGCAGCTCTTGCTTACCTCATGTTCAACCTTTACACACCTCCATGCTTTGCTGCACTTGGTGCGATGAATTCCGAAATGCAGAGTAAGAAGTGGCTCTGGGGTGCTATCGGACTCCAGCTTGCTACCGGTTACACCATCGGATTCCTCGTATACCAGATCGGAACCCTTATCACCACAGGCGCACTTGGCGCAGGATTCCTCGGAGGATTCATCGCAGTACTTTGCTTCGCAGCATTTATCGCATTCCTTATCGTTAAGGCTAACAGAGCTGTAGAGGCAGAATACAAACTCAGCTAAGCAAGTACCGGACATAATCTGTTTTTCTCCTATTCAGAGATGACATCGGGTGCGCTGCACAGCGTCCCCGGTGTCACCCACAATGAGGTAATCGAAATGACCAACATCATCGCTACAATCGTAATACTGGCGCTCTTTGCGGGATCTTCTTACTATATATATAAGGAGAAAAAGAAAGGCGTGCATTGTATAGGATGCCCTTCCGCAGGAAATTGTCCGCATTGTAAAAAGAAAATCTGAAAAGGTAGAGAATGAGTCAAGGAGCCTCGCGCAGTCTTGACTCATTTTTTATATGTGATAATATAAGCAAAGTTTGAAAAAGATAACGTGGGGTTGCTATTCGGGGAAGATTAGAAAGGATAAACAGGCGCAAAAAAATGGATAAGTTAAAACCGAAGCTTTTTTCCGTAATGAAAAATTATAGCGGAGCACAGTTAGCAAAGGACGTGGTCGCAGGTATCATCGTAGCGATAATCGCACTTCCGCTTTCTATCGCACTCGCCATCGCATCAGGTGTAGGTCCCGAGGCCGGTGTATATACCGCAATCGTTGCAGGTTTCCTCGTATCATTCTTCGGAGGAAGCAGAGTCCAGATTGCAGGCCCCACCGCTGCATTTGCAACCATCGTTGCAGGAATCGTTGCCCGTGACGGCACCGAAGGACTTATGGTTGCCACCATCATGGCAGGTATCCTCCTCATCGTCATGGGATTCTGCCGTTTCGGAAATCTTCTTAAATATATTCCTTATACAATTACTACCGGCTTTACCGCAGGTATCGCCGTAACTCTTTTCATCGGACAGATCAAGGACTTTGCCGGCATCTCATATATGCACGGAGAAAAGCCCATTGAAACCGCTGAGAAGATCGAAGCTCTTGTAGCAAATCTTAACACCATCAATGTGCAGGCTGTTGCCATCGGAGCTCTTGCACTTGCAATACTTATCATCTGGCCCAAGTTCTTTAAGAAGATCCCCGGATCTCTTATCGCAGTTATCGTAACCGCAGCCATTGTTAAGATCTTCAATCTTGATGTTAATACCATCGGAAAGGCATTCCAGGATATCAGAACCGGCCTTCCCGTTTGCACGCTGAATTCATCTCTGTTTTCACTTACAATGATGAAATCACAGATGATGAACGCTATCACCATCGCACTCCTTGCAGGCATCGAGTCACTCCTTTCCGCAGTTGTTGCGGATTCAATGATCGGTTCCAAGCATCGTTCCAACATGGAGCTCATTGCGCAGGGTATCGGTAATATCGGTTCCGCATGCTTCGGAGGTATCCCCGCAACAGGCGCCATCGCAAGAACCGCAGCAAATATCAAGAGTGGCGGACGTACTCCCATCGCGGGAATGGTTCACTCCATTTCACTTGTACTGGTAGTAGTATTACTTATGCCTCTTGCAAAGCTCATCCCCATGCCCTGCATCGCAGCTATTCTTTTCCAGGTTGCTTACAACATGAGCGGATGGAGAAATTTCGTAAAGCTCTGCAAGTCTTCACCCAAGAGCGACATCCTTGTACTTGTACTTACATTTGGTCTTACGGTTATCTTTGACCTCGTTGTTGCGATTGAAGCAGGAATCCTTCTTGCGGCAATTCTCTTCATGAAGAGAATGAGCGATGTTACCACCGTTGAAGGCTGGAAAGAAGTTGATGACGAGAACGACCCGGATTCAATCACACTCAGAGTTATCCCTGAGCATACCGTTGTATATGAATTCTCCGGTCCCATGTTCTTCGCTGCAGCAGGCAAGATCCTTCAGATCTCTTTTAAAGAAGATACCAAGGTGCTCGTTATCAGAATGAGAAGCGTCAGCGCAATGGATGCTACGGCTATGCACAACCTGGAGCAACTCTTTGATGATTGTGAAAAGCGTGGAATCCAAATGGTTCTTTCTCATGTAAACGAGCAGCCCCTTCATGTAATTCAGAAGGCAGGATTTGAGGAGAAGATCGGCAAGGAAAACTTCGCACCTCACATCGATGATGCTCTTAAGCGTGCGGAAGAATTAGTAAGTAAGAAAGGTTAATTGATTTAAGTATGAAAAAATTTCTCTCAGCACTGTTAACTATAGGAAAAGTATTCCTTGCGATCCTTATCATTCCCATTGCCCAGATCCTTGCGGAAGTTGTACTGATTCCTTTCGGAGAGCCTCAGGGAATTATGAAAGGAATAACCTATATCTTATGGGGAATCTTTTATCCCGGATTAGCAATCCTGTTTGTATGGCTCTTTGCAAAATTCATCTGTAAGAAAAAGATGTCCGACATGCTCATTACTAAAGTGAGAGTAAAGTTCAAATGGGTCGTCGCAGCATTTCTTCTTCCCCTTGGCGTGACTGCAGTTTATGTAATCGCTGTTCCCGGACAGATTGTGAAGCATACACTTGATGGCATCGGAATATTCAATGCACTTGCTCTTGCAATCGTCTTCACCGGATTTGCGGCAGGCGTTGTAGAGGAAATGGTATTCAGAGGACTCATCATGGATCTTCTGAAAGAAAGATGGAACATCGCAGTCGCAGTAATTACTCCTTCCGTAGTATTCGGATTCGTACATGTCCTTGGAATGAATTTCTCCATCGGAAGCATAATCCTCGTAACAGTTGCAGGCACCATGGTAGGAATCATGTTCTCACTGGTTGCACTTGAGGGCGGTTCTATTTGGAACAGCGCAGTGATGCATATGGCATGGAATACGATCATAATCGGAGGACTCTTCAGGGTCGGCATTAATAAGGATCCTGCAGATATTTACGAATACCTTCTTGCAAGCGATAAATTCTGGATCACCGGCGGAGAGTTCGGTATCGAATCAGCGCTTCCTTCCGTTATCGGATATACGGTAGTTGCTGCAATAGCGTTTATGATGATTCGCAATAAAAAAGCAAAGAAAAACTCATAAGAGAATATGAAAGACAACCCGTAACGGGTTGTCTTTTTTATACTAAAAAACTTCTTGCATAGAGAACATTATTTGTATATACTAACGAACAATATACTATCTGAGTAAGTGCGCGGGGGCGTTGTTTTTATAGCTTGGAGAGCATTATGTCAGAAAAGAAGAAAAAAGAAATTTCTAAAAGCAGGGCTATCGCCAACAATTTCTTTGCCCTGGGTCTGGTATCGCGGATATCCAAGAAGTTTGTGGTTCATAAGGCCATAAGTAAATTTCTGGGATATTTCGAATGGCTGTTTTACAGCGCATTCTTCATGCGATATGTCATCAATTCACTGGAAAACGGCGATGCATTTTCACACATCATGATATTCATAGTCATCGTGACTGTTGTTTTTGCGGGCATGAGCCTTTATAACAGCATTCTCGAAGGCAATATCATTCCGGTCTGTTCAGCGATTATCAACAAGGGTCTTTATACCAAGCTCTTTAAGAAATCCAGAAACGTAGAGCTGGAGTGTTTCGAAAACAGTGACTTCTACGACAAGTACACTCTTGCCATGGATAAAGCGGATGAGAGAATGTTAAGCACCGTTGATGTAATCTTCGGTGTTATCTTCGGCGCAATCTCAAGCGTGTGTGCTTTCGTTTTCATGTATCAGGTCGATAAACTGTCGGTTCTTTTCATTATCTTCCCCATCATCGGAAACTTCGTATTCGGAAGAATGGTAGCAAAGATAGATTTCGCCAGGGGCAAGGATATGGTTCCCCATAACAGAAAGAGCGCATACGTAAACAGAGTTATGTACCTGCCTGAGTATGCCAAGGAAATAAGACTTACCAAAGTCTTCTCCCTTATGAAGAGACAGTACAGAGATGCCATCAAGGGAATCGGAGAAGTTACGGATAAGTACTCCGCAAAGTCTGCGGTATTCCACTGGCTCTATGTCATGTTTACTTTCACCTTCATCTTCGAAGGTCTCCTTATGTACGGAGCATACAGAACTCTAGCAAGCCATACCATGACACTTGCACAGCTCTCGGTAATTACCAGTATGATGGTTTCCACCACATGGATACTCATCGGATTTACGGATTCCATTACCGCACTTTTCAAGAACGGACTTTTCATCGAATACCTCAGAACATTCCTTGAGTATGAAGAGAAGATTCCCGAGGATTCGAAGGGCATGGATCCCGGCAAAGAGATCAAGTCCATTGAGTTCAGAGATGTATCTTTCTCCTACAAGGATAAAGAAGTACTTTCTCACTTGAACATGGAATTCAGAGGCGGCAAGACCTATGCACTTGTAGGACATAACGGTGCGGGCAAGACCACACTTATAAAACTGCTTCTCAGATTCTACGATCCCACTGACGGAATGATCATTCTCAACGGTCGCAACATCAAGGACTACGACCTGCAGAAGTATCGTGCATTGTTTGCAACCGCATTCCAGGATCACAGAATGTTCTCCATGTCCGTTCTCGATAATGTAGTCATGGGAGAAAACATTCCGAACGATATCAAAGAAAGAAAAGTTGTGGAAGCACTTATGCTTTCCGGAGCTTACGATAAAGTAATGTCACTCCCCAAGGGTATATACACAACTCTTACTCACGAATTCGATGATGAGGGCGCAGTACTTTCGGGCGGTGAGTTCCAGAAGATAGTCGTTGCAAGAGCGTTCGTTAAGGATTGTCCTTTCAAGATCTTTGACGAGCCTTCAAGTGCACTTGATCCTATCGCGGAGAATAAACTCTTCGACAATATCTATGATTCATGCAGGGATAATACTCTGGTATTTATCTCACACAGATTGTCATCGGTTCAGAATGCCGACTATGTATACCTGCTATCAGGCGGATGCGTCAAGGAACAGGGAAACCATGCTTCACTTATGGCGCAGAACGGTATATATGCGGATATGTATAACAAGCAGGCGAAGAATTACCTGGCACTAAGTGAGCCGTCGCCAAGTGGAACCGTCCCCGGTGGCTCTGCTGTAGGAGAGGAGGTGATGGCAGGTGTCTGACCTTAAGAAAGAAGCTAAGACGAAAGACCCCAAGAAGAGTTTTTAGGAACGTTTGGAGAAACCAGCTCTTCCTTTGGAACATCTGCTTTAAGACCGCTCCCGGATACATGATCTATTTTCTCTATGATGCCTTCAGATATCAGGGTGTAATATTCATAGAGCATGTACTCGGTATCAGGTATGTCCTCAGATGTGCGGAATTCCAGGAGCCTTTGTGGAAAGCACTCCTTTACATCGGAATAGTACTTGCGATCAATCTCATACAGATCATTCCCGACGGATTCTTCATCTACAAATGGTCACCCAAGACCAAGCCGAAGCTCTATCAGGCTCTTAAAGAGCAGATGTATAAGAAAGCCGCACAGATCGATCTGTCATGCTACGACGATCCCAAGTATTACAATGATTTCGTCCTTGCTGTTTCGGAAGCTGAGAGCAGCATAGACAGATTCCTTACCATGTGCAACGGAATCGTCCAGGCACTTACCATTATCTTTACTACCGGTGTCTTCTACCTGGTAACGGATGCAGCCGGAATCTTCTTCGTACTTGCATCCCTGGTACTCAGATTTCTGGTATCCAAGGTGCTGAACAAACTCAACTATGATCTCCGCATCAAGACCAATCCTCTTGAGAGAAAGAGAAATTACGTAAGCAGAGTTTTCTATCTCAATGATTATGCCAAGGAACTCAGACTTCACAAGAACGTGGGTGATGCTCTGGAAAAAGAATTCCTTGAAGCAAACGATGAGATCATCAAAGAAAGAAAAGCAGTCGCAGGAAAGAAGTCTTTCCTCATGTTCTCCAGAAACTACATGGTGGGCGACTTCATCATGGACGGACTCTACATCACATACCTGGTCTTCCAGGCTGCGGTACTTCACACCGTTGCATACAGCGATGCGGTTGTCCTCTTTAACAGAACCGGAAGTATGAGACGTGCCATGGCGGGCATTGCGGACATCTTCCCTCAGGCTCAGGAAAACAGCCTCTATGTTGATAAGATCAGAGCATTCCTTGATTACGTACCCAAGATGAATGTGATGGAAGGAGAAAAGGTTCCCGAAGGAAATGCGGACCTTGTTCTCGACCATGTAAGCTTTAAGTATTCTGAGAATGCCCCCGAGACCTTGAAGGATATTTCCCTCAGGATCAAGGCGGGTGAGAGAGTTGCGATAGTAGGATATAACGGTGCGGGCAAGACCACGCTGATCAAGCTCCTCATGAGACTCTACGATCCCACCGAAGGAACCATCAAATATCACGATAAGGATATCAAGACCTACAGTCCTTACGATTACAGAAGACGAATCGGTGTTGTTTTCCAGGATTTCCAGATGTACGGAGCAACACTTGGTGAAAATGTCGTAATGGACAGAGCACGCAGTACCGATACCGTGGAGAAGGATGAGAAGATTATCGCCTCACTTCGTAAGTCCGGATTCGGAGCAAGACTGGATACTCTTGAAAAGAAAATTGATACTCCCGTAACAACGGAGTTTGACCCCGAAGGTATTAATTTCTCCGGAGGTGAGAGTCAGAAGATCGCCATATCCAGAGCGTTCTACAAGGATGCAGATATGCTGATCATGGATGAGCCTTCAAGTGCGCTGGATCCTCTGGCTGAGTACGAACTTAACAAAGCCATGGAATCGGCTGCGGAGGGTAAGACCGTATTCTATATCTCCCACAGACTTTCAACCACAAGAGATGCGGACAGAATTCTCATGCTTGAGAACGGACGCATTGTTGAGGAAGGTGATCATGATTCACTCCTTAAACTCGGCGGTAAGTATGCCGAGATGTGGAAGGTTCAGGCCGGAAGATACGAAAGTGCATAATGAAACAGGGGGACGGTTCTGCTGTTCCGCAAGATTCTTGTGGAACAGCAGAACCGTCCCCCTGTTTCACCGCCACCTGCCGGCTTTGTGGTATAATAGACAAGTCGTGCACCAAATTACTTGAAAAGGAAAATAACATGATCTGCGATAACGTACTTGAATATATCGGACACACTCCGATAGTAAGACTTAACAGAATGAACGATCCCGATGCTGCGGAGGTTCTTGTAAAATACGAAGGCCTTAACGTAGGCGGATCCATAAAGACCCGTACCGCTTACAACATGATAAAGCAGGCTCTTAAAGACGGCATCATCAAAGACGATACCATCATCGTAGAACCCACCAGCGGAAACCAGGGAATAGGACTTGCACTCATCGGTGCGGTAATGGGCTATAAGACCAAGATCATCATGCCCGACAGCGTCAGTGCGGAGAGAAGACTTCTCGTTAAGCACTACGGTGCGGAGGTAATCCTCATTCACGATGCGGGTGATATCGGAGCCTGCATGGACGAGTGCCTTAAGACCGCTATGAAGATGGCAGAAGAAGACCCCAGAGTCTACATTCCCCAGCAGTTTGAAAATCCCGCAAATCCCAAGGTTCACAAGCACCACACAGGACTTGAGATCCTCGAGCAGGTAGCGGGTCCCATCCACGGATTCTGCTCCGGAATAGGAACAGGCGGAACCATCAGTGGAATCGGAGAGACCTTGAAGGCTCAGTATCCCGATATCGAGATCTGGGCAGTTGAGCCCGAAAACGCTGCGATCCTTGCGGGCGGAAACATCGGAACCCACCTTCAGATGGGTATCGGCGACGGCATCATCCCCAAGAACCTTAATCAGCAGATCTATGATGATATCTATATCGTGACCGACGAAGAAGCAATTCAGACCGCCAAGGACCTTGCGAGAAAAGAAGGACTTATGTGCGGCATCAGCTCCGGAACCAACGTAGCCGCAGCGCTCAAGCTTGCCAAGAAACTCGGAAAGGGCAAAACCGTAGTTACCGTTCTGCCCGACACCGCAGAGAGATATTTCTCAACTCCTCTTTTCGAGGGAGATTGACAGATTACAGTGGGGACGCATGGAAAGATTTAAAATATCCAATACATCGAATTCAACGGGTTCAGTCATCATGTTTGCTTCGGTGATTGTCAGTTTTCTTATCTGTGTGGGATACTTAAGTCATACAGGATCATCTGACGCCAATGCCGGAATGCTGGGTTTTTGTATTCTTTTCCTGGGATTCGTTGCGGGAGTTGTTATCACTAAGGGCAGAGAAACTGTGGTTGAATATGACGGATTCACCATTAAGCTGAAATCATTTTACGGTAAAAAAGAGATCGACCTTTCGAAGGTAAAAAGCGTATCCCATGAATACGTAAAAGGATACGGAAGATCGGCTTATGACACCATTTGTCTGACCCTGAACTATTATGAGCAGACCGACGGCGCAGACAATCACGATGACCTGCATGATATCGTTACAAGGGACAAGGTGGACTTGATATTTAAAGGAAATTACTCGACTTTCCCTCTTATGCTGATGTATGAGGATATTATCAGGAGATACCCTGAGAAGAAGGCACCGGAGGTTACTGAATGATGAAACAGGGGGACGGTTCTGTCGTTCCACAA
>JAGAYR010000036.1 GCA_017940415.1 Lachnospiraceae bacterium
ACAATGCTGCTATCATCGCCTGTGATGAAGAAGCTTGCGGAGAGCTCACTGTAGACACCTACAAGTACTTCCTCGACATCGAGAAGAAGGAAAGACTGTAATACCAAACGGCGATGGTATACATCGCCGTTTTTCATTAAAAAATCTAAATGATAAGGAAGTTCAATTATGTATACTATCAAAGAATTATATGATCTTGATCATACTCTGGCAAAGGATTATCTCAGTCAGTTCACTTATCCCTGGGAGGCTCTCAAGGGCATAAAGGATATGATCCTTGAACTCGGACCTACGCTGGGAGAGGACTATGAGGAAGTATCCGAAAACGTCTGGGTACACAAGACTGCTAAGGTATTTCCTTCAGCTTATTTAGGCGCTCCCTGCATCATCGGGCCCAATACCGAAGTGCGTCACGGCGCTTTCATCAGAAGCTCTGCTCTGGTAGGAGCTGACTGTGTGGTAGGAAACTCCGTGGAACTCAAGAACGTTATTCTTTTTGATCACGTTCAGACTCCGCACTATAACTACGTAGGAGATTCCATCCTCGGTTATTGCAGCCACATGGGAGCAGGTTCCATCACTTCAAACGTCAAGTCCGACAAGACACTCGTAGTCGTAAAGGACGGCGAGGATCAGATCGCGACCGGTATCAAAAAAGTCGGTGCTATGCTGGGAGACTATGTAGAAGTAGGCTGCAACTCAGTACTCAATCCCGGTACCATGATCGGACGTCACTCAAACATCTATCCTACAAGCTGTGTCAGAGGAGTTATCCCTGAAAACTCCATCCATAAGAACGACGGTACCGTAATACTTAAGAGAATATCGGAGCTTGTGTAAGATAATATGCCAAAGAAAATATATACAGATAGAAATAAAAGCAAGGTGGCTGCTAAGTATCGCATGATGTCATATGGCTTTGTTTCCGGAACCATGAATAAAGAAGGGGTCGGAGTAAGGTTTTTTGCTCTTGAAAGCGGTGAATGCGCAGCACCATTTAAACTCACCAGATTTCATGAAGGTCATAAGATGCTGGCACACGGAGGTGTTACAGCTGCTATTCTGGATGAGACCATGGGATATGCTAACCATGTGTTTGAATACTTCAACAGGGATTCTTACTGTTATGTGTTCACGGGTACGGCTACTTATGAATATCTGGTGCCGGTTCCGGTTGGAAAAGATATGCTGGCACTGGCCAAAGTCGAAGAGGAGGAAGGAAGGGTACGTCATATAACAGGCGAGATCATTGATGAAGACGGATTGATCTACGTCAGGTCAAAAGCTGTTTATGTGACTGCTAAGGCTCTCGAAGACATCCATATTGACGTAGGTATGCTTCCTCTGGAAGAGGGAGATCCTGAAGAACTGTAAACATCAATGAAATAAAATAAGGCCCGCTTAATGAACTGACCCCAAAAGGTTAGACACAAAACGGGCAAACATTTAAGCGACTTTAGAGGACTGGATCCTGTATTGAACAGGGCTCAGTCCTTTTAATTTGCCCTTGATACGATAATTGT
>JAGAYR010000037.1 GCA_017940415.1 Lachnospiraceae bacterium
CTAATCTCTATGTTGGACTACTACACCGAAAGATGTGTCACTTGTTAAATTGATTGAACCGCCGTGTACCGAACGGTACGCACGGTGGTGTGAGAGGTCGGAATTTCTCAAATATGAGAAATTCCTCCTACTCGATTATTACCTTATTAACCGTGTTATGAAAGGATTGATATGACTATTAAAGAATTTTCCGGCAATATGAAAAAAGCCGTCGAGAATATTCTCGGCGAGGGTTATCAGATCGAAGAAGCGATCATTGACAAAAACAACGGTGTACAGCTTGATGCTCTGGTCATCAGGATGCCTGACATGAATATCGCCCCCACGATCTACCTCAGATCATATTATGAGAATTATGAGGACGGTGAGGGAATTCAGGATGGAGCAAGGCGTCTGGTTGAGGATTATAGGAAATCCCTTCCCGAAGAGGGCTTCGATGTGTCTTTTTATGAAGATTATGAGATTGTCAGAAAGGGCTTGTCCTACAAGCTTATTTCCATGGAAAGAAACACAGAGCTTCTTAACGATATCCCTTACGTTCCTTTTCTGGACCTGGCGATTGTTTTCTATTATGCCTTTGAAAGATGCGGGATACCCGACGGGTCCATCCTGATCAAAAACAAACATATGGATATGTGGGGAGTGACCTGCGAACAGCTTATGAAAGATGCAAGGGAAAATGCTCCCAAGTCACTTCCGGGTGTGTGCAGGGATATGTGCAGCGTTCTTGAGAGGATATGTCCGGGTAAATCGGAAGAGATCTTTCCCGAGGATGAGCCCATGATGCCCATGTATGTTCTTTCCAATTCCAGGATGATCAACGGTGCGGCAGCCATGCTTTATCCCGATATACTCCGAAAGCTCTCCGATAAACTTAAGTCGGATCTTTATATTATTCCCAGTTCGGTGCATGAAGTGATAGTATTTGCCCGTAATATGGCTAATGACGAAAAGTCATTAAAGGAAATGATCCGTACCGTCAACAGAACCCAGCTGGAACCCCAGGATGTACTGTCGGATTCGTTATATTTTTATAACAGAAACGACGAAAAAATATCCATCGCATAGGGTAACGAAAGTTATAAGAAATGCAGTAAACAAAAAGGTTTGTCGGGGGTCTCAAAACTTTACACTATCGTGTATTTATGGTAAAATCGCCTAGTTGTAATAAAATTGTAACAAATCGCTTCAGGCGATGTTACCCCATGAAACATGCAGCCGTAGTCTAATGGATAGAACGAAGGCCTCCGACGCCTTTAATGCAGGTTCGATTCCTGTCGGCTGCATACGGAGATTTTGATGAACAAGGATATATACAGTAAGATAGTCCCGTTCGTTAAAAAGAATATAAAGTTTACGGCCCCCGTTTTCTTATTTGTGGTAGCGGCAATCGTAACATTTGTGGCTCTTTCCGCAAGAAGCAGAAGAGATATGAATCCCGATGTGGTTGCTATTACTTCCACTCCCGCAGAGACCGTCGTTAACGAGGAAGTCCCCGTAGAAGTGCCTCTTGCACTTTCGGAGAATACCGACGCAGCGATTACCGATTTCATAGTGGAGTATTATCTCTGCCTTTCAAACGGTGATGTTGATAAGCTGGATATTCTTATGGATTCGATCGAGACCAAAGATAAGCTGGTCAAGGCGGAACAGAGCAAATATCTGGACTACGCAGTCACCGGTATATACACAATGCCCGGTTATGACGATAATTCCGTTGTCGTATTTGCGGTATCCGACGTAATCTTTAATGATTATTCCGAGTATCCGCTTCCTTCTTATGACGGATTCTATCTTAAACGTAACGCTGACGGAACATACGTCATCATTAATACCGAACTTTCACCGGAAGAGAATGCTTATACCGACTCGGTACTCGTATGTGAAGATGTCGTTGAGCTCGGAAACCGTATAATTACCGATTACAACGATGTGATCACCGCGCATCCTGAACTTCTGACCTATATGAAGGAACTGGATTCCATAGTAAGTCTTGAGGCGGGAGAGAAACTCGCCGCTCTCAATGCGGGCGAAGAGATCGAAATGCCCGAGATTGAGCTGCCTGCGGAAGACGGTGAAGAAGAGTCCAAAACTGCCACCGCGAACGCTACCGTTAATGTAAGGGTCAGCGATTCCATGAATGCAGATACCATGGGACAGTTAAGAGGCGGAGAGACCGTTGAGATTCTCGAGACCAAAGGCAACGGATGGTCCAAGATTTCTTTTGACGGCAAGGAAGGATATGTAAAGACAGAGTATCTTACTCTCGATATCGACATTGACAGCGTAGTTACCATCGGAACCGTAACCGCACTTGAGACTCTCAATATCAGAGCTGCGGCAAGCACCGAGGGAATGATCATGGGATCCTTTGCTAAGGGCACTACGGCGAGACTTATTTCCGAGCAGGACGGATGGTGCGAAGTTGTTTATAACGGCAAAGTCGTATATTTAAGCTCCGAATATCTTGAGATAGTACTTGATTGATCATAATATCGGATCCGGATAAATCCGGGTCCGATTTTTTTATAAAAAAGTTTGTATACATGTATTTTTGTATTTACTTTGTCGCTTTAATGTATTATATTATTTGATGGTTTTTGTAAAACCGATAAAAGAATACGATCCAATTTTTTTACAGGAGGAAAGTTTTATGTCTTATGTTGATGAGATCTATGACAGAGTAGTAGCACAGAACCCTGCTCAGCCCGAATTCCATCAGGCAGTTAAGGAGGTTCTCGAGTCACTTCGCGTGGTCATCGAGGCTAATGAGGAGGAGTACAGAAAAGATGCTCTTCTTGAGAGACTTACCACTCCCGAGCGCCAGATCCTTTTCAGAGTTCCCTGGGTTGATGATAAGGGACAGGTTCAGGTTAACAATGCGATGAGAGTACAGTTCAACTCCGCAATCGGACCTTACAAGGGAGGCCTTCGCCTTCATCCTTCTGTAAACATTGGTATTATTAAGTTCCTCGGATTCGAGCAGATCTTCAAGAACTCTCTTACCGGACTTCCTATCGGCGGTGGTAAGGGCGGATCAGACTTCGATCCCAAGGGAAAGTCAGACAGAGAAGTTATGGCATTCTGCCAGAGCTTTATGACCGAGCTTCACAAGTACATCGGAGCTGATACCGACGTTCCCGCAGGTGATATCGGAACCGGCGCTCGTGAGATCGGATTTATGTACGGACAGTACAAGAGACTTACCGGACTCTATGAAGGAGTACTTACCGGAAAGGGACTTTCCTACGGCGGATCTCTTGCAAGAACCGAAGCTACCGGATACGGACTTCTTTACATGACCGAAGAGATGCTTAAGTGCAACGGCATCGACATCGCAGGCAAGACCTGTGCAGTATCAGGATCAGGAAACGTTGCTATCTACGCTATCCAGAAGGCTCAGCAGCTTGGCGCTAAGCCTGTTACCTGCTCGGATTCCACCGGATGGATCTATGATCCCGAAGGAATCGATGTTGAGCTCCTCAAGGAGGTTAAGGAAGTTAAGCGTGCAAGACTTACCGAGTACGCTGCAAAGAGACCTTCAGCTCAGTATCACGACAAGGCTACCGAGGGAACCAATCAGTGGGAGATCAAGGTTGACATCGCTCTTCCTTGCGCAACCCAGAACGAGCTTAACCTCGATGACGCTAAGAAGCTTGTTGCTAACGGCGTAATCGCTGTTTGTGAGGGCGCTAACATGCCTACCACTCTTGAAGCTACCAAGTACTTCCAGGAGAACAAGGTTTACTTCGTTCCCGGAAAGGCAGCAAACGCAGGTGGGGTTGCTACTTCCGCACTCGAGATGAGCCAGAACTCAGAAAGACTTTCATGGACCTTCGAAGAGGTTGATGATAAGCTTAAGAACATCATGATCAACATCTTCCACAACCTTGACGATGCTTCCAAGAAGTACGGTCTTGAGGGAGACTATGTTGCAGGTGCAAACATCGCAGGTTTCCTTAAAGTTGCTGATGCTATGAAGGCTCAGGGTATTGTTTAATCCCTTCTTCAAATAATTAATCCTTTTATCCCGCAGACTTAGTGTCTGCGGGATTTTTTGCTGTAATAAGTGGAACTGCCCGAAGGTTCCATGATATAATAAATGAGTTATTTTATGCGTTTTTTTCGATTGTTTTTTGAAGCTATTAATTTAGTGTAAATGAGGGGATAAGAATTGGAAAAATACGTATTTGATAAGAACACTAAAAAGATTCTTGAGAGCAGTTGTGTACCCTTTGCAATCTTTCAGTTTCTGGAAGACAGAGTGGTCACTCATCTTATAACTGACGGTTTACGTGAGATTGTGGGCCTTGATAAAGAACAGGCTTATGATCTTATGAGTAATCGCATATATGATAATGATCATCCGGATGACGTGGCAAGGCTCGGTAATGCGGCCCTTGAATTTGCATCCGGCAAAAAGGATTTTAATATCGTCTACAGAACGATGACGCCCAATGGTTATCATATCCTCCACGCAAGGGGAAAGCATGTAAAGACTCCTACCGGAGAGGATCTTGCCGTTGTCTGGTATTCGGATGAGGGACCTTACAGCGATGAGAATAAGCATATGTTCGAACAGGCAATGGAACATTTGCTTATACAGAATGAAAGTATTAACGGGCAGGGTTATGATTCCATGACCGGTCTTCCCAATATGAATTATTTCTTTAAACTGGCCGGAAAGACCAGGGATGATATTTTAGCAAGGGGAGAGGAGCCGGTCCTTCTGTATTTTGACCTCAATGACATGAAGAGTTACAACCTTCGAAACGGGTTTGGCGAAGGGGATAAACTCATAATCGGACTTTCCAGAATTCTCGTGGCCCGGTTTTCGAATATTAACTGTTCAAGGCTCAGCGGTGATCATTTTGTTGTCATCACCCCCGATGAAGAAATTGAACAGACCTTAAATGAGATCTTTGAAGAAGTAAAAGGCCTTAATGACGGAAAATCTCTTTTCGTAAGAACGGGAATATATAAAAAGACCGGGGAAGCAGTGCCTATCGGCGTTGCATGTGACAGGGCAAAGCTTGCATGCGATTCAAAGCGTGATATTGCGGAATCAACATTTACGTATTTTACCGAGGATCTTTTAAAAGCCTCACAGCTTCGACATTACATAATCGATAATATAGACAAAGCTATTGAAAACGGATGGATACAGGTTTACTACCAGCCCATCGTACGTTCCGTAAGCGGACAGGTATGTGATGAGGAAGCTCTTGCCAGATGGATAGATCCCAATATGGGATTTATGTCTCCGGCGGATTTCATTCCCGTACTTGAGGAGACAAAGCTTTTATATAAACTGGATCTGTATGTTCTCGACCGCATACTCGAAAGAATGAAACTGTTCAAGGAAAAGGGATTTCATATTGTTCCCTGTTCCATTAATATTTCACGAAATGATTTCGATGCTTGCGATGTGGTTGAGGAAATCAGAAAACGTGTGGATGCAGCCGGCGTGAGCCGTGATAAGATCACCGTTGAGATCACGGAAAGTGCGGTCGGAGATGATATAGATTATTTAAGTAAGCAGGTCGATCTGTTAAACGAACTTGGTTTTTATGTATGGATGGATGATTACGGGACGGGCTATTCATCCCCGGATAATCTTCAGCAGATAGGCTTCAGCACCATCAAGCTCGACATGACTTTCATGAGAAGCTTTGACAAGACAAAAAAGAGCCGCATTATCATAAGCGAGCTGATAAACATGGCTCTTAATCTCGATATGGATGTGGTTGTTGAAGGCGTTGAGACCGAAGAACAGGTGCAGTTCCTCAGAGAAGTCGGCGCTACCAAAATGCAGGGATATTATTTTACCAAACCTTTATCCGTAGAGCAGATTCTTGAGAGATATGAAAAGGGAACTCAGATCGGATTCGAAAATCCCCTTGAATCGGATTTTTATGCAGCCATAGGACGTGTTAACCTGTACAATTTTGCCGCTGTTTCGGGCACCCCCACTCAGGCTGACTATTTCAATGCCCTCCCCATGGCTATCTATGAGGTTTCGGACAGTGAGATTGACACCATAAGATGTAACAGGTCATATCAGAAGTCTCTTCGGAAAATATTCAGATCGGATGTTCCTCCGACGAGAATTCCTTTATCACAATTCAGCGGTCAGTACAGGAGAAATTTCCTTGATCTTATGCTCAGATGTGCGGAAGGCGAAGATCAGATTATTGAGGAGCGTATATTTGATAAGATCTACAAAGCAAATATGCTCTTCAGGAAAGTTGCGGTCAACCCCGTCAGCGGAACAAAAGCCGTTGCGTTGGTGCTCCTTGATGTCAGTGAGATCAACAATTCCATAGAAGCGGTTTCATTCGGAAACATTGCACAGGCTCTTTCAGCCGATTATCTGAACCTTTATTATGTGGACATGGAAACCGAGGATTATACGGAATTTGTTCCGGATCTGGATAGTCAGGATATGTCTGCCCAGCGCAAAGGATCAAAGTTTTTTAAAAACAGCAAGAAAGATTCTTTGAAAATGATCCATAAGGATGACCGGGAAAGATTTGTTGCTCTTTTTACCAAGAAAAATGTGCTTAGGACCATTGAGGACGAAGGCTGTTTTTCAACCATCTACAGGTTGATGTTAAACGGAGAACCGCTGTATGTGAATCTTAAAGCGGTACTTATGAGTGATAAAAAGCATCTCCTGATAGGAGTCAACGATGTTGATGAACAGGTCCGTCAGCAGCAGGAGATTCACCGTGCCGAGGAAGATGCGGTAATCTTCTCCAGAATGATGGCTTTGTCGGGATCCTTCATTGCTTTTTACACCGTCGAGCTCGATTCGGATGATTATTATCTGTATAACGCTTCCGAGGATTTCTTTGCCCTCGGTACCGCAACATTGGGAAGTGATTTCTTCGGCGTTGCGATTGAGGATTTGGAAAATATCGTCGATCCTGCTGACTATGAGTACTTTTGTGATAATTTCAGAAAAGAAGTCATATTGGAAACTATTGATAAAAAAGGCCTGTATTCCATCAATTATCATATGATATTGGATGGTAAAAAACAGGAAGTCTGTCTTAAGGCTGCCAAGGTAGTTGAAGACGGTGACGAAAAATTGATTATAGGAATAGAAAAGATCGGTGACAGTATCTAATACAAAAAGTATAACCGCATATGTGGACGGCAGTTTTAACGTAGAGACCGGAGTTTATTCTTTCGGATGCGTGTTCCTGCCGGGGGATGGCTCTGTGAGAGTTCTTTGCGGAAGCGGGAACGACCCGGAAAATGCCAAGCAGAGGAATGTAACCGGAGAGATGCTGGGCTCCATGAATGCAGTTTTATGTGCAATAAAGAGCGGATATAAAGCCATAGATATCTATTATGATTATCAGGGCATAGAAAGCTGGGTTACCGGCGCATGGAAGAGTAAGAATGATCTTACAAGGTCTTATTCAATGGCGATGAAAGGCTGGATGAGTCATATCGATATAAGATTTCACAAAGTCGAAGCTCATACAGGCGTGAAATACAACGAGATAGCGGATAAGATGGCTAAGAGGGGAGCCTTAAGCGTAGGCATTCCCGAAACAAGGCGCATCGAGGATATGGAAATATGGAATCAGGAAAAGTAAGACTTAATAAATTCCTGGCCGAATCGGGAGTGTGCTCAAGGCGTGAAGCCGACAGACTTATCGAAGCAGGCAAGGTTATCATTAACGATCATGTTGCCCGTGTGGGCGAAGCGGTAGAGCCCGGTGACAGGGTTGAGTACGAGGGCAGAGTTTTGAAGGGAATGAAGAAGACTGTGGTTCTTGCCTTCAACAAACCCAAAGGAGTTACCACATCGGAGAAGGATGATCACGCAGACAGACTGGTAAGCGATTATATCGATTATCCCGTAAGAGTCACATATGCGGGAAGACTTGATAAAGATTCCGAGGGACTCATACTTCTTACAAATGACGGTAATCTCATCGACCATATGATGAGAGGAGCCAATCTTCACGAGAAGGAATATATCGTAACCGTCGATAAAGAGATCACCGAAGAATTGGCTGAAAAGCTCAGAAAAGGCATTTATCTGCCGGAGCTTAAAGTTAAAACAAGACCCTGCAAAGTTGTGATCAAAGATAAGGTTACCATGTCCGTTACACTCACTCAGGGACTTAACCGCCAGATCAGACGAATGTGTGAACAGGTGGGACTTAAAGTAAAAAAACTCAGGAGGGTAAGGGTTATGAATGTGACTCTTGGGGGACTTAAACCCGGAGAGTACAGAGAACTTACCGCAGATGAGATCAAAGGATTGTGGAAGAAATAAATGGCAGATGAAGCTAAGATAAACAGGATAAAAGAACTGAACGTAATCCTGAAGAAAGCATCCGAGGATTATTATGCCAAGGATGAATCACCTCTTTCCGACAGAGAATATGATGCTCTGTACGACGAACTGGTAAGGCTTGAAGAAGAGACAGGAATGATCCTTGCGGGAAGTCCTACTCAGACCGTCGGATATGAGGCTGTAGATGAACTTCCCAAGGAAAAGCATCCATCACCCATGCTTTCTCTCGGAAAGACCAAATCAAGAGAAGAACTGGCTGACTGGCTCGGTGATCACGAAGGAATGCTCAGCTGGAAGCTTGACGGACTTACAGTTGTACTTACTTATGAGAATGGTGCGTTATCCAAGGCAGTCACAAGAGGAAACGGAGAGATAGGAGAAGTCATAACTCCCAATGCCAAGGTGTTCGATAATATACCCTTAAAGATTTCTTTTACGGGAGAGCTGGTAATAAGAGGCGAAGCCGTAATATCATATCCGGATTTCGAGAAAATCAATGCATCTATCGTAAATGATGCGGATAAATATAAGAATCCCAGAAACCTGTGCAGCGGATCCGTAAGACAGCTTGATGCGAGTATCACCGCAAAGAGACATGTAAGATTCGTTGCTTTTAATCTTGTATCTGCTGAAGGCGCGGATGAGAAGGTTATGGCATCAGCTGACGGAAGGCTTTCTTTCCTTGAGTCACTTGGATTCGAGGCTGTTCAGCGTATGCCGGTAACGGCTGCAAGTGTGTCGGATGCTGTTGCTGATTACGAAAAGAGGATAGCGGATTACGAGATCCCTTCCGACGGACTTGTGCTCACCTATGAGGATGTTAATTACGGAGCATCCCTGGGAAGAACAGCCAAATCCCCCAGACATTCCATAGCATTTAAATGGGCCGATGAGACTGCAGAGACTACCCTCAGAGAAATAGAGTGGAGTGCATCAAGAACAGGTCTTATCAATCCCGTTGCCATATTCGATCCCGTTGAGCTGGAAGGAACCACGGTATCCAGAGCATCGGTTCACAACATCAGCATAGTAAAAGAATTAAAGCTTGGTATCGGAGACAGGGTTACCGTATACAAAGCTAACATGATAATCCCCCAGATTGCGGAGAATCTCACTAAGAGCGGTAATCTGTCCATTCCGGCTAAGTGTCCCGTATGTGGCGCTCCCACGGAGATCAGAGCTCTTAATGAGGCGGAGAGCCTTTATTGCACAAATCCCGAATGTGCGGCAAAGCAGATTAAAACCTTCTCCCAGTTTGTAAGCAGGGATGCTCTTAACGTGGACGGACTATCGGAAATGACTCTTGAAAAGCTCATCGATATGGGCTTTATCAAAGAGTTTGACGATCTCTTTCATCTGGACAGATACAGGGAAAAGATAGTTAACATGGAAGGCTTTGGTGAAAAGTCCTATGCCAATCTGATTGATTCGGTAAAGACATCTTCTAACACAACACTTCCCAGATTTCTCTTTGGTCTCGGTATTCCCGGAATAGGTGTTGCCAATGCCAAGGTTCTTGCCAAGGCTTTCGACCATGATATAGATAAGATACGTAAGGCTACTGCAGAAGAACTTTCGGAAGTTGAGGGTATCGGAGATATCATGGCTTCCGACATCACGTCTTATTTTGCGGATGCGGAGAATAATCGCAAGATCGATGCGGTACTTGCGGATCTCACCATAGAAGTTCCCGTTAATACTTCCGAGCAGAATCTGGCGGGGCTTACTTTTGTTATTACCGGAAGCCTGAATAATTTCGAGAACAGAAATGCCCTTAAGGCGATAATTGAAGAAAGAGGCGGTAAAGTTGCGGGATCTGTATCAGCCAAGACTACGGCCCTCATCAACAATGATGCCGCATCCAATTCTTCGAAAAATAAAACAGCAAAGAGCCTCGGAGTTAACATCATCACCGAGGATGAATTTATAAATACTTATTTGAAGGAGTGACCTGAAATGCCCATTAAGGTACAGAGCGATCTGCCCGCAAGACAGATCCTTGAGACAGAAAATATATTCGTGATGGATGAAAACCGCGCGATGCACCAGGACATAAGACCTCTTAAAGTCCTTATCCTGAACAACATGCCGGTGAAGCAGGATACGGAGCTGCAGCTTTTAAGAGCTCTTTCCAATACTCCTCTCCAGGTTGATGTTACCTTTATGATGACGGAGACCCATGTTTCCAAGAATACTTCTTCGTCACATCTGAATAAATTCTATGTTACGTTCGATGAGATCAAAGACCAGAAATTCGACGGAATGATCATAACCGGTGCACCCGTTGAAGACATATCTTTCGAAGAGGTGGATTACTGGGACGAGACCGTTAAGATACTTGACTGGGCAGATACACATGTAACCAGTATTTTCCATATCTGCTGGGGCGCTCAGGCAGGGTTCTATCATTACTACGGTATCAATAAAAGACAGCTTCCCGCTAAGCTTTTCGGAGTGTTTGAGCACAGAGTATTAAACCGAAAAGTCCCTCTTGTAAGAGGATTCGATGATGTGTTCCTGGCTCCTCATTCCAGACATACGGATACTCCTTCGGAACTGCTTAAAGCATGTCCCGAGCTTACGATCCTTGCCGAGTCGGAGGCAGCAGGCGTATATCTGGCAATGGCAGAGAACGGACATAAGATATTTGTCACCGGTCATTCAGAATATGACCGCATGACACTTAAGAACGAATATGACAGAGATAAGGGAATAAGGGATGATGTAAATGTTCCCATTAATTACTTCCCGAATGATGATCCGAATGAGAGGCCTCTGCTTACCTGGAGATCTCATTCCATCAATCTCTACAGCAATTGGCTGAATTATTATGTATATCAGACGACACCTTATGATGTAGGCGCAATCGGAAAGTAGAAGTTAACTGTTGGTTATCAGGGAGGTTAATTGATGAACAAAAAGAGAAGTTCCTTAAAAAAGATCATTCTGCTCAGAGTTCTTATCGCCGTAACGATTATTATTATAATCATTACCGAATACAACATGTCGGCACAGTCCAATCAGATCAAAAATCTGTCAGTGTCTTTGCTTGCCCGTGATTCGGTTACATATTCCGAGGAGATAGGAAACTGGTGGAAACTGATCGAGAGCCGAGTAGAGATGAGCGCTGAGATCTGGAGAAGTTCACCTAATATGAGCTTCGAGCAGACAAAAGAACTGCTTGAGGGACTGACCGCTTCAGATCCCGACTCTCAGGATATTTACATGGCAAACGGTACCTCCGGAAGGTTTTTTGACGGATCGGGCTGGGAGCCTGACGGTTCATTTGTTTTTACTGACAGACCCTGGTATAAGGGTGCCATTAATGCCGGCGGTAATGTATTTTCTTCCGATCCTTATGTTGACGCTTCTACCGGTAAAACCTGTATCGCATGTTCGATAATGGTAAGAGACGGAGTTGTTCTCAGCAGTGATATCAACTTTGATAAGATGCAGGAAAAACTTGATGCTTTTGAGTCAAGTTCCGATGAAGTAAAGATATATATAATCAATTCCGACACCGGCGATATCCTTCTCAGTAACGATTCATCCGTTGTCGGAACCACAATCAATAATTCTGCCGACAGCATCGTAAAAGGCTTGGCTTCGGTAAATTCATCACTTGATACACGTTCAACCGCAAGCGGCGACAGAGTCGTTATCACAGGCACCGATGCCGGTAAGATGATGTATGTTGCCACCGAAATTGACGGTACATCCTGGATGGTGGCAAGTGCAACACCTTACAGTTTTGTAATGGATCCCACGCTTTCATCACTTAACGTAAGCCTTGTAATTACACTTATCTTACTTGCTTTACTGGCAGCATTCATTTATTTTGTCATCCGCAAGTATCTGAATCCCGTTTCCGATGTATCGGGTAAGATCGGTGATCTTACCGGCGGTGATTTCACCACAGATATCGTTCCCGAGGGAAATAACGAGATCACTACACTCAGTGAGCAGCTTAACGATTATATCGATCGTATGAAAGGGATGCTCACCCATCTTACCGAGATCACGGGAGATATGAATGAGAGTGCTGAGCAGTGTGCGGAAATCTCCTGCGGTCTCAGTGAATCAAATGCCTCACAGGCAGAATCCATCGAGAAACTCAATGATTATCTTAACGGTCTCGATCAGTCCATAGAAGATGTGGCATCCGCCGCAACCGAGCTTGCCAATGTATCAAGCAGCCTTGCTACCAATTCCGAAGAAGTAAGAACTCTTTGCGAAGAGACGGTCAAGGCTTCCGAAAGCGGAAGAAGCGAAATGAGAGATATGACTCAGGCTGTTACCATTCTCAATGATACCATTGAAGAGCTTACCTCCATTATTCGTATGACGGCAGATACCGTTGATGAGATCAAGGGTATTACCGATACCATCGGAGATATTTCTTCCCAGACCAACCTCCTTTCACTTAACGCTTCCATAGAGGCAGCAAGAGCGGGAGAGGCAGGAAGAGGATTTGCGGTCGTAGCAAGTGAAGTCGGAGCATTGGCTAACCAGTCATCTTCCGCAGCAGCACATATTTCCAAACTTGTTGAGACCATAACCGAGAACATTGCCGGCATCAATGAAAAGGCCGATGATTGTATCAAGGACATGGAAAGATGTCTTGCGGGAGTAAGCCGGTCCAACGAGTCATTTGAATCCATTTACACTGATATTACCAAGGCTACGGATGCGATTTCGGATATCGTGGGCGGTATCGGTAAGATCAATGACGTAGCATCGAATAACGCGGCAGCTACCGAAGAGCAGGCCGCTACCGTTACCCAGATACTTGAACTGTCCGATACCATAGTTAAGGACAGCGGCAAGGTTTCCGAAGATACCGAAAGTCTTTCCGAAGTATCCGAAAAACTCAGCGGATTATCGGCAAATATCAGTGATGATCTGAAGAATTTCAAGCTGAATTGATAGCGCTATCTATAATAAAATTCACCTCCTTACCGCCCGGTAAGGAGGTTTTTTAGTGTCAAGAGCCCGCATTTATGGTAAGATACAATGTATGAAAAACGGATTATGGACATTCAGATATACGCTCATTAACGTGACGTATTTTGCCGCATTTTGTACCATTCATGCAATGGCTGCGGTATACCTCCTCGCTAACGGTTTTTCCAATACCGAAGTGGGAGTGCTTCTTGCGGTTGCAAATATTTCATCCGCTCTTGTCCAGCCATACATCGCCGGTATCATCGATAAACCCGGCCCGCTCACCAACAGAAGGTTCATTCTCATATCCGTATTCGTGATAATGATCGGATCGGTTCTTCTTAAATTCCTCAGTTCACATAAAGTCATAGTTTTCGTGATCTATGCACTTATATATATGATTCAGTTTGCATACCAGCCCGTAATGACGGCTCTTTGCTTCGAGTATCAAAAGGCAGGCTGTAATATTTTCTATGGACTTGCAAGAGGACTCGGATCCGCCAGTTTTGCGGTAACATCTGCATTTATCGGAGGAGCCGTTGAAAAAAACGGCGTGGATCTCCTTCTGCTGGTCAATGTGATCACCATGATACTGTCTGCAATAGTGGTATTTACATTTAAAAAGCCGGAAGCCGGGGCGGAAGAGAAGGACGGTAACGATCCGGAACAGGGTAAGGCACATAACAACATTTTGGAATTTGCCCGGACATATCCCGCTTTTTCTGTATTTCTGATAGGAACGATCTGTTTTTACTTTGCTCATAATATGATCAACGATTTCATGATACAGATCATCAGGAATCTGGGCGGAGCAGAGACGGAGCTTGGATATTCCAATTTCCTGCAGGCAATCCTGGAATTGCCCGTGATGGCGGTAATAGGATTTTTCCTGAAGAAGATTTCATCCGAAAAAATGCTGGTCTTTTCCGGAACGGCCTTTTTTGTAAAGATACTTATCCTGATGTTTGTATCGAATATGGCAGGTATGTATGTGAGCCAGTCATTCCAGCTCTTTGCATATGCGGTATTTATACCGGCTGCGGCTTACTATGTCAGCAAGACCATGGATGAGCTGGATCAGGTTAAAGGTCAGGCTTATGTTACCAGTGCAATAACCGTCGGGGGTGTTTTCTCCAATCTCATAAGCGGGGTTATCCTCGACAATCTCGGCATCAAAGCCATGCTGGGAACAGGATGCGTTGTATGTGCGGTGGGAGTGATCATCGGCTTTGTTGCGATGAGCAGACTTCCTCATCATGCTTAAATAATTTGGGGTTGTTATTTGGAGGTTTAAATATGGCAATAAAGATTATCGGCGACAGCTGCTGTGATTTTACCAAGCTGGAGCTCAGAAAAGGTATTCATGTAAGTGTACCTATGTCAGTATCGATAGGCGGTATCGAATACCGTGATGACGGCAGAAGAACTCAGGAAGAGTGGATCAGGATGATCAAGGAAGATCCCGGATATCCTAAGTCCGCTTGTCCTTCACCCGATGATTTCTTTAAAGCATTTGATGAAAACTGCGATAATTTTGTGGTTACTTTATCATCCAAACTCAGCGGAGTGTATAATGCCGCAATGGTTGCCAAGGAGATGTTTGAAGAAGATCATGAGGATGTGAAGATTCATATCTTCGATTCGAAAAGTGCCGCTGCAGGCGAGCATCTTATAGCAGATAAGATCGTTGCTGCTTATGAGGCAGGTAAATCTTTCGAAGAGATCGTAAAAGAAGTCGAAGCATTCCGTGATGAGATGTTTACCATCTTTGTTTTGGATGATCTTGAGACATTCAAGAGAAACGGCAGACTCAAGGGCGTTAAGGCTCTGGTTGCTACCGCACTGAATGTTAAACCTGTTTTAACCGGGGATGACGGTGAAATCAAACAGCTTGATCAGGCCATCGGTATGCAGAATGCAGTTAACAGAATGCTCTACCATATCGAAAAGAAAAAGATAGATCCTTCCAGACCCGTCAGAATAACCCAGTGCGAAAGCAAGGAACTGTGCCTGAAAATAGCAAAGATCCTTACCGAAAGGTTCGGTTTTACCGATGTTAAGATACTTAATGCAGGCGGAATCTCCACATCCTATGAAAATCCCGGCGGAGTCGTTATTGCAATGTAATTATTTTGCCTTATATATAAATCAGCGATAATACCGCCGAAATGTTGACAAAAGTGGTATTATCGCTTTTTTTTGTTCTATTTATGTGGCTTTGAATGGTATAATTCATAAAAGGTGTTGTTTTCATCAGGGGGAAATGAAATGATAAAAGAAGGCGACGCTGACCGTTCAAAAGTCCTGGACAGGACTCTTGACAAATTGTATGAGAAGAAGCGCGAGGTCTCGACATGGAAGTATGTACTTCTGGTCGTGGTGTATTTTTTTACCAACTCGATAGTCAGTATTTCCGCTTCTTCGATGAGCGACATTTCGTTTTTTGGGTACAATGTGCCTGTATATTCTTTCGCAGGTGTTTTCTCGTCACTTGCAAATATCTGTGTACTAATACTTGCCATGTATTTTGGCGAAAAGGGATTCTTTACGGCTCTTGTTGTTGTAGTCGTCCAGCTTCCTATAATCGTTATCAATATAATCCTAAGACATAATCTCACAAGTATCCCCGGAGTTTTCAATAATCTCCTGACCATAATCGCGATCTGTCTGGTTTATTTCAGCAACAAAAAGATCCGTTCGGTTCAAAAACAGATGCAGGATCAGGCTATGAAGGATGTTCTTACGGGATTGCCGAACTGGTTTGCATGTACCGAACTAGTCAATCAGCTGGCTAATCAGAGAGTACCTTTTGCCGTTGTCTCCGTGGATCTGAACGGCTTTAAGAGCGTAAATGATTCCATGGGAATTGATACCGGAAATCTTGTTCTTATGGAGATAGCCGCAAGGTGGAAGCAGATAGCCGATGATGGATTATCCGGAACTCTTGATTTTGTGGCCAGACTGAGTGCCGATGAGTTCAGTGTCATAATCAGAAATTATAAATCCGATGAGGATATTTTAAACACCATTAAAATGTATGATACGGCTTTGGAGGATCATTTCTATGTTTCGGGAAGTGAGTTTTCAATCAGCGCAAGCTTCGGATACGCCGTCATGTATGAAGACGCCGATACTCTGGAAAAACTCCTGCCTTATGCCGATGCCGCAATGCGTGAGGTAAAACGTCAGGGCAGCAGCAATCATATAATCAGATTTAAGTCTGATATGGCATCCACCGAAGAGGGACTTCAACTTGAGAGCAAGGTCAAAGCAGCCATAGAAAACGGCACCGTATTCTATGTATTACAGCCTCAGTTCGATATGAATCACAAGCTGAGAGGATTTGAAGCTCTGGCCCGAATGAAGGATGAGGAAGGTAAATTGATCAGCACCGCTGATTTCATCCCTGTAGCGGAAAGGTGTGGCCTTATCGATAAGCTGGATGGCATAGTGTTCAGGAAAGCATCTGCTTTCATCGGAAATATCATCAGGGAAACGGGGGCCGACATAATCCTTAGTCTGAATGTTTCAGTAAGACATCTGATGATGAACAGTTTTCCCACCGAGATACTTCAGCTGCTTGAAATGAGCGGTATTCCGGCTTCCCAGCTTGAAATAGAAGTTACCGAATCCATAATGATCGAATCCATGGAAAAAGCAAAACATTTCGTGGAGGAAATAAGAAATATGGGAATACAGATTGCCATTGATGATTTCGGAACAGGATATTCGTCACTGAGTTATCTGAACAGTGTTCCCGCCAATCTTCTTAAGATTGACAAGTCCTTTATAGATGAAATGAATAACGGAGAAAACTCCAAGGCATATGTAGCCGCGATAATATCTCTGGGGCATATAATGGGACTTGATGTAATATCTGAAGGTGTCGAAGAGGAAGATCAGATCGATACTCTCAAAGAGATCGGATGCGATTATATTCAGGGATATGTATGGGGACGTCCCCTTTCTCCTGAAGACGCTCAGAAACTTGTAATGGAGTCCGTAAAGTAGGAAAGGAGATCTATTATGTCATCAATTAATCTTCAAAAGGGGCAGGTAAAGAGGGTTAACAAACTGATGCTGACGGTAATGATCGTAACATCGATCTTTGCCTCCATCGGTCTGGTATCCCAGCTTGCAATGTCGGATATGAATCCGATACAAAGTATAATTCCGCTTATACTTGTAATTATCAATCTGATAGCTACGATTCTTATCGGTATCAATGCTCCGGATATGCTGAAAACTTATGTGGCTGTGGGTTATACCGTTGTGTATGCGGTGATGCTTCTTACAACCACATCCACAAGCATCTATCCTTATATGATCCCTGTTCTCATAGTCATGGTCATGTATTATGATCGTAAACTGACTATAGGAATGGGCTGTGCATTCCTAGTTCTCAACTTTATCCGAGTGATCCTGAACTTTGCTCAGGCTGAGGATCCGACTGCAGTTATCGAAGTGGTGATGATAGAAATCATTATTTCCATTCTTACCTTCGTGGTTACGGTATCCGGATTGAAACTTCTTTCCTCCTTTATGGAAGAAAACATGGATGAGATCGAAGCTGCTTCCGCCGAAAGAGAAAAGGTATCTCAGCACATTCTCCAGATAACCGATGTGGTTGTCGGTAAAGTCGATGTACTCAAGGCAAGCCTTGATGATCTGAATTCAACATCAAGTCATGTCAGTGACGCAATGGATCAGATCGGAAGAGGAAATGAAGAAAACGTACATGCCGTAGAACTTCAGACTATGATGACCGGTGACATTCAGAAAGTTGTTGAAGAAACCGAGAAGATGACTCTGGATGCGGTTGAAGCATCTCAGGAAATGCTGGAACTGTTAAACAAGTGTTTATCCGATATGGAAGCACTGGTTGCAAAATCTGTGGAGAATACCAATGTCGGAAATCAGATGATGGGTGCAGCCGAGAAACAGCAGGCTTCTTCCGAACAGGCTATGAATATTACCGATATGATCCTCAGCATTTCGGATCAGACAAACCTGCTTTCACTTAATGCATCAATTGAGGCGGCAAGAGCGGGAGAATCCGGAAGAGGATTTGCGGTTGTAGCAAATGAGATCAGTAATCTGGCTGCTCAGACCAAGAATTCAACCGAGCAGATAACCAAGATTCTTCAGGAACTTAAAGACAATGCCAGTGAGGTATCCGATAAAGCAGGTACAACGGTTGATACGGCAAATGTTCAGACAGAACTTGCAGAGTCTACCAAACAGCAACTTAACGAATCCAAGAAGCGTTCCGAGGAACTTTCCGAGAAACTTAAGGCCATCAAGAATGATATGAAGGTTATCAAGGATTCCAATAACAAGGTTGTAGAGAGTACCTCATCTCTTATGGCTACCAGCGAAGAGTTTAATGCAAGCACTGATGAGATGATCAATCTTACTCACCAGAACATGACCAAGATTGAAGAGTCTCTGTCACTCATGACGACTATCTCCGATAAGATGTCTGAACTTTCCAAACAGTGATCATTATAGAAAACGGGCTGATGTATTTGATACATCAGCCCGTTATTTTATGCCTGTTTATTTGAACTTGTTTCGGCGATTACCAGCTTCTCGGAGTCTTCCGCAGATAACGGATGTCCCCATACAAAGCCCTGAATGAAGTCGCATCCGATCTCTCTTAATGTCTTGATCTGTTCCTGCTCCTCAACGCCTTCGGATATTACATCGAATCCCAGGATATGTCCTATGGATATGATGGATGCTACATACTGCCTTGATGATTCGCTTGTATCCATCTTATCTATGAAGGATTTATCAATCTTGAGGAGAGTAGCAGGGAATTTGTTCAGGTAGCTTAAGGATGAATATCCGGTTCCGAAATCATCGATGGCTATCTGTATGCCCATGCTCTTGATCTCATCAATACATCTAAGCGCTTTCTCGGCGGAATCTATCATGATTGATTCCGTAATCTCTATCTCCAGTTTATTGGCGGGTATATCGCTTGTTAAGATCAGTTCACGAATCTCACTGAGGAAATCATTTTTCATCAGATGACGAACCGAAGCATTGATACTTAATGTGAGGTCGGCTCCGGTCTTTTTGAGAAGCTCTCCGAAAAATCTTCCGGCTTTCTTAAATACGATACCGTCAACTCTGTCTATGAGACCTACTTTTTCCGCAACGGGAATAAACTCGCCGGGGCTGACAATGTTGCCGTAGGAATCCTTCATTCTTGCGAGAGCTTCAAATCCGCGCAATTTATGATCCATATCGTACTGAGGCTGCAGGTTGAAGAATATGGTGTCATTTTCAATCGCAGCTCTTATCATGTTCTCTACTTCGAGGATATGTTCATCTCTGACAATATCTGGAGTGAATCTGAGTACATGCTGGGAACTGTTTGCCTGCTTGATCTCTTTCATGGCCGCATTGGCATGAGATATGAGAGTGTCCGCTGAATCGGCGTCTGAAGGAAATTCTGCATAACCGAAGCTGGCGGTAACATGCAGATCGCAACCGTCAACGGTAAGCCTTTCGTTAAGAACATTCACATACAGATCTATGATGTTGAGAAGCTCTTCCTGATTCTTATATCCTTTTACAACAAGCAGGAATTCGTCTCCACTGGTTCTGGAGAGGAATATATCCGCATCGGGATCATCAAATACAGAGATGGCATTCCAGCGTTTTGCAATCTCGGCAAGAACCTGATTTCCTGCGTCAAATCCCAGGGTATCATTAATACTCTTGAAATTGTTAAGATCAATCGATACGGCTGAAAACTTGGTGTTTGAGTAGATCAGGCTTTCAACATACTCTCTGCTGGCAAAGCGATTGGGAAGAACTGTAAGAGTCTCCGTATAACTCATATGATGAAGCCTCTGAACTATATTGTATCTGGCTATATGTGACGAGATGAAGAATGTAGTCAGTTCAAGGACTTCTCTGATATGTAATGTATCATTAATATCAAAATTGGTTACCCATATATAACCCAGAAGTTCTCTTCCCTGTCTGAGCGGAAACAGAACTACGCTTTTAACACCTGCCTCAACAAGAGTCAGGTACCATGGATGATTTATCTTACTGTAATACTCAAAATCCTTTTCGTCTTTGACTATCGCACATTCGCCTTCGGTATCAAGCATCTTTTCCCATGATGCGGCGATCTCATAAAAGTTGTTGAATTTAGATACCTGTTTGATATTACTGCTTGTTTCATAATCCGTAGCCAGAATGGAATATTCCTTAGTCTCATTATGTAAGAGCAGAACGGTACATCCGGCGGCTTTACAGATGCGTCTGATCTCATATATGACATTTCCTATGGCTTCCTTGAGATTATCGGATTTGTGAAGTTTGATACAAGCTTTAAGAACATCGTTAGATATCTGCGAGGTATCAACGATCTCCTGGACCATATCTTCACTGTTATCCAAAGTCAGAAAGTGAACACAATATGTGTATTTATCATCTTCATAATCCAGAGGTACGGAATAAATATCAAGCCATTTACCTGATTCTCCCAGTCTGGCTCCTGTATGAATCCTTATCTTATTGACTGCACTGCGATAGCAGACATCTTCAAAATTGCGGTTGTGAGGAAGATACTCGGTATATAGTGACTCAGGAATAAATGAGATATTTCTGTTTGTTTCGAAGACGGGATTATCCTTTGCAAGAGAAAGGACTATGCCGATGAATTTGTCGTTGCCTGTTATAAAGCGCACTTCACCACATCCGTCCTCTTTTTTCTCGACGGATAAAACACCAGCTGGAGAATAAAAAGAATTGACAAAAGAATTAAAATCCATGCAAGCTACCCTCGCCATCAACTTACAGGCTAATTATAATAGTCATTATAATTATACACTAAAGTCGGGTAAAATGGGTAGAGGAGAAAAAACCTGATAATTGACAAGTTAGGCATGACTAACTATAATCTGTTCAACTTGAAACTTTTACAAATTCATATACAGATACAAGGAGAAATCATATGAATACAGATGTTTTGATGGGGCTTATGATCCCCTTTGCCGGGACTGCGCTGGGATCCGGTTGCGTTTTTTTCATGAAAAAAGAAATGGGAGCAAAGCTCCAGAAATCCTTGGCCGGATTTGCCAGCGGCGTTATGGTTGCCGCTTCTATATGGAGTCTTATAATTCCTGCAATGGAGCTTACCGAAAATATGGGTAAACTCAGTTTTATCCCTGCCGTCATCGGTTTTTGGCTCGGAATACTTTTCCTTCTTTTATTGGACTGTGTTATTCCTCATCTTCACGTACACGCTGAGAAAGCTGAAGGCCCCAAGACCAAGTTGCAGAGAACAACAATGATGGTATTTGCGGTAGTTCTTCATAATATTCCCGAAGGGATGGCGGTCGGCGTTGTTTATGCCGGTTTGGTTTCGGGTAATACGTCCGTAACGGCCGGCGGGGCACTTGCTCTTGCCATCGGTATAGCAATTCAGAATTTTCCTGAAGGGGCCATTATTTCCATGCCCCTTTGTGCCGAGGGTGAAAGCAAGGGAAAAGCATTTTGGCAGGGAGTTTTATCGGGTGCTGTCGAGCCTGTAGGGGCTGCTCTTACGATTCTGGCTACCGGACTGGTTCTTCCCCTGATGCCTTACCTTCTTTCTTTTGCCGCAGGCGCTATGATCTATGTGGTGGTTGAGGAACTGATCCCTGAGATGGCGGAAGGTGAGCATTCCAATATCGGAGTTATCATGTTTTCGGTGGGGTTTACCCTGATGATGGCTCTAGACGTCGCACTTGGATGATGAGTATTTGGTGAAAAGTAAATGGATTTACGGACTTGTTTAAGCTAAAATACCCCTTGTACGTAATAAAAAGCAATTTCGTGAATCTGTTATGAACAATTTATTCATTTTATTTATATTTGTAGTCATCTTTGCCTTTGCGGTGATTCCCATTTTGGCTGTTAAGGGAGGGGACAATTCCGCAAGCGATGCCGCGGGTGGCGGTAAGAGAAACGCCGGCAAAAAGAACAAAGATCGTGTCAGTGCCAAAGTATCCTCCGTTCGTAAATCAGCGGGGGAAAAAGATGCAGACTTTATGGGTATCATAGAATTTAATACCGAAAACGGCTCCGATAAGGGAAACGTGGTGGATGAAGATATTGATTCATTCATAGTTACCGGAAGTCTTGAAGGCAGACATGTCACCGGATTTGATTATTCCAACAAAAAAGATTGTGTGTATCATGATTGCCGTATGATCAAAAAATCCGACGTTACCGCATATTACAAAGAATATACGGAGACTAAATATTTCTATAAGGATCGTCCCGTACAGATATCGGAACGTGACGGACAGACTTTTGCGGAGGTTTATGAGGGACCTGCTTCTTTTATCAGTGAATTTTCCGTGATGGATATGGGGGTAAACGGGAAAAAGTATTACCGGCAGATATCCGGTGATGATCCTGATCTCAGGACTCAGGAAGAGCATCTCAGGGAAGCGCTTACCGTCGATACATACGGTGTTAATCCCGATATGAGTAAAACAGAGTACGAGGATGCACTGGTAAGATATCTTACCGACAGGATCACCAGATCCGGTATGAAAAATGATAATCTTATCAGATTGCTGCTGGGAATATATGGATACCGCTTCCCCGACGACGGACTGTTTACCGATATAGAAACGGTTTTTGAAAGAGTTATCCCGCTCAGATATAAACAGCTGGAAGACAATGCCGTCTCACGCAGCAATTTCAGACACGAATTGATAACCGCCATCACCGTAGGTTACAGACTGGTCGGATGCCGGCACGGATACACTCTGGTGGATGAGGGAAGGATCATAACACCTTCACCGGAATACAGTCTGTATATTTGTCTTGTTTTACATCTGATGCTGATGAAATATCATAAGGAGGGAAAAAGACCATACAGTGAACTGGATCTTTCCGGAGTATGGAACAAGCTGGAGGAGAGTTTGAGACAATCCGGGCTTGCCGAGGATCATAATCCTGTATATCACGGAGATGTTCTCCTGTGTGATGATCTGGGGGCTTTTATCATCGAAGCACTTAAGAAACTGGTATATTTCAGACGTTTCAGTAAAGGCGATGATGATATTATCGGAGCCGAATGACAAAAAAGGAAAAAACCGCAAAATACCGCCCGAAAAGGCGGTATTTTTTTGACTATACGGGCATTTTTGCGTGAAATATATAGGAAAAGTTATATATTGAATCGAGGTATGCGAAGATGTATTTCGGTGAATTGTTCAGTAGGTACTACACTTATTTGTTCATAATCGTCATCTTGGTTTACACGGTCGTTTTTAACAGGATGATGTACAGAAAGGTGAGGGGGAAATTTCTTACACTGTTATTTCTTGTACTCTTGCAGACCAGATGCTCAGAAATGATGTAGAATCTGCTGATATTCCCGTAATCTTCCTGACAGGGCGTGATGATGCGGAAAGCGTAAAGAGCGTCCTTGCACTTAAGCCTGCAGGATATATTCTAAAATCACTTCCCAAAGAGAAGATAGTAGGTGAAGTCGATGCCTTCTTTGCCAGAAAAAAAGCGAATACCGATTGATTATTACAAATCAATTGACATGTAATATAAAACATGATAAAAGTATTACCGATAATCTGATTATCGGTAATACTTTTTTTAATGTGCGCCTAGCGGCGCACGTTTCTAACGGGTTCAAGTCCCGAATCCGCCCGGTAGTGGGAAGGATATAGCCGAAGGCAAGGGTGTCCGCCGCGAGGCGGAATCTGAAGGAAGCTAAATGTGGGGAACATACTAACCCA
>JAGAYR010000038.1 GCA_017940415.1 Lachnospiraceae bacterium
AAGAGTTTGCCTACAGCTTCCTTCAGATTCCACCTCGCGGTAAACACCCTTGCTGTTCAGCTATACACTTCCTCGTTGCCTAGGCGTGTTCGGGACTTACACCCGTTAGAGCGCGCCCATGGCGCGCAAACAAAAACAGGACGGCGTCTGAAACGCCGCCCTGCTATTTTCAATTTGTACTAAATTGATTATTTAGCGTTAGCTTCCTCAACGAAAGTATTCCACTGAGTAGTTGCTTCTTCGATAGCTGCAGACATATCGTTTACAGTACCTTCAGCAACGTTAACGCCTACGTGATGTCTGAACTGAGGTCCGATATCAACGTTAGCAACAGACTCAGCAGGCTCATAGCCGCCGGTTCTGACAATTCTTACGATAGACTCGTCAACTGCTCTGGTGTCATCGAAGTTAGCATAGAAGCTTGCTTTGATTCCGTCAAGGCTGTTAATGAAATCTTCGTATCCGGGAGTATCCTGATAGAAGCAAAGATATGCGAATGCACAAGCAAATGCTTTATCAGCGTCATAGCATCCGGGGATGTAGTAAAGGTTATCCGAAGCATAAGAAGTGAAGTTGCTTCCTGCGGAAGGTCCTACAGGGAAGGATACGAAACCAACTTCGTCTTCCATTGATCTGCCGTCCTCACCAACGCCTCTTACGTTGTCCTTCTCCCAAACCTGGCCAATGTAGAAAGCAGTGTTTCCGGTAAGCCAATCGGTCTTGTAGAAGTCCCAAGCTGCGTCAGCGGGATAGTAAAGGTGAGCGTCATAAGTTGATACCATCTCCTGGAAGAAGTTGAGAGCTTCTGCAGTATCAGCATCATCAAATGCTACTCTATATCCGCTTGCTTCATTCTTAATGAGTGATCCGCCGTTTGAAAGAACGAACTCTTCAACAGCGTCATCGTAGTTACAGGTAAATCCGTATACATCAGGAGTACCGTCGTTATCGGTATCTCTCATAACCTTCTCGCAAAGCTCTTTCCAAGCGTCCCAAGTCCAGGTTCCGTTAGCCTGCATATCATAGATGCTCTCAGGATCGATACCTGCATCCTCGAGAACCTTCTTGTTGAAGTAGATTCCTTCACGAGCTTCAGGGAATCCGTTGCTGGTAGCATACATGGTGTAGATGCTGTCGCCCTTCTTGAAGAACTCATCTACCTGGTTTCTGGTGAATACAGGCTCACTATTGAAATCAAGGCAGTCGATGGTAGCAAGGTCATACATAAGTCCGGACTGAACAGCGGTAGTAGCTGCAGCACACATACGTCCGGTGAACACATAATATCCGTCGTCTCCGCCGGAGGTTACGTAATCGGAGAACTGCTGGATGCAGTCTGTCCAAGTAAGCTCGTTGCCGGAGAAGTTCTTGGTCTCTTTAACAGTGAAGTTATAGGTCTCCTGGCACCACTCACGATAATCCCACATAGCTTCCTCGTAATCATTTACGGGATCAGCAGGGGTATCAGCAGCCCACCAGTTGACGATCTCAACTTCTACTCCACCAAGGTCGATGGGGTTGCCATCAGCATCGGTGTAAACAGGATACTCACTTACAGGCTCTTCAACAGGAGCTTCGGTAGCGGGAGTATCGGTAGCAGGAGTATCGGTCTGAGCAGGCTCAACGCTTCCGGTGTTGCCCTGACATCCGGCCATTCCTGCGACCATTGCTGCAGTTGCGCCAACAGCAATAATCTGGTTTAAAAACTTTCTCTTCATAATCCTCCTTTTGACCCTAAAGGTCTGATAAAAAATATATATTTCCCGCATTATTGCGGATATATATCGGGCTTAAAACCCACGAACAATTATACCACATTTGCTCGCGGAATGTCCAATTATTACATCTTGATACCTGTTGATGAAAGGCTCTCTACAAAGCCCTTCTGAGCAAAGAGATACAGGATGATAAGAGGTAAAATGATCATCAACGTACCGGTTGAAAGAATACAGTTTGAATATGCAACAGATACTGTTGACTGTACACCGGTCTGACTGGCAATATACGTTGAAAGGTCATCAGCTATGGATGAAAGTGCAGTACTTACCAGTTTAAGATTTCCAAGGAACATTCTTGAGTAGAAACCATCAGTCCACTGCCATACAAAAGAGAACAAGAAACATGATGTAAGGATGGGCTTAGCATCGGGAAGCATAATGATGATGAAGGTCTTAAGTGTTCCTGCTCCATCAACATAAGCTGCCTCTTCAAGCTCTTTGGGAATATTTCTGAAGAACTGTCTTATAAGGTAGATATAAAGACCATTCTTAAGTCCCATACATCCGGCACTCATCAAATAGTAAGGAAGTATCGATCCTCTCAGATTGATCGTATCCCCCTTGATCAATTTGAAAATTCCCATCACGTCGAAAAACTTAAAGTGAAGATAAAGGGAAGTGGACATGATCTGCGGAGGAATGATGATCATAAGAAGAACACATCCGAACCAGAGCTTCTTAAGAGGAAATTCATATCTTGCAAATCCATATCCTACAAGAGTACAAACCGCAACCTGAAGTAATCCGATGGTAAGTGAAGTGAAAAACGAATTCTTAATAGCAGTCTTGTAACTCATAAGTTTGGCCGCAAGCTGGTAATTCTCGGTAGTGAAATGAGCCGGGATGTTTATGACAACAGGGTCATAAAGATCGCCCTCAGTCATGAAGCTTACGGAAATCTTATTGAGGATAGGCTGAATTATCATGAAGCAGAGTCCGAATAAAAGAATGAAACGGACGATGCTTATGAATGTATTCATAGCAACCTTCTTCTTTTTCAGAGCAGACATCTTGGGTTTGTTCTTAGACTTTTTCTTAACCATGCCCGTATCTGCAGGAGCACTCATCACCGCAGTATTACTCATAATAATAAACCCTCCTGGAAATCAAGAACGAGCTAATGGCTAGGAATATTATCGTCAGCAGGAAATAACACCATGCCATTGCGGAAGACAGACCGTAGTTCAACTGATCAACCATCGTATCGGTAATCTTGGTCATGACTTCGTTATCGGATCTCATACAGAAATCTACTATCGTGTAAACCCAGTTTACTAAGAATATAGAGCTTACCATGGGGAAGGTAACCTTCCAAAGGCTTTCCCATGCGGTACAACCCTCGATAGATGCTGCTTCGTACATGCTCTTGGGAATAGTCTGGAGTCCTGACAGGAAAACGATGATCTGTATTCCGGATGCAAGAGCTATGTCGTAAATGTTATCGATCAGTTCAAAGACTGTCTCATATGCTCTGGTACCGACTCCTGCGGTTCTGAGGATGCTTTCGAGAACTGCGGTTACGCTTACGTTGTTCATCGAATCCTCAACAGTCGCATGCATCTGTGCGATGACGGAGTTATCGGTTTCAAGTCCGAGAATAACACCACTCGACAGAATAACGGGAAGGAAGAATATAGCTCTTACCAATGCTCTTCCATGGAATTCCTGATTCAGTATCAGTGAAACGAAGAAAGCAAATACCATTATCGCGAGTGAGTATACGATCATCCTGGTAAAGCCTTCCACAAGCAGTCTTGAATAATCGGGGTCCACTCTGAATGCATACTTATAATTGTAAATACCGTTTCTGATCATCTCAAACGAACCGGCACCTACCTGCACGTCACAGAAACTCATATAGAGTGACTGGAACATAGGCTTTACCATAAAGAGTAAAAAGCCGATTATGAAGGGGGAAATGAACAGGTAACCTGTCACAGCCCTTCTTTTTTCAAGTCCGCTAACTTTTCCGTTTAATTTCTTCTTCATATCCGGGTCTCCGTATCGCCCTTATTTCACAACCTTATAATCTCTTGCCGGAACTGTTATTCCATTATAGGAATAATCGGTATATCCGTAGTTCACATATACTTTTGTTCCGTCTGCATATTCGGTAACGGAAACATACTCTGAAAGATTGTCATGGCCGGTCATTTCCTGATTGAAGGTATGGCCGAGCTCATTATTGTATCTGGTATATGTCTCAACCAATCTGTCATGAACTGCAGCATAGCTGCTTCCGTAATACTGAGGATAAAGAGTCTTCTGAAGTGTTTCGGGATCTTCATCCATAATGCTGTAGCAAAGACCTGCACCATACTCTGCAGAAGCAAGTATCTCATCGGTTTCGCTGCCACAGATATTTACAGGCATTCCGGTGTAATTGATATATCCATGAAGAGCAAGCTCATAGAAAGGAATAAACTCGTCTATAATGGTATACTCACTTCCCTTAAGATCCATGTGGGTGATCACATCACTGTAAACCGCCGCATAGATATTTCCGGAATTGATCATTATAAATCCGCCGTTATCCTTGATCTCTTTGAGAACGTTGCTCTGATCGATCAAAGCCTGCTGTCTTGAATAAGGATCTTTGCGATAGAAGTCACTTGCAAGATCTGTTCCGATATCCTGGAAGGATGCTCCGGTTGCTCCGTACTTATCATTAACCTTCACAAGATTTCTCATCATTTTGAGGATAAGCTGTTCGTGAAGAAGATAATGCTCATCGAGATCATCTCTGTCACCGTAAGTGATCTGGCTGAAAGGATACAGCTTGCAAAGCTCTCTGCTTATGAATCTTGATGAATCTCTGTAAGCGAAGAATCCGTCGAAGATATTTGAGTTATATGCGTACTCGGTAATACCGTCAAGATAGATCTGATTACCCTGAGATGTTACAGTAGCACACAGATTCTTAAGATCACTTCCGGATCCGAGTGACCAGATTGTATCGACATCCTTGAGGTACTGCTGCTCAACGCCTCCGTTACACCAACCGGTCATCTTGACAATCATATTATCGATGCCTTCGGAATCAAGCTGAGTCGCTACATTTGCAGCTTCCTTATAAGTGGTAAGCTCAAGAGGTCTTGAAACAGGCATTCCGAGAATCTGCTTAACTTTGTCAACCGCACCTACTACCTCGATGACACAAGGTGCTGCGGTGTCATTGTTCATGACCAGATATCCCTCCGCATTCTTAATGAGATATGCCTGATATGCCTTAGCCATATCGATGTAACTTCCGGAGTTGATGAAAGTATATCTCTGTGACATTACTTCATCGGGAAGTTCTTCCTGGAATGCGAAGATTCGGCTGTTTGAAATGGAACCTACATCAAACTCTTCTCTTTCAATTACACCATACTCGGCATTGACATTGTTGTAGCTGTTGAAACGTCCTGAAATATCCGCCTCGATCGCAGCGTATGCGGAACCGCCTTCAACGTTACATATAAATGAATCGTTTCCGTTTGAAATACCGAACGTTGAGAATACGGTGCTGGTACTGTGTACAAGTGCATCTCTGGCATGTGCCATGTCCCAACCGTATACATTAGCGTAATAAACACTCTGTGCTGTCTTACCGTTGTTGAAATTTATAAGAGCGCCGCTTCCTTCGGGAACAAGGAGGAAACCTTCATCATCCATACCACCCGCACCGAAGAAAGGAAGCACATCGACTGCGAGGATAGGACGCTCCTTGGGATATTCCATGGTTGAGTAAGGAACTTCAACTATGAGATCTCCACCGTCAAGTCTGTAGGTAACATCAATGTTGTAAACTGCATTGCTACCCTGCTCTTCGGAAGAAACAAGTTCCTTATCTTCAAGAAACTCTTCATAAGTATATCCGGCAGACTCTTCAAAAATGGTCTGAAGTTTTCCTTTGATGGAATCTGTTGCGGTGTCACGAAGAACATACAGAGGCCCGTCGGCAAGAGCAGGATAAGCTTCAAGGAGTGCTTCGGGATCATCTTTTCTGCCAAGGTCATTAAGGTCGTACTTTTTGTAGTACTGCTTGACCATATTAAGGTCACCCTGGCTGAGGTTTGCGAAATATCCTTCCATGCGCTCTACGGTACATACGGGAGGGATAACAAATTCCTTCTGAACCTTACCGATTGAATAGTGAACGGTGATGGACTCTCCGTCTGTCTCAACATCATATGTCTGATTCTTGATGCTGTAATCGTAGTTATTATACGAAACCTCGGAACCAATCTCATTAGCATAGATAACGTTCAGAGTACATCTGATACGTCCCTTCTCGGAACTCATTGCTATCGCATCGTCATCCACATCATCGGGTACTGCTGTCCATACCTTGCCTGATGACTTAACAAGAAGAGTGAAATACGTGGTGTTGGGATCAAAAGTAAACTTCAGATCACTGTTTTCAAGCACCATCTCTCTTCCGTCTCCGGCATAAGCATGAACGGGTATGATCTGTTCCTCTTCTTCTTTGTTCTGGTAGTTGACTACAAAAAAGATAAGTCCGCCTATGATGAGAGCAAATATTCCGGGTGCAATCAGAGCCTTGAGGTTCTTGATGATCGCATTCTTTGTTTCTTGCTTTTGTTCTGCACTTCTTTTTCTCATAACATCTCCGGTATGACTATATTTATGGAACTACATCCTAAACATAAATTCTCTGTAAAGTGAATAGAAATATCCGATACCCTGAGTGATCATACTGAAGAAAAGCATAAGTATGAATACCATGACCAGCATTGCAAATAATGAGAAGATCAGGAACAGGATATTTTTGAATCCGGAGAACTCATGGATCTGGCCCATCGCTGAGACCAGAAGAGCTCCGCACCATACTAACGAGATTACAGAAAGCACTGTGTAGAACTGTGCTTCGCTGGTAGTAAGTCCATTAGAAAGAATCATCAGAGGCACCTGCATTACCGGGTAAGGGGTAAGCGCATAACAAGTACCGATGTAAACCTGACCGAGTTTTCCTTTGCCGTCAAAGAGAGTTGTCGTAGCCCAATTTCCTACTACAAACAATGCAAGCGGGAAAAGAATACTGGCGATATATAACCACACATTCAAATCTTCCCAATATACGGTCTGGATTACGAAACTGGTATATTTCAGATTAAGAAGTCTTACCAGTACCGTAGCGATCAGTATTGTATTTGCTGCCGCATAGGTTCCTCTCTTCTCATGGGTAAGATCCCAAAAACCGTCGAGGGGATGGGTCAGACAATAAAGGGAGAATTTAAGTGAATCCCAATATTTTTCATTGAATGTATTCTTGAACCATCCGAAGATTCCTGAAACTATGCTTTTTTCTTTTGCTTCTGTCTTTGCCATAGTCTGTTCTCTTAATAGCCTAAGTGTTATCTGTTGCCGCTGCTAAGCTTTGCAAGCTTACGAGCTTCTTTCTTGGCTTTTTCTCTTTCTTTGAATTCCTGACGCTGCTTCTTGTGATATTCTCTTATCTCAGCCCTGGTCATATTGTCCTCGGGATCAGGGAATCTGAAAACATCGGATGTAGCTATCTCTATCTGCATATTTCTGTACTTCTCTATTCCGAGAGGAACTAGGAAGACGAGAAGCAGGATAAGTACTGTCAGGAACAAGTGACTCTGAACCCATTCCTTACGGTATTCCTTGAAGGCCTTGGAATAGTTTTCATCATCATATTTAAGTTCAAAATATCTCATTGCCTCCTTGTACTGCTTCTGTCTAAGGAGGGAACGACCGATTCCGATATATGCAAGATCGTAGTTACCGTCTACATCAAGCACTCTCTGCCATGATGCTCCGGAAGCCTCATACTCGCCGCGGTCAAACTGGTCGATGGCATTGAATATATCCTTACCGAAATCACTGAGTACAAAATAAGTAATTGAACAGTCGGCCTGATCGAGAACAAGGAGATCATATCCCATATGATCTATTCCGACGGGACGTCTGAAATATCCGTCCATGTTACCGTTTCCGCCGAATGCGAAGACCATACGTCCCTGATCGTCATATCCGAAGAGTCGTCCACGGTTTCTGTCAAGACATACATAAATGTCATTGGTAAATGCTGTAACATCCGAGAAACTTGAAGGTCCTGAGTATCCGCCCGCGGAACCCCAGTAGATATCACCTACGTTGACCCAGTTTCCGTTATTAACAAGAATATTATTTCCGAGAAGGTTAAGTCGTCTTACGGCGTCAACCTTAAGGTCATCGATTGCCTGAGCATCAGATGCGGGAACGCTGGCGTAGATAAATCCCTCATAGTCCATGTAGATATTACTGTACTCTGTGGGAACATCTACGGGCATACGGTCTATCTGTTCCTGAGTTGCAAACTTCTTCCAAATATAATCAAGCATATCGTAAGCTGCCTTGGTAGCTCCGATGAAGCCAGCGAAAGTACCGTCTGCTTCGTACTTGAGAAGACCTTTGTTGATGCCGTCGGAGATGCAATAAACTCTTTCTGCGGAATCGACTACAACCTTATTGGGAAGGAAGATGGTATCTGCGGAAAGTGCACTGTCAACGGGAAGGACAAACTCCATAAGAAAGTTAAGATTAGGATCAACCTTGACAATACGGTTATTGCCCTTATCAGCAATGAAGAGATTTCCATCCTCGGATATAGCGATATCCGTAGGTCCACTAAGTTCGGAAGCTCCGGGAGCGAACTTGATGGATTTAATCTCTGATTCATATACAAGTCCCTGCTGTTCATCCTTGGCAAGGACTACAATTCGGTTATTACCTGTGTCGCAGATATATACCCTGTCATCCGTTGCGTAGATACCGCTGGGATTATTAAGTCTTACATCAAGTCCAAGTTCGGAAGATGTAAATACTCTATATACCTCATATACATCGGGGGTATCCTGAACATCTCCCCAATAATCATAAATGTAGGTATAGCTTCTGTGCTCCATAGCATCCGAATGCATCGGAACGCTCGATACCCCGATCATTGTTGCAGCGAGGATCGCACCTATTCTTTTGATTTGTAAGTTTAAGGGCTTTTTCATCATTCTTAATCCTTAAGTCCGGATGAAGCCATTGTTTCGAGGATCTGGCTCTCCGAGAATATGAATATTGCTATAGGTACTATCATCAGAACGACAAGTACGGCTGCCGCTTCACCTGTTCTTGCAATACCGCCGGCCTGAATCTGCTGCATTGCGAAGGGAAGTGTTTTCATTTCCTCGGAATAGATAACCGTTGAAGCCTTGTTGTTCCAAAGTGACTGAACCGAGAAAATGATAAGTGTCAGCCATGCGGGCTTGACGTTCGGCATTACGATCTTAGTGAATACGGTCCACTCTGTTGCACCGTCGATCTTCGCTGCTTCAATCAGTGAAGTGGGGAGACCTTCCATGAACTGCTTCATAAGGAAGAGGCCCATAGGGAATGCGAATGCGGGAATGATTATCGCCCAATATGTATCGATCATATGGAGCTTACTCATAATGATGTAGTTGGGAATACCGGTAACATATCCGGTGAACATCATTGCTACGGTAACAAGCTTGAAGAATGTCTTTCCGCCGGGGAAGTCATACTTAGCAAGAACGAATGCTGCCATGGATGCAACAACAAGATGTCCAAAGGTTCCCAAACCTGTAATGAATACGGTGTTGAACAGATATCTTGAAAATGATACCCATGACTTGCCGAGAGTTACAAACAGATCCGAGAAGTTATCAAGCGTCGGATTCTGAGCAAATATCCTGGGAGGGAATTTGAACAGCTCATCGAGAGGCTTGAGTGCAGACTCTACTGCGTAGATGATGGGGAAGAACATGATGATCGCAACTACAACCAGGAAGAAATACAGGAAAATATCTCCTGCAATACTTCTGTTGGGTTTACGACGCTTGATAAGAGGCTTGTGATACACCTCTTCCTCTGCTTCCTTCTTCTTAGACTTTTTGTTCTTCTTAACGGAAGCTTTCTCTTTGGGAGTGGGATTCAAAGTTTTTGCTGCTTCCTCTTCCACATTCCCGACTGACTCGAGTTTTGAAAGAGCCTCGTCCTCAGCATTAAATGCCTCTGCCTCAGCGGTTTCTACCGCATCGGTATTGACGATCTCCTGTTCTTCCGCAAGTGTATTCTGATTTTCAGTTGTGTTGTTTTTATTCATATCGGACATATCAGGTACCTACCCTGCTGAGCATTGACTGTATTGCCTTGTTGCAGAGTATCATGATGAGGAAAAGGATAGTTGCTATTGAACATGCATAACCCATCTCGAATCTGCTGAAACCATAGTCGAAAAGGTGAGTTACTATGGTTCTTGCTGCGTAGTCCGTGGAAGGATATCCGCAGAGCGTCATCGTGACCTCACAGACACTGAAGGCCTGGGTTATCGACATGACCGCACCGAACATGAGCATTGGCTTCATATTGGGAAGAGTGATGAACCAAAGCTCCTGCCATCTGTTCTTGACGCCGTCCATATATCCTGCTTCGTACTGGGATTTATCAATACCCTGAAGACCTGCAACGAATGAAAGGAATCCTGCTCCGAGACTCATCCAGAGGATGACCAGCATACATACGGGAAGCATATATCTGGGATCGATGAACCAAAGGATCGGAGTATCGATGATACCGGTGTTCATAAGGAATGCATTTACGTATCCGTAAGCATCACCTCTGAAGAATACCGAGAAGATTACATAACAGTTACCTGCGATGGAAGGTGCGTAGAAAACAACAACCGCCACACTTCGCACCCATCTCGGAAGCTCGTTGATCAGCCAGGCAAACAGGAAACTTCCCAGATATCCCAGAGGACCCGTTATGATTGCTATCATGAATGTATTCTTGATAGCCATCAGGAATATGTCATCCTCGAGGAAAAGTGAAATGTAATTCTGTAAACCTACAAATCTGGGTGCTTCCAGAATGTTGTAATATGTGAATCCGAATACGATCGAAACCACGACGGGAAGTATGTAGAACATCGTGAAGATGATCGCATAGGGAGCGAGGAAGAGGTAGCAATTCCTGGAAAGTCTTGCTCTCTTGACCCCCACCCTGAAATTATGCTTTTTTACTTTGACGTAATCTTTTAAAAATTGTGACATCTGTTACATCTCTCCGTATACAGGTAAGCCGAATTCTCGTCTCTTTCTGTCAATCTCATCATCGATAAGTATCGAATAATCGATGATTGTCTCACGGGCATCCGTCTTCTCGTTGATAACCTTTCTGCAGGCATTTGCGATATGACGTCCGGTGTAATATCCGCCGGGAACCTCTCTGATACCTACAGTCGAATCCCACTGTTCATTGAGAACCTGAATATCGTTGTAGCTCCATGAGAGCTGTGAGAATGCGTCACGGTTTGCGGTGGCATATCTTGCGGATGATCCGAGGAGCGCCTCAATCTCACGTCCGAATCTTACCTGAGTATCAGGCTCGGCCCACCACTTCATGAACTCCCAGGAGTTCTGCTTAACAATCTCATCATCGGTTGCGATCATCATGGTCGCGTTACCGGTTATGAAGTCCGATCTGTCAATGTAAGTATTGCCGTTTTCATCTACTCTCTCGGTTCCGGGAATAACAGTGAAATCCCAAAGTCCCTTGATCTCGGGAGCGGATACCATCAGTGTGTTGTACTGAGAGTAGTTGCAGATTCCGATGGGCATCTCGCCTGAACGGAAACGGCTTACGAAATCGTAAATGGTAGGAAGACCATAGTCGTTAAAGTATCTGGTATAGTCATCGAATGCCTTAACGCCTGCTTCGGTATCTACCGTGGTCTTGTTTCCGACGTCATTGTACATATCTCCGCCATACTGGAACAGGAGCGTGAAGTACAGTGAAAGGTCGGGTGTATTGGATGCAACTGCGGTAGAAGCTGTTGCGGTAGTGCTGGATCCTGCTGCGGTGGGAATTCCTACCGAGAGATTGTTACCCTGAATGGTGGGAAGCATCTCGATAAGTTCCTTCCAGGTGTTGGGCGGCTGAAGTCCGAGTTCTTCAAGTACGTCCTTACGATAGAACATTACACAGAACTGCTGCTGCTCGGGAACTGCATAAATATGATCATCCAGTCTGTACTGCTCATATGAGCTTTCGGAATAGTGGCTGAGCACTTCTTCCCATCCTTCAAACTGGGTAATGTCTTCGGATGCATGTCTGAGTGCGTAGTTAACAGGCTGATCCGCACCGACGGAAAGAACTACGTCGGGTCCTCTTCCTGCAAGAACCGCATTCAAGAGCGCGTTGGGATCGACAATCTCTACGTTAACCTTGATTCCCGTTTCCGGAGTGAACGTATCATCGATCATAGTCTTAAGGATGGTACCCTGATCACGTCCTGTGGTAACCCATACCTTAATGGTATCTTCACGGCTGGAGCCTTCATAAACATTACCTACGGAGTTGTAGTCAACTATGAAGGAAGAAATGAAGCTCTTAACCTCGTGGATTGCTTTGTTCCAAAAGTGGGTCTTGTCAACGGGAGGCTCGGTTCCGGTTCCCGTGATGACAATGTAGTCAATATCCATCTTGGTCTCGCTAAGGTTGAGCATTGCGGTACCGAGTGCTGTGATATTGTCCTTAAAAGTAACGAACTCATGAGTGATCTTGCCGGGCTTTTCACAGAAACGCTCAAGCTGCTGGGCAACTGTCTGAGCAGATGCTATATTGGTTGCTTTCTGTCCGGTGAGTTCTACATACTCATCAACGATTCTGTAAAGTCTTCTGTACTCAAGTTCCATCGCATCCATAATTTCGGGATAGTTATCCTGGATACGGTAATCTCTGTACTGGTCGGGATTAGCTCCGGTGAATACGAGGATTCTTCTATAGATCTGGTTGAGTCTGTAAGTAGAATCTTCCAACTCCTCGATGATAGGTCCTACGCTGCCGAGAACCGATTCAATCCTGATTGTATGAGTGCCCTTGGTAAGGTAGAAATTGCAGACATTTCCGTTATCATCGGATACGCTGATGGATTCCCAGTCATTGCTGTAAGGAAAGTCAACAGTTTCTGCCTCTGCGAAAGGAATCTCTCCGTCAATGTAAACGGCTCTTGCGGAGATCTGACCTCTCTGATAATTCTGACGGCCTTTTATCATAATGTTGTAATAGCCGTCTTCGGGAACTTCGAACTCCCACTCGATCCACTGGCCTGCAGATCTCCAGGACTCACCGCCGGTATAGTTAAGGACGGTATTGGTTACACTGTAAGGTCTGGTTGTGGGTGAAGCTCTGTCATATTTTGCGTAAAGTGATGACTCGCTGCGGCAGGTTGAATCCTCACCCTGAATGATCTGGATGTAATCGGATCCGGCACCGTTATCGGCAGGTGCTGCAGCTATGTAATCTGAATAAGAAACGGAATCTTTGACCGGCTCAAGAGAAAGAGCCCTGATGACCATAGGTTCGCTTTCTGCGCCGAATCCGATGGTCTGTGAACCTTTTTCAAAATAGAAAGTGTAAGGATGCTGGATGTATCCCATGTCATCCCTTAAATATGAAGTCTGCCAGTCGAATATCTCAACCTGGGCAGGTCTTATCTCGTTACCCTGGTTATCGGTTCTTACTTCACCGCCGTCAGTCCAGATACGTGAGAAAGTAAGGGTGCTGGCATCCGAGAAAGGAAGCTCACCGTTGATGTAGACGGCTCTCTCAGCCTGAACGCCTCTGGATTCGGGGATCAGATAGTCCATCTTGACGTAATAGTATCCGCTCTCGGGTACGTTAACATCAAAAGTTACCACTGATTCGGTCTCGGTGTATAACGCCCTGGCCGCATCGTGGTAATCCGTAACTACCTCCGCCTCTCCGCTCTCGACGGTGTAGTTGAAGATATCAATATCTACCGTCTTATCGGGGCAGGAAGCTCCCTCATGTTCGAGCAGGTATCCGGTATAGGTCCCGGTCCTCTCGAGTCCGACTATGTCGGTGCTAAGATCGTAACCTGCATACTTCTCGTAGAAAGTCTCTTTCTCTCTAAGGTTGAGAAGAACGCATATACCTGCGAAAGCTCCGCAGAAAACAACTGTGCCTATAAATTTTTTAGTTCCGTTTTTCATAGTGTTAATTATATTGGATAATATGTTAAATAATCTAGTTAAATATTGCTTTTTCGGTATTGATTTTATGCAAAAAATCAATGAATCGTCAATTACTTATAAAAGTTTTTGTGCAACATGTATGATTTTAACACGTTTTAACGTACAAGACTATGGCTTTTTTAGCTTTATTTGACCATCCTCGTACGAAACCACCAAGCGGCCCGTCGCACCGCCCATTTTCTCGATAACATCGGCAGGTAGTTGCAGCCTTCCGGTCTTGTCCACAACCACGTACTCTTCCTGGGTTTCTTCGTTCCTCCAGTCCACTCCGGACTCCTTGAGTCTGTCCGCGTAGCTTTCCTTGAGTATCCTCTCGGAACTGATCCTTCCATCCCTTATGGCAACAACCCTTCTGACTTTTCGTGAAAGTGCCAGATCGTGGGTTACTACCAGGATTGTCTGACCCGCTTCGTTAAGCTTGGTGAAGATCTCAAATATCTGATCTCCCGTCCTCTCGTCAACGGATCCCGTAGGCTCGTCCGCAAGAAGAAGTCCCGGTGAGTTTGCCAGTGCGATGGCTATTGCTATTCTCTGCTGCTCACCTCCGGAAAGAGTTCCCAGCCTGCTGAAACGGTGATCCTGCATTCCGACGGTTTCGAGAAGTTCCTCTGCTTTCTGCTTCTTTCTTTTCACACCGCTGAATCTCATCGGTATGCAGATATTGTCTATTGCAGTCAGGTACGGGAAAAGATTTCTTGCGTTGTTCTGCCATACGAATCCGACTGTTTCACGCTTATACTTAACTCTCTCGCTCTCCGTCATCCTGAAGAGATTTTTACCGCCTACGAAAAGCTTTCCGGCACTGGGAATATCAAGACCTCCGATCATATTGAGGAAAGTAGATTTACCCGAACCCGAATTACCGATCAGTGCGGTGAACTCACCTTTTTCAACTTTAAGATCAAGTCCGGACAGCGCCAGAACCTCAGTCTCTTTGGTCTTGTAGATCTTGACCAGCCCTTCAGCATCTATCATATATTCGGGAGTTTTCAATTCTTCGTCAGCCATCTGCTTTGCTCCCTTCTATACGTCCGTTTTTAAGCTCTATCAGCTGGTCGCCGGCACCCATAAGTCCTACATCATGGGTGGTCATGATTATCGTTACCTTCTCTTCTTCGGAAATTCTCTTAAAGAGTTTGGTAACCTCAACTGCCATCCCCGAATCCAGCTCAGCCGTAGGTTCATCCGCAAGAATTATTTTCGGATGATGGGCTATTGCTCTTGCGATCGCAACTCTCTGTTGTTCTCCTCCGGACATTTCCTGAGGCATGTGGGTCATTCTGTTGGAAAGTCCCACGATGGAGAGAACTTCGGCAGCTCTTCTTTCCCTGTTATCTCTGATGCCCGCCATTCGCATTGCAAATTCAACATTCTGAATGGCGTTCATGGAAGGAATAAGGCTTACGGACTGGAATACAAATCCCATTCTGCTCCTTCTCATGTTCTCCCTGGATCTGCTGCTCATGCCGTGAAAAGAACTGCCGTCTATAAGTATCTGTCCCGAGGAAGGATCATCGAGGGCTCCGATAATATTCAGAAGAGTGGTCTTACCCGAACCCGATTTTCCTCTCAGGATGCACATGGTATCCGCTTCGATGGTTGCATTGATTCCTTTGAGAACCGATACTTTACCGCCGGGAGTCTGGAAATCCCTTGTGACATTTTTGATCTCAATAATTGATCCCATATCACTCCTCCCCCAGTTTCAAAGCTCTTATCATGTTCTGTTTTCTGATTATCAACGTAAGTACAAAGATACTTACTACCAGCATCAGTCCGATGGATGCGAAAAGCTTGATCATATCCGAACTGTCCCTGATCATCACAAGAGGAAGGATCTGTGCGGAAGATGAATAAGCCGTCTGAAGCATCGGAACATAGAGCGTATATGCTATAACACCGACGACCGCGCCTGCTGCCACAGAGTAGAGACCGCATATAGCCTGCTCTATGGAAAGCATTGTTATCATTTCTCCGGAATGAAGTCCCATTGCCCTGAGTACACCCAGCATCATCTCTCTGGATTTAATGGAAAGAACCCAGTAGATCAGATAGCCTGCGGCACACAGTATGAGCATTACGATAAAGCTCATGGTAAGTATTCCGTTCATTCCCTGTAAAAGAGGATCCTCAACCGTCTTCTCCAGATCCTTGCTTCTGTCAGAAAGATAAGTCAGAGGTGTTCCGCTCTTCTCAAGCCAGTCATAGAAAAATTCGTTGTCACCGTTTTCTCCGACTCCCATCCATACGTAATAGGGCTGAAGTCCGAATTTCTTTCTTATGAAAGAATAATTGGCAACTATCATATAATTATCCGTCTGGGTGATTTCACCCGCTGCGCTGAGTTCTCTCGTAACCGGCTTATATCCGGGCCAGTAATCGAAGAAACCTACAACCACAGCATCCGCGGATGAATTATTCTTGTCGTAAAAAGAAATCTTATCTCCTACAGCCACACCTTTGATATCCCTGAAATCCGAAGAAAGAAGAACTCCGGTAGGCGAAAGGGCAAGGTCATTTAAAAGCTGTCTGTAAGGAGTGTCCAGAAGAGAGCTGTCTACATTGGTAATAGTTCCGAACTCCTTGGTATGTATACCCATTATGGATACGGAATCTCTGGCACCCGCACCTGCTTTGACATAACCGTCTTCCAGATAGACTCTCGTATATCCGTCGCTGTACTTGGCAAACTCGGCGTAGTCCGTATATGCGGGCTCGATATAGGTAAGTTCAATGGTAGGATCGAAACGTCTGGTAGCACTGTTGTCGTACCATACTTCCCTGAACCTGATATCCGTTCCGTCTATATAGGAAGTATTCTGAAGCGAGTTCTCAAGGATGGTCCTTGCGGAAACCGCATCAAACATTCCCAGGGCAACGGTCAGGATAACAAAGAGTGATATATACTGCTGGGATCTGGCACTTCTGATACTCTCAAGCATTGCAGCATATGATGCGGGCTTGAAATGTTTCTTGCCGAGGAAAAAGATAAATTTTACCAGCAGAGGTCTGAGACGAATGAGAAGCATTCCCGCACCCAGGATAAAAAGTGAGGACGAGAAATAAAGAAGGGGATCCAGAGCCTCTCCCTTAAGCGCACTCTCGAGCAGGTCATCCGTATGGTGAGAGAAATTATAGAATCCGTACAAAGAAATCAGCAGGAAAAGAACATCCAGATAGAATCTCTCCCACAGAGGTTTCTTTTTCTTGGCTCCACCCCTCTTGGCACCCACAATGGAAAGTCTTGATGCAGGGATTGAAGGAAGCGTCATGATAAGCACGCAGACAAGTCCCGAAACAAGCGTGTATGCAAGTGCCTCGGAAGTAAAAGCAATATTCAGTTCGCGTCTGATGCCGAATTCAAGGAATGAGCTTGCGCTTCCCAGTCCTCTTGTGACAGCCATTCCTATGGGAACGCCAATCACCGCGGCAACCACGGATATAAGCACACTCTGCAGCAGATACAGCAGGAAGATCTGCATTGATGATGCGCCGCGGCTCTTATACATGGAAATCTCATTTTCTTCCATGGAATAGAGCTGTCCGGAGATCATCAGGATAAATGCTACAAGGAGCAACAAAAGAGGAATCTCGAGAAGAAGAAGTGAAACGGAGATCCTGCGTCTCATACTTTCGTGTGATTCAAGTACGTCCATAAAATCAGGACGCTTGGTAAGGCCGCCGTAGGTTCCGTTCAGATAGCCGGTTGTAGCTGCGGTGATTTCTCCCGCCTGAGCAGCATTTACGGTTTCATATTCAAACTGTGTATAGATCTCCGCGTTGATGGGGAACTTGGAACGCTGAGGATTATATACGAAGTATTCAAGAAACGCATCATACTGAACAAAAAGGGCACTGGTGAAGAATTTTGAGCCTTCCTGCCAATAAACTTCGGTGGGATCGGTTATATCAAAAACTCCTACCAGTTTAAGACGAATGGGCTGAGAACCCTTTGCGGAAATAGCCTGTATCGTAAACACATCTCCGATGATCATTGATGACGAAAGGAATGCCTGCTCACTTACAATGACATCAAGTGTATTGTCGGAAGGATCGGTATCTTCCCAAAGAGTACCGTCGACAATAGTTATATGATCTTCTATTTCGGACATAGCGGAAGCTTTAAGAGAAAACTCATAGTCATCTCCTCTGGACAGATCCGGTACCGCCGCATTGTTTATAGTCGAATAATAATAGACCGTATTGTGCTCGGGGACTCCGACCTGAGAATATACAGACCTGACACCCTGAACGTATGAATCAAGCGCATTAGTGTTGCCGCTCTTACCGAACTGGAAGAAAAACCTCATCTGCATCGGCCAGTTGCCGGTCTCGGTCATATATTCTTCGAACTGATCGTCAAGCATTCTGTCCAGTACCGCGGTTCTGTACATAGGGAAGCTGACAGCGGACGCAAAGAGAAGCACGGCTCCCAGAAGGAGGCATGCAAACATCCACTTCTTATTCCTGATCTTTTGTAATTCAAGTAAGAGCATCAGTAAACTACCACCATTCCTTCTTCCAGACCTTCAGCGGCCCAAATGTATGCCACATTATCTATCATTACGCTCTTGGTGGGATTTGCACCGCCTGCGATAAATCCGATCTTAACGTACTTTTCTCCGTCAAAAACAGTGACGTAAGCCTGATCGTTTGAGAAAGTAACTGCCTTTGCGGGAACAAGCACAACATCAGTTTCGTACTCCAGATATCCTGTCAGCTTATATGACTGCTTTGCGGGAGCATTTGCGGCTTCCTGCTGAAGAAGCCATTCCTCATAAGGGTTCTGGGGAACTATGGTATATCCGTTTGGAATCTCCGCAGAGATCTCGGCATTGGGATCGTGCGCTCCGCCCGGAAGAGTAACGCCTACAGGCATTACGAATACCCTGTCGGTTGCAAGGTCTGAACTTATGGGGCCGAAAGATACGCTTGATACCGTGGCAGGGAACTGAATGGTTTCGCCGGTATTAGGATCGTTATACTCACCAATAAGGTCCATTCCGTACATGAGGATCTTGGATTCATTCATTGCATACAGATACTCGGCAGAATCTGCGGCAACGGTTGCGATAAGCTCATTGGCCTTAAGGACCGCTCCGTCGGAAAGTTCAGTGATGTATCCCACAACGCCGTCACAGGGTGCATAAAACGCGGTTACGGAATAACTTGCCTGAATCTCCTGTATCTGCTCCGAAACAGACTGAATCTGTCTGTCGAGAGTCGAAACCGCGTTCTTCATCTTCTCCTGAACATCTTTGTCGAGATAATAGGTAGAAGGATCGTCATATGCTGCCTGGGCTCTGTCTCTTCTTTCTCCCAGTCTGGTAAGTTTCAGAGTCAGTTCTTCGAGTATGACGGAATTCTCCGCAACCGAGACATAAGCTATAACATCGCCTCTCTTTACCCTCTGTCCCTTTGTAACGTTCTTGAGAGTCAGAGTAACGGTTCCGTATTTTACATTGTTGGAAATATTGGTGATATCGGGATAGTACAGATAACCCGTACCTTCATACTTAATATAGAAATCGCCTCTTGAAAGAGTTGCGATATTTTCCGGTGCTTCAGTATAGGTGTCGAGAAGAAGCACATCTCCTTCGTTTATTCCGGATACGACTTCGGTAAATACTCCGTCAGTCATTCCTTTGGTGATGTATGCTTTATCTCCGGAAACAAGACTTACGTAATATCCGCCCTCATCTCTGTGGATTGCAAGATTCGAAACAGACAGAACATCTTCCTTTCTGTCTTTAACAAGCACAATGTTTGCCTTCTGTCCGACTTTTACTGCGCCTTCGGGATCTTCGAAACGAAATACGGAATAAACCTCGCTTCCCGAAGCCTTAAGAGCGCTGTATTCCGCGCTCGAATAAGGAACATGAGTGATCTCATATCTCTTACCGTCAATTATCGCATAATATTCCTTGGCATTTTCAAAATCACGAGCATTCCTGTACTCTGCAAGAATATTCAGACTGTGACCATCGGTAACCGCAGATACATTGGTTCCTTCGGAAATAAGCGTTCCGGGATTTACGGCAGCAACCGCAACAACAGTACCGTTCATGTAGGATCTGACAAGCCTTCTTGCCTGATTCTCCGCAATCCTGTTAAGAAGTGTATTATAATGCGCAACATCAAGGTTATATACCATGTCATTATCGTTGATGGTATATTCCAGAAGCTCTTTATCAAAAAGCGCCTTCTGAACGATAATCTGCATATAAGGGCTGTTCGGGAGATTTTCATCATCTCTTGCTTCGATAAAATAATTCAGCTCCCTGAGTTTGATCTCATTGACCCTTCTGCTCTCCGCATAGGAAACAATGAGTTCATCAAGAGAATTCCTTACAGATCTCTCCTGATCGTAATAATCTTTCATGTCGCCGGAAAAGAGAACGCTTCCGCTAGTGACTCTCTGTCCGGGGAAATAACCTATATCGGCAGCTTTCATTCCGATAGCGGCAGGATATTCGGTGATAATGGGAAAAACTCCCCCGTCCAAAACATCATAATCATAGAGTGTACGCCTGCATACCGTTTCGGTAACATTGGCGGATGATACGGGATCTATAAGTGCGATCTCTTCCTCCGGCTTTGCAGAGTTGCCGCAACCGCCCATGAGCATTACTGCAGAAAGCAGAAGTGCCAGTACTCTTTTTGACTTCTTAAATTGTCTTCCCGCCAAATGCATCAATAATTCACCGCCACTATCTCACCGGCTTCAAGTCCGGATATAATCTCGATTCTCGTATCGCCTTCAAGGCCTGTCTGAACTTCCCTGTATCTTCTGTATCCGTCTTCATCGACGACATATACATATACCTTGTCTCCGGCTCTGTGAACCGCAGCCTTGGGAACACTCAATACGTTTTCTTTTTTACCAAGTTCCACGATTATGCTGCCGGTAGTATTTTCCGCGATTATCGCGGATGCCGAATCGCCGGTAAGAATAAATCTGAGACCTTTACCATCATCGGTAAGTTCGGGGATTGCTTCGTACTCCGCAACGGAAGCTCCGTTTACATTGATCGTAACGGATTCCATTCCTTCCAGATACTGAACAGCGGAACTGTCTGTAGCATAGAAATACATATCGCCGGGATCTTTGATGGTGATCACGGTTCTGCCGATAACGGTCTGGGAACCCTGAAGCCCCTCCCTGACATATTCGACAATACCGTCCATACCGGCGTAGATATTGTGATCATTGTTGTTATTTTCCAGATTGTAGAGTTTGAGATTGCAGATGGTTATCTGATCTTCATAATCCTGAAGAGTGAAATAATACTTATCATCGATAGCCTGAAGTTTCTCCTCAAGCTTTTCTTTTTTCTCATCGGTAATGGGAGTATCCATGGCGGCATCGAATCTGGCAACTGTTTTCTCATATTCGATCTGATGCTGGACCTGAAGAATAAGAAGATTGATACGTTCTATCTGATAAAGGAGGTCTTCACGCTCCGCTTCGATATCGGTATCGGTCTCAAGAGTTATAAGAAGCTGGCCGGCTCTTACGGTTTCACCGGGAGTAACCAGCACGGAATCTATCTTGGCTCTTTCCACATCAAAAGAAAGATCCTGCGTGGCCGCAGTGCGGTATTTGACGCCTACGGATATAGTCGAAACAACATCGGTGTATTCCACGGGAAGATTTCCCGCAACATCCTCTTCCGTCTCCTCCGTAACCAGAAGAACGGGCTCGGATTCCTCATCGGAACGCGTGCATCCGTAAAGTGAAGTGGAAAGAACAGGTATCAAGCCAAAAAAGAGTACGCCAAATACGCGCACTCTTTTAAATTTATTCATTGTATTAACCCCGGATCTGATCATAAAACTAAGTACTCCCAGGGAATGATGATACCTTTTTCAAGGGATTTGTTCAATATGGATAATTGTTGTAAGCAAATATCGGACTAAATTGAGCAATTTTTCTTCTTGATAGCAAAAATTGGTCAATCTTTCTTCTTAAGTATGATTTTTGCCGCATATCTGCTTGCTTCAACCAGGGGCTTATAGTCAATATGCTTACCGTAATTGATTCTCCAGTCCATCCTGCGAAGACTGATATCCTGGACGGTTCCGAAATAGAACATAAGATCTTGAAGACGTTTTTTATTTTCTTCGGACACCTCGGAACTGGAGATCAAAAGCTTTGATCCTGCTTTAACGACCCTGTTTAACAGGCAATTCTCGGTATACTCTTCGTATATGCATACCATCTGCCTCTTATATATGGATCTGTCGCGCAGTGAAGCAGACACGTCCATTCTGCCTTTTATGGCAGTCTCCGTATCAACGCTCGTAACATAATCCTTGACCAGCCCGCGTTTGACCTGAAGGGTCAATCCGTCCGCCAGTGTTTTTGCGCATTCATCAAGGGTCATACTATCGAATTCCTCAGCTTCTCAGTCCACTCGGCAACGGTCTCGGGTGAATCGAACCAGTACTCCTGAAGAAGGGGTACCATCTCATACTCAACGATGTTGCTGAGCATTTCATTATCCGCAGACTTCAGGTTCGAGAAATAGGAATGTCCTACGCAGAAACCTCCGCCCAGTGAAGGATCTTCGGTGATCGCCCGATTGAGATCCTTTACACAATTGATAAGGCTCTCGAAAGCAGGATTTCCGAAAGATCTCATATACTCCTTGAAGCCGTCGGATTCGAATCCGGGCTTCATATCGAAGAATACGAATCTTCTTCTGAGAGCGTAGTCGATCATTGCGATACTTCTGTCGGCTGTATTCATAAGTCCGATGATATAGATATTTCTGGGAACGTTGAACTTCTCTCCCGAATACAGGAGCTGGAGTTCATTTCCTCTCTTATCGGGCTCGATGAGCATGAAGAGCTCACCGAAGATACGTGATACATTACCACGGTTGATCTCGTCGATGATGAAGAAATACTTGTTATCGGGATCTTCCTGAGCCATACGGCAGAACTTGTAGAAAGCTCCGCGCTTGATGTCGAATCCGGTACCTTTTTCGGAAGGTCTGAATCCCTCGATGAAGTCCTCATAGTTATAGCTCTGGTGGAACTGGATCATCTCTACTCTCTCGGGATCCTTCTCGCCGATCATTGAGTATGCAAGACGCTTAGCGGTGAAAGTTTTACCTACACCGGGAGCACCCTGGATGATGATGTTCTTCTTATTTCTTACAAGTCTTACCAGTCTGTCATACTGGTCAGGCTGCATATAAACATCTTTTAAGAAATCTTCCTTGCCGTATTTGGGATAAGTAAGAGCGCTTCCGTCCTCGTTTCCTTCTTTTTCGAAACCGAAAAGAGAATTGAGCTTTAATACGTAGTCAGTATAAGGAGTGATGTCGGCAAGTACCTTGATTGCAGACTGAAGAGGAACATCCCATGCTCCGTTCTGTCCCCAGTCAACAAGTCTGAAGTGCTTGTAATCGTCATCGGGTGAATCATCATAGATATAGTCGGATGTTACGACGCCTCGGCCGAGGATCGTGTTGTCACCCTTTCTTACGAAGATGACATCTCCGGGCTTGATTCCGTTAACAAACTGCCATGCGGAATATGAGGAATGCTTGAAGGGCTTGTTGGGGTCAATCTTAGCCATCATGGCCTGTCTGACCTCTTCCTGTGAATCATAAGCTCTGAGGTCTCCGAGAGCACCCCATCTGATAGCCATAATTCCCTTCTTATAGAACATATCCCATCTTTCGGAGAACTGACCGGGAGCATATATCCAATATCTGATGGTCTTTACATCCTCGTCGGGAAGACCTGTTCCCTTGGAATAATTCTCGCCGAGTCTGCTCTGTCTGGACTGATTCTCGCTAGCCTTCCATGCACAATAAACCAGTTCAGGAATGTTGCTGAAAGGAGCCTTTCCGTCATTGATAACCGCATAAATGACATCAAGGAGCTGGAAATAGCTTGTTGACGGAATGTCATCAACTATTTCGGGCATCTTAGCTACGTATTCTTCAGGAATATTACCGGACTTGTACAGGTACCAGATGGTAGAGTAATCAAGGGGAACAAAAATGTTGGGTGCGATCCAGTAAAGTCCCTTGGTGATCTTAATGTTACCGTTACCTTTAACCTTAAGGCAGATATCAAAAGCCTCTCCGAGAGTCTGACGGTTAAGGGGTGTAAGAGATGCGGTATAATTCATCGCGCACTCATAAAGATTCCAGAGACGGTCGATATCGTTCATATCTCTCTGGTCATTGAATCTGTAGAAAGTGGTATCCAGATCGTTGAGGACGGGAATTGCGGTGAAATCCGAAGGAACTTCGGCATCCTGAGTAAAACCGATACTCATCGCAAGCTGACCCATTATCTTCATTCTGGTCTCGGTAGGCATATTCAGACGGTTAAAAAGTCCGAATACGGTAAAGGGATCCAGATCGAAAAGTTCATTGTAAAGCTCCAGAATAGGCATGGTGACATTGGCTTTTGTATAAGCCTTCTTAAGTCTGTCTACCAGTTCCCTTCTGTCATTCTTATATCTGGCAAGGGATCTTGCCATTTCCTGATAATAGCTTATCCAACCGAGATTAATGCTGTCCATTTGAGGCCCTCCTCGAAATATTTCTTAACTCACTAAGTATATCATTTCCGGAACATGTTTTCACTTGTTTTAAAATAAAACATCGTTCCTGAAATTGCCCGTTTTTTGCTATGATTTCAGAGGTCAATATACGACCCGGTTTCTGCCGGATTCCTTGCCCATATAGAGCTTGTCGTCCGCTTCTTTGATGGTCGCTTCCACATCCCCGCTGAAATCATATTCCGCCAGTCCGAAAGTCATTGTGACGCTTATCTTATTTCCGTCTACTTCAATAGGCTTTTCCATTATATGTATGCGAAGCGATTCAATATCCGTAAGTGCATCGTCTCCATTCTTGCCGATGAAGATAAGCAGAAACTCCTCTCCGCCCCATCTGGTAAGGAAAGCCTGAGCTCCGCAGACCTCACGCATCGTATCGGCAATGGATTTCAAAACCTCATCACCCACATCATGTCCGTAGGTATCATTTACCTTCTTGAAGAAATCAATGTCACCCATGACCACTGTAACAGCCCCGAGATAAGATGAATTCTTGATTTCATCAAGCATCTCCAGGGCTCTTCTTCTGTTATGAAGGCCGGTAAGCTGATCGGTATTTGCTTCCTTGACCAGCTTGTCATTGTATTTCATCAGCTTGCTCTCAGCCTCATTCTCACGATGGCTGAAGATATATGATATGGCTATTACGGACAGGAAAACTGCGGCATTATTGGCCACATGTATATGTTTGTTGGAGATTTCGTCTATATACGCAAGCGAAGACATGGATCCGTACACGATAATAACAACGGATCTTGCCAGGAAGATAATGCCCGCCAAAGTGAACTTAAACAGATTACTGCCCAGATTGGAAAAAAAAATCAGCATCAGAACGATGAGAAAAAAATCCTGAAGTCCCCCGTTCCATCCGAAGCAGGGGATCATTCCAGCTATAAACACTATCATAAAGACCATGTACGCAAGAGTTGCAGGTCTTGTTTTCATTTTATAAGTCAGGAAAAATAAAACCGCACCGATAACAAAAGCACCGATGATAACATACGCGGAGCCTTTGATGTTGGAAATACCCGCGAAGAAAATATCCGCAATGAGAACAATTGCCTGAATAATATATAAGATACGAAGGGTAACTATCCCCTCACGGCTTTCATTTTCAAACGCTATGTCCTTGTTAATGAGACCAAACAGACTCATTTAATGTCCCCCGACACCGGTTTTATACCCTTGCCTGTAAATTTTCCTACTTTTTAGGTGAACTGTAAAGGGTAAAAAGGCAACAGTATGGGGATATTATTGCTTACATAAAGAACTGAAAAATGCTCCCACAAATATGGCGGGTGAGTTCCAGTAAATGGCTATCTCATTGGTGTCCGCGGAGGGAAGTTCATCCAGAAAAGCCTTTGCAGGAGGCACATTTGCCAGCCTTTCCTTATTCTGAGGGAAGTTCATGCGGTTATTGGGGCCTCCCGATATAAGGCCGGGAACAGGTTCCGTGATACCATCAGATCCCGAAGGTCTGTGATGGATGTTCATTACTCTTCTCTCACCAAAGCCGGTTACAAAGCTGATATCAAGCGCATTTAATCCAAGTGCGTAGTTCCACTGAAGAAGAGCTGCGGATCTGAAAGAACTGTCGCCGGTGAGCAGCTCATACATTATAAGGCTCATGGCATTACCCATGATGGGAAGAATGCTTCCCCATATATAACGGTCTGCGGGAAGTGCGGTTCCGTAACCGGAATTTCCGGAAATCTCCGCTATCTTTTTGCAGGTATCGATAAACTTCTCTTTCAGACCGGTATAGAGCACGCTTCCGCCCTTTTCACCGATTTCAAAAAGACAACAGATCGCACCCAGGCCGCTTACATCGGCCCATCCGTATGACCAGAGATTCATATCATCGGAATAGTACTTCTCGGCAGAGTTTTTATATTTCTCATCACCTGTCGCCGCGTAAAGCTCACAGGAAGCCCAAAAAAGTTCATCGGTCACATTCCTGTCACCGTACATTCCGGTCCTTACTCCCTCGGGATTTACAAATGGAATAAACTCCGGATTATTCTCAAGCCACTCATAGGCCTTCACAGCTTCATCCAGCATTTTGTCCGAGAATTCTTTATCGATATCCGCATATACTCTTGATGCCAGAGCCAGGCATGCGCTTGCGGCCGCAGTGGCACAGTGTGACACGGGCATAAGATACTCCTGCTCTTTATCATCCTGAGGCATTATGAAGGGAGCAAAATGATCCTTGGTAAGCTTGTGATAAAATGCGCCGTCTTCCCTTTGCATCTTAAGAAGCCATTCAAGTTCATACCTTGCTTCATTCAATATATCTGCCACACCGTTTCCGGATTCGGGAATGTTAAGTTCTTCGGAACATCCTTTGCCGCACAAAAGGTACGCATAGAGCATATGCGCTACGGTAACCGCACCGGGGCCCACATATTTACCGTAATCTCCGGCATCATGCCATCCTCCGATAACATATTTTTTAACTTCTTTATTATCCCATTCAAGTGCGGGAGCGGTATGACATGCAGGATGCTTGTAAATACCCGCATGCTTTTCCTCCAGTTCGCATCCGCAGCGTTGGAAATATAAACCTTTAATGAGAGCGTTCGTAACTTCCTGCCAGGGATCTTTTTCAACCTTCAGCTTCCTGCTCTCTTCTCCGCTCCTGATCAAGTACTCTCCGGCAGGAATGATACCCAGATCCATTACCTTAACGTTATCGGCAGATGCTTCATCTAAAGGAAGTTCACCCGTCTCTATTTGTTTAATGACGTTTCCCTTCGAGTCGGATACCGTAACGGTGCCTGCTTCAAGAACCGCCACCTGTACGGGCAGAGACTCTGCATAGCCTGTCTGATTGGAACGGATAGATGATAAAGATTCAGACATATAAAACCTCGTAAATTTATTCTTTGGAATTTTCTGATGCAGATTCCTTACTGCTCTTTCCCAGCACGGGTCTTGCCACATGTACATTGAAAAACTCAATGAGAGGTCCCATGAAAAATGCGGTGATGATGGTTCCAACACCTGCAATGGTTGGAATCTGAGAAATCTTCCCCCCCGCGATCACGAAAAGAATACATCCGATGATAACACATACAAGATCCGTTATGATCCTGACATATTGAAATTTTCCCTTTTTCCAGGTGTTGACGATAATGAGTGCCACTGCATCGTAAGTGGAAACACCAAGGTCAGCAGTCATATAAAACGCAGAGCCGAAACAGATAATGACAACACCGACTATCAGGCAGATAACTCTTACCGGCATTGAAGGATCAACGATCACGGTCTGAAGGAATTCATAAGTAAACTGTGTGATATATCCCAGAAGGAACAGATTAATGAATGTTGCAATACCGATATAATGCCTGTCAAAAACAAGAGCAAATACAAGCATCACGGCGTTGGTGATCACATAAAGCGTTCCGAAACCGATAGGAATCGCCGCATCAAGTCCCGCCATAAATGACTGGAACGGATCAACGCCAAGTGCGGCTATCTTAAAGATACCTACACTTATGGCACATATGATAACTCCGAAAAGTGACATCCCTATTCTTTTGTTACTGATCTCTGTTTTGAAATTAAATGTTTTCTTCATTTTTTCTCAGCTCTATTTTCTGCATCACTTTAGGAACAAGGCACTGCACTCTGTCTTTGTATTTGACATTTACATAATCCTCGAAAAGCTTGGGATCTTCGCTGTTATCCGCAAACATATCCCAGTGTCCCGGAATGACAAGCTCAGTGCCGCATTCACCCGCAAGATCCGCCGCTTCCTGATAAGTCATATTGCCGATGGTATCAGCAGCATAGCGTTTGGCATCACGTCCGTTTATGGGAAGCAACTGGACATCTATCTTACCAAAGCGTCTCAGCTTAAGCAGCATTCCTTCATATCTGAGAGTATCTCCCGCATGATGAATCCTGAATCCGCCAACTTCTATAATGTACTGAAGGCAGGGATATTCCCATGTTGAAGGATCGCGGTCCAGAAATTCATGAGCCGCAGCAATGGCATGTATCCTGATATCTCCTATCTCACATACTTCATCGTCATTCATTCCGAGTGCGTATTCGGGTTTTACTCAGTCCGCGAGAACTGCTTTCCTGCATTTCTTCGGAAAAATAAATCTGGCATCCGGATTGGTCTTTGCCCATATCTTCCATGCCTCATGATCTATATGATCGAGATGATCGTGGGTACCGATAAAGATATCAACATCCTTAAGTTCCTTTGCCGGGATTGGTGCGGGAGTCTGTCTTGTTTTCAGGGGACTTGCATAATAATCGATCACTATGGTCTTATCCCCTGCCTTGATCATAAGGCCCATCTGACCCAGCCAATATAAATCAAGTTTTTTCATCTCGTGAAGTTTGTCCATACTCTGTCCTCATACTCGGGAAGGCCGTTCTTCTCCTTACCCAGAGCTATACTTTCCATCAAAGTTTCCGATATTAGGATGATAAAACAAAAAAAAGAGCAATTCTTCCGATAAATTGGAATAATTGCCCCATTTTTTGACCTATACGGTTATCAGATAATCACCTTCGTCATCGGAAAATCGTTTGATCCCGACTCCGAAAACATCGGTGATAATGCCGCTTGATATGATTTGCTTGGGAGTCCCCTCCGCTGCTATCTTACGGTCCTTCATGACTATGATCCTGTCTGCGATCTCAAGTGCCGTGGAAAGTTCGTGCAAAACCAACACAACCGTTTTCCCCTCATTCCTGAGTCCGGAATAGATTTCCGTTATCTTCTTTCTGCTCGGCTGGTCAAGATACGTTGCCGGTTCATCCGCTATTATCGTATCGCTCTGTTGAGCCAGCTGCATGGCGATAAAAGCTCTTTGCCTTACGCCTCCCGATAATGTATCCACGCCGGCTGACGAATACTCATCAACTCCCGTTTTGATCATTGCATCGTTAACAATTTTCTTATCTTCTTCTCCGCTTCTTCTGGAAAAGCCAAGATATGGAAACCTGCCGTGTGATACAAGAGTCTTTACCGGAATAGAAGGAATCACGGAATGAACCTGAGGCAAAAAAGAAAGTCTCTTAGCCCTTTCCTTGGGCGGAAGCGACAGGTAATCTTCTCCGTTTAAAATGATCTCACCGCCCGTTACTTTACTGCTTCCGTTTAAAGTCTGCAAAAGCGTAGTCTTACCGCAGGCGTTTGGTCCTATCAGAACCGTCAGCTTACCTGTTTCAATTTTTAAGCTGATGTCTTCAAGAAGTGTAATACCGTTTTTGGATACGGTAATGTTTTTAAATTCAAGCATTTAATCTGCGGCCTCCTTTCTTAATGACAAGAAGGTACATGAAGAAAGGTCCGCCGATGAAGGACATAATAATACCCGTTGGAATCTCATAAGGTGAAAACAAAACCCTTGCAAGAAGATCGCATATCATTACAAATGATGCACCGAGCAGGATGCTGCAGGGAATAAGAAGCTTTGCATCATTCCCGAAAAGCCTTCTGCATATGTGAGGAACGATAAGTCCGACAAATCCAAGAACTCCCGCATAGCTTACCACGCATCCCGCAAGAATACTTGATACGATCATCAGGATAAATCTGACAAGCGAAACCCTCATTCCCAAGGATGCCGCCACATCATCCCCAAGCCCCAGAATGTTCAAGGGCCCTGCCAGAAAAAGTGTGACAAGTGCCGCAATCACAATAAGGATTCCGGGAACGGTGATATCTCTTACGGATACACCGGATAGTGATCCTATCAGAAAGGAATTGATATTTAATGCAATATCCGTATCCAGGGTTTTGATCAGATTGATACCTGCGGAAAGAAAGCTCGATACCGTGATACCCGCAAGAATTATGGTAATGCGGGAAGTGTCTGCAAAATAAGCAAGTGCAAAGATCGTAAGAGTTGCAAAAAGCGCTCCTCCGAAAGCAAAAACAGGCTGAAGCCATACTTTACCCGGAAAGAATGCAAGTGCGAGCATTACGAAAAATCCGGCACCGGAACCCACGCCTATGGTATTGGAGCTTGCCAGAGCATTGTTCATCACTCCCTGCAGGATCACTCCGGCTGCGGAAAGCCCGGCGCCCGCAAGAAGTCCCGCGATAACTCTGGGCAAACGCACATCCCTTATTATTGTGGTTGATACGGGCGAGATATCCGGTGAGAAAAAAGCTCCAAGTACATCACGTACGGAGACCTTAACGCTTCCGAATGAAAGAGACGCCAAAAAAGCGATCACCAAGAATATGATCAATCCCGTAACGAGCATGATTTTTTTATCACCTTTTTTCTTATAAGTCTTCATTCAATAATCTTTCCGTTTCTTCCCGGGATAAAATTCTTTTTTCTCTGAATGCCATATCAGCTGCCTGCTTCAGAATGCGATGCCTTTTATGTGAGTCTTCTATCCTGCTTCGGACCACAGGCCTTAAATCATCCAGAAAATCAAGTATCTCCTCAATGTTATCCGGTATCAGTTCTTCAATCTGTTTCCGAATGGTAATTGCTGCCTGAGGACTTGCACCGGAACTGGATACTCCTATTACAAGCTTATCTTTTCTTATGACGGAAGGAAAAATGAAATCACATTTATCTTTTCTGTCCACCACATTTACCGGAATCTTATAATTCCTGCAAAGTTCATACACTTCGTCATCAATATCCGGATTACCCGTTGCCGATACTACAAAATCAGCGCCGGACAGATCTTCCGGTGCGTATCTTTTGAGGATACATTTCACTTCGGGATTATCGGAGATCTCTCTTTTTATCTCCGGTGCAATGACAGTGATGCCGGCCCCCAGCCCCGAAAGCTTTTCTATCTTTTCGAGGGCGATATTTCCGCCGCCGATGATCACTATCTTTTTGTTATCCAGTTCATGGAAAAGCGGGAAGTAAGCCATATCATTCTCCGTACAAAATGTCGTAAAGTTTTTGGTAAGCTTCTGCCCATCTTGCATTAGGCTTGGAATTATACAGTTCTTTTTCCAGCACATAATAATGACCGTTCTGAACTGCTGACAGCTGCGCCCAGGCAGGATTATTGATGAGGAGATCTTCTACGTTTGCAAGAGCAGCTTCCTTATCCTCACCCTGAGTTGTCACAAAGATGTAATCGGGATCTGCAGCTACAATAGCTTCAAGACTGAGATCGTCAAGTATCGCAGAATCAGAATCCGCTATATTGATGCATCCAAGATCTGCAAGAATCTCACCGCCTACCGTTCCTTCACTGCCCTTTGCCTTAACAGAGCTTGCCGCCGCACGGATAAAAAGTACCGTGGGATTAGTATCGGGAACAGCTGCTTTGATATCATCTATCTGCCCGGCGATCTGTGTTCCGTACAGATCAAATAAATCTTTTCTTCCCGTAATATCGGTAAGGATATCAAGCACTCCAAGATAATCGTCAAAATTCGATACCTCAAAATACGCAACATTAAGTCCGGCTGTTTCAAATGTATCAAGAAGTTCCACCTGTGCATCGGTTCCGGCACTGGCGATCACAAAATCAGGCTGAAGTGCAATAAGAGCTTCCACATTTGGCTCTAGCATTTTACCCAGGTCTGCGGTTCCTTCCGCAAGATTGTAGCTTTTGAATGCATCACTTACCGCGCCGCTTACTTCTCCACCTGCGAGTGTCCACATATCACAGAAGCTTCCGATAAGTACGGCAACATTTTCCGTGCTGCTTACCGTAACCTCTCTTCCGAGAGCATCGATAAATACATACTCCGAAGTCTCTGCCACTTCTGCATCCTCTACAGTCGCCGGCTCTGCAGCTGACGTAATCTCAACATCGGATGAGATAAGGTTCTCTGAAACTTCAGTATTTTCCGAGCTACGGTCATTTCCGGATGCACATCCTGCTATCAGGAAAAGAGAAGTAAGTATTGCTATGGATTTTGTTAAAGTAGCTTTTTTCATAAATCTGTAAAATCACTTTCAATAATAGTATTTCCCGGATATGATCCTGAGATCTTCCTTGGATACTTTACCATCCTCTACATGAAAAGAATTCAGCACGGGATTTTCCGCCATAAGTGACAGGATAAAATAGCTTGCATTCTTGTCATAAGAAAGTCTGATATCTTCCTCGGAAGGTCTTGAAGGAGATTCGGGATGGGAATGCCAGTTACCCAGAGGCTTAAGAGAGTTTGCTCTCATATCCTTTACCGCATCAAGCTGCTCTTTGGGATCAAGGGTAAAGTGATCGTCAGAGTGATCCACATTTGTAAGGAAATATACTTTCTTTACAAGCTTTCCTTCCTCCGTTTCTTCACCTGCGATAAGTCCGCAGGCTTCTTCGGGTAAATGCTCTCTTGCATTTTTTACGATATCGTCATATAAGCGATAATCAATTCTTACGATTGCCATTTTGTCTCCTGAATCATTATGCATGTGACTTAAGTTCACATGCCGGCTGCTCATAATCGATGGGCTTAAGTATGGTGGGATGGTCTCCGCATACCTCACAGTTATGGGTATCCTTAGGAAGCTTTATCTTATGGAATTCCATGGTAAGCGCATCGTATGTAAGGAGATATCCGGTAAGAAGATCACCTACTCCGATGATGTATTTTATGGCTTCCATTGCCTGAAGGCTTCCGATAACTCCGCCCATTGCTCCGATAACGCCTGCCTGCTTACAGGTAGGAACCGCATCCTTCGGAGGCGGATTCTTGAATACACATCTGTAACATGGTCCCTGTCCGGGAACATAGGTCATGAGCTGACCCTTGAATCTGATGATACCTGCGTGTGAGAAGGGTTTCTTTTCAAGAACGCATGCATCGTTTATCAGAAACTTTGCGGGGAAATTGTCGGTTCCGTCGATGATAAAGTCATAATCGCGGATCAGCTGCTGAATATTATCGGAATATACGAACTCTCTGTAGGTAGTAACCTCTACATCGGGGTTCATTGCATTCATTGTTTCCTTGGCCGACTGAACCTTTGCTTTACCAACATCAGCAGTCTGGTGAATGATCTGTCTCTGAAGGTTTGAAAGGTCTACGGCATCGGCATCTACTATACCGATATGTCCTACGCCTGCTGCCGCAAGATACATTGCAGCGGGAGCTCCGAGGCCGCCGGCACCGATTATAAGTACCTTGGCATTAAGGAGCTTCTTCTGTCCTTTTGCTCCGACTTCCTTAAGAATGATATGTCTGGAATATCTCTCAAGCTGCTCGTCAGTAAGTGCCATCAGCATCCACCTCCCATGAAATAAAGGAACTCAACATTGTCTCCGTCCTTAAGAACGGTGGATTCCTTCTTATCTGCCTCAACGAATTCCTCGTTGACAGATACGGTCACATACTCGGGCATCTCAACATTCTCTGCGGCAAGAAGCTCGGGAAGAGTAAGTCCGTCTTTGTATTCTTTCTTTTCACCTGCTACTGTAATGATCATTTTTTCATTCTCCTAAATCTGTATTTGTCCGGATCAGTCTCCGGCCTTCTTAACATAGAGGGTATAGGTTCCGTCACCGTTATCATCGAGTTTGAGGATCTGATGTCCTTCGTCTTTGATGGAACGGGGCACATTTTGAACGGGCTCTCCGTCATTCATTCTGATGGCAAGAATCTGTCCGTCATCAAGTTCATCAAGTGTTACCTTAGCCTTTACAAAAGTTAAAGGGCAAACCTTATCGGTTATATCAACCGATTCATCAAATGCTATATCTGCCATATTCATCACCTTCCTTAGTGTTATTTACCTTCGTAAGCCGCTTGGATTTCTTTTCTGAACTCCTCTTCTCCTACTCTCTGAAGAGTCTTTCTGAATCTTTCTCCCGCATTTGCATGCTTGTCGAAAAAGTCGATTGCAGCATCCGCAACTCTGAAGAGTGTTTCTTTATCTTTAATGATGGGAACGATCTGCTCACCCTTGTATATCTGGTTTCCGAAAAGTCCTCCGAAAGAAACGATATATCCGGGTTCATGATCCCATGCATCTGTGGGGCAGCTCTTTACGCAGCGTCCACAGTTATTACACTTCGATGTATCAAGTACAACCTTGCCGTTTTCTTCAAGTGATAATGCGCCTTCCCTGCAAGCCTTGATACAAACTCCGCAGGAGATGCAGCTCTCGGGCTTGTAATCGATGATGTATCCGCCCTTAACACCCAGGTCGTTTTCCTCACTCTTAAGGCAGTTGTTCATGCAGCCCGTAACTCCGAATTTGAATTTATGAGGAAGCTCTCTTCCAAAATATCTCTCATCAAATTCCTTGGCCAGTTCGTAACTGTCGATACATCCGCTGGGACATATTGCCGAGCCCTGACAGGCTGTGACGGTTCTTACTCTGGGACCGCACACACCGGGTTTAACTCCCCCCTCAAGAAGTTTAGCCCTGACCTCTTCGATGTCATTGAAGCCTATAAAAGGAATCTCAACACCCTGCCTGGAGGTCATATGAACATAACCTTTACCATACTTCTCAGCGACCTCCGCGATGGTCTTGATATTCTCTGCGGTAAGGTTACCGCCTACAACAGCGAGTCTCAGTGAAAAGAAACCCTTCTGCTTCTGCCTCATGAATCCGCCTTTTTTCAGTGACGAATAATCGATCTGTTCTGCCATTTCTTCCTCCTATGCTTCAAGGCCGATTGCCCTGAATGCTTTATCAAAATCATCTTTGAGATCTTGTATATCTTCTATTCCTACACTTATTCTGATCAGATCATCAAACACTCCGGCATCTTCTTTTTGCTTCTCGGTTGAATGAAGACTTATTGTCGAAGATGGATGAAGCACAAGTGTCTTGGTATCACCTATGTTTGATAATCTGTAAGCCAGTTCCAGCTCATCAAGAAGCTTAAAGGCACTTTCTTTGGATCCCACACGGATAGTAACTATTGCTCCGTATCCTCCTTTTAAAAGCTTGCCTCCAATGTCATGCCATTTACTTGACTTAAGGCCTGGATAATTGACCGTTATCTGCGGATATCTTTTTTCAAGATATTCAGCCAGCTTCCCGGCGTTGGTACATTGGCGCTCCATACGCAGTCCCAATGTCTCCAATCCTATCTGATTCAAGTAAGCTGTCTGAGGTGCCATACAGGCTCCCGCATTTCTGAAAAGTCCGGCACGGAGCTTTGCAAGATATGCATAAGGTCCGAACTTGATGTAATCCTTCAGGATGGGGAATTTATCTTTGTTCCATTTGAACTTACCGCTGTCTGTCAGAACCCCTCCGATGGCATTGCTGCTTCCGTTTATATATTTCGATGTGGAGTTTATTACTATGTCCGCACCGTGTTCGAAAACCTTCACCAGATACGGTGTTGCTACCGTGTTATCGATGATAAGAGGTATGCCGTGAGCATGTGCTATCTTGGCAAGTTCATCAATGTCCGTAACATCCAGACAGGGATTTCCGATTGTCTCCGCATACAGGAGTTTTGTTTTCTCTGTAATGGCATTTTCTATCTGCTCAAAATTGTTGTTCTCGATATATGTGGTCTTTATACCGAACGCTTCCAGATCCCTGAAGAAATCTATCGTTCCTCCGTAGAGACTTGAGCTTGATACGATCTCGTCTCCGCTTTCCAGGATATTGGTCAGTGCACAGAAGATTGCAGACATTCCGGATGAGGTTGCCACGCTTCCGACTCCGCCTTCAAGTTTGGTTATCCTGTTCTCAAAGGCTGTTACCGTAGGATTCGCAACCCTGGTATAACAGTAACCCGGTGTCTTTCCTCCGAAAATTCCTTCAAGATCCTCTGCGCTTTGCTGGTAAAATGCGCTGGTCTGATATATCGGAGTCAGGGTGGATCCGTATTTTTCTTTTTTATCTACTCCGCCGTGGAGAAGTGCTGTGTTGAAATTCATCTTGTACCTCCGATAAGGGTTTCCCCTGACACTGTTAAGGATACAGATATTCCGAAGATTTCGGAAATACTTATAAAATAGAGCCGGCTATAGGCTATAGCTATAACCGGCTTTTTCTATTATTTGTTTTTCTCAAGTTCGCTCTTGTGAACGGACAGGACGCAGAAATCAAGACGCTTGTCTTCTTTCTTATCATCCTTCTTAGGACCGCCGCTCATTCCGGTAACGCTGGCACCGTCGGGATCCACACCGTCGATGGTTGTTACCTTACCGGTTCCCGCACCCTTTGATGCTCCGGGAACACGGAAAGTCTCTACGTTGAGAGGCTCGATTGAAGTCTCAACAGGCTTTTCAACCTGAGGAATCCACTCATAGGGAACACGATATGCACGGTATACCATGTTCATGGAAACCTTTCCTGCGATGGTCTTGAAATAGGGATTAATATATTCCCAGACTATCTCATGGTCGGGTGTTACCTCTATAAGTCTTCCATCGGATCCTTCAGTGATCAGAGTATTTCCGTTGGGAAGTCTCTGTGCCGAGCTGATGTACGAGCTGTAGAACTTGGACGCATCCGTAAAAAGAAGGAAGCCTGCTTCAAGAGGTGTGTACTGCCACTTGATCTCAAGAGTGATGGGATCAAACTCCAGAACTCTTGAATAATCTCTGTGGGCATTGTTGTTGCCGGTTACGGATGAAGGGTTGGGAGTTCCGTATCCGCCCTCTCCTCCGTTATCGAATACCAGGAGATTACCTTCTCCGGGAAGTCCCTTGGGGATCATGTGGAAATGATGCTGTCCGATGATCCATCCAAGCTTTCTGAGCTCCTTGGTCTTGGAAAAGTCAGGTCCGATCTGCCATACGATCTCGCCTGTCTTCTTGCTTACGATGGCAAGGATATTTGCGTTTCTTGCATCGAAGATCAGGTTATCGGGATGGAATCTCTCATCACCTGCGTCATACCACTTGTTGGGACCGAGTACGGATACGCAGTTAACATGTAACCAGTCTCCGCCTGCTTCTCCGTGTACTCCGGGGTTTCTTGCAAGAGTGTTCTTGGCAGCTTCGTCAAAATCGAATTCCTCGAAATGATCGCTTGCTCTCCAGCTCCAGAGAATGTTTCCCTCCCAGTCTACTTCGATGAATTTATCATCGATGAGTTCTTTGTCACTGATCGCGGGGTTGGTAACATTCTCGTGAACGAGAAGAATGGTGTTTCCGCCTTCCGTCTTGGGCTCTCCGCCGGGATAATAATATCCTACGGTGTTACCCTCTCTTTGGAAATCATGGTGCTGTCTTGCCTGCCAGCGCGGCTCGAAGCCCTCATCCTCGATATATTCCGTGTGGTCGAATTTCCATACGATATTTCCGTCCCAGTCTACCTGAACCAGATCCAGCTGATCCTGATATGCCTTCTTGGACTCTCTTCTGCCGGTTGTTCCGAGAACATATCCGCCGGGAAGGATCTTGTTGGGGAAGCCGCCGAGGCCGGCCCAGAGATTAACTTCGTTACCGTTCATATCGATAAGAAGTGCACCCTTTACTGTAGGGAATACGGTATAACCGCTCCATGTTTTTTCTTTGTCGAACTGTAAAACTCCTGTGGGAAATACGCTGGGATAGCCCATTGCCTTCTCCTTTCTGAACTAAAAAACTTAATCAAGATTAACGGTTACTGCTTCGGGGAAAGCGATGTTTGCGGGTCTTGCATCATAGAACTCGGTTACCTGATAATCGGTCTCGAATCTTCCTGCGCCGTATGCCCACTGCTCGATCTCCTGAAGATGTGCTGCGGAGTCTGCATTAAGTCCGTGCTGGAATACTCTGTTGGTCCAGTTGGATTTGAAATCCTCGGGGATGAGGGAAAGCTTTTCTCCGAGATAATCAGCTGTCTCATCAAGGTTATTGTTGATGAAGTCGATGGTCTCGTCTACAGCAAGAAGGTACTGTGCAAGAGCATCGGTATGCTCTGAGATAAATCCTTCAGTGGAAAGAAGATATGCGGTGGTGCTGATTCCGATCTCATCTGCGGTTGCAACCTTAACCCATCCGAGTTCCTCAAAACGTGTTGCGGTGGAACCTGATGCGAAATATGCAGAAGCACCTCCTGAGCTTGCCACTGCGAGAGCGGTCTGTGTCGAATCAACTGCTACGATGTTCTGCTTATCGTAATCAAATCCGAGATACTCAATGGATCTTGCAATGTAATAGTCAACCACGGTACCGGTGGTGGTTACGAAGCCCTTGCTTCCGTCAAGTGAACTGATGTCATCTGCATATTCGGGAGCCACATAGAGTCCTCCGACTCTGTCACCCTGAGGTGCGCCGAGATCCGAGAAGATCTTAAGATCAGTTACTCCGTAGGTATTCCCGAGACGGTTAACCGTTGCATAGTCAGCCATGTTTCCGATATCAGCGGTTCCGTTTACGATTGCATCGATGGTTGCGATTCCATATACATACTCGGTGATCTCAACTTCAAGTCCGTACTTTTCAAAGATTCCCTGCCACTGACCTACTTCATCAATGTACTGGTCAAGTCCGCCGGTCATAACTGCGAGACGAAGAAAGGTCTTCTCTGCGGGTGCATCTGCAGGTGCTCCTGCAGCATCGAGTGATACGGTGTCACTGGTTACATCAGCTTCCCGGGAAGGCTGAGATCCGGTATTACCCGATCCTGTATTTCCGCATCCTGCAAGAGATGCTGCTGTCAAAATTCCTGCTGTTAATAAACCGATCAATTTCTTTTTCATAATTTTTTCCTCACTTTCACTTATTCGATCATCTCGAATATTTATTTCACTCCAAAATGTTTCAGAGTTTTTTTGCCTATAAAATAAAGCAGTCTGTCGAGTACAAATCCTATAAGAGCCAGGGTAAAGATTCCTGCAAATGCCCAAGCTGTCTTGTAATACATTCTCGAACTCTGGATCAGATATCCCAGTCCGTCTCCTCCTACCAGCATCTCAGCTGCGATAACGCAGATGATGCTTGATCCCAGTCCGAGTCTTACACCGGTGAAGATGTTGGGTACAGCCGAAGGAACTATTACCGTAAAGAAAACTCTTAACTTTCCCGCACCCATACAGGATGCTGCTTCTATAAGGGATTTATCTGCGGTAACAACCCCTGCAATGGTATTTACGAATATGGGGAAGAATGCCGCGTACAGGATAAGTGCAACCTTTGATTTATCATCAACTCCGAACCAGATAAGAAACATTGAAGTAAGTGCGATGGCGGGAATGAATCTGAAAAGACTCAGTACCGGTTCTACAAGAAGTCTTACGGGTTTGAAATGTCCGGTCACAAGTCCGATCGGTACACCGAAAAGTATTGCAAGTCCCCATCCTTTTCCTATTCTCCTAAGGGAAGCAATGATGTCTGCTCCAAGTGTTCCATCCTTAATTATCTTAAGAAGCGCATTCCAGGTTTCTATGGGTGACGGGAAGAATATCTCGTCGTAGTTGTAACCTACAAGACTCCATGCAGCGAATACTATGATCCAGGAGATGATACCGATCTTGAAGATCCTCTCCACTATGCTGATTTCTTTCTTTTCCATAACTCGTCTCCTTTAGATGAAGTAGGTATTCGAATCATCGAGCGAGCTGTTCTTAACCAGATAAGTTTCTTCTCCGCGGATGATGTAGATCATGTTGATAAGTGCTTTTACTTTGTCTCCGGACTTAAGAGGACCGTTTACAAGAGGTGAACTTGCTTTGATCCTAAGTCCGTCTATATCGAGAATGACTTCAAAGCTGTCTCCTCTGAAAATGCTCTGTTCTACGGTAGCTTCTTCGTATGAAGGATCGTTGCCTTTGGGTGAATCTGCGGTGAGGAGTTCTACGAATTCAGGTCTGATGATTGCTTCGGTTCCCTCTCCCTCATCCTTAAAGCCCTTTAGTCTGTCATATTCTTTCAGTACGCTGGACTTTCCGATGAACTTAGCTGTGAAGGAAGTCTTCGGATGAAGGTAAATGTCTACGGGATCTCCAACCTGTTCAACCTTTCCTTCGTTTGTGATTACGATCTCATCCGCAACCTCGATTGCTTCGTCCTGATCGTGTGTTACGAAGATGCTTGTTATACCGATCTTATCGATTGTTCTTCTCAGCCAGGTTCGAAGTTCCTGTCTTACCTTTGCATCTATCGCAGCGAAGGGCTCATCGAGAAGAAGAAGTTCGGGCTCGGGAGCAAGTGCTCTGGCAAGAGCGATTCTCTGTCTCTGTCCGCCGGAGAGCTGGTCGGGATATCTTTTCTCAAGGCCGGGAAGACTTACCAGATCAAGAAGTTCTGTAACTCTCTTTTTGATATATTCTTTATCCTTACCCGCAACTTTGAGTCCGTATGCTATGTTGTCGTATACCGTAAGGTAAGGAAACAATGCGTAATTCTGAAATACGAATCCGACCCCTCTCTGACTGGGTGAAAGATCGTTTACAAGTTTTCCGTTTATGTAGATATCTCCGGAATCCTGTTTCTCAAGTCCCGCTATCATTCTGAGGATGGTAGTCTTACCGCTTCCGCTGGGTCCGAGAAGTCCGATGAGCTTTCCTTTTTCGATTTCGAAGCTTACATCTTTGGATGCCTGTGTATCTCCGAATGTTTTGTTTATGTTTTTGAGCTGTACATACATTTGCTTTACCTCTCGGTTACGCCGTTTGTTTGTTGTTCTTGAAATGCATTCTATAATGCGGGGTTTAGTTTGGCTAATACAGGTATCTTATAGTCTGTTATAGGAAGAACCTATTGCAAAAAGACCACAAAAAAATCCGGCAGGATAACCTGCCGGATTTAACTTCGCTATATAATTCTATCCCCACTTACTGTAGTCCGGATCTTTCCATTCAAGATCGTTTTGCAGATACCACAGATATTCACCCGTTGCGGTTCCAAGTCTCAAGGTATTATCAAGGAACCTTGAAGGGATGATATAAAGAAGCACTCCCAGTAAAAGTGCAATGACCGTAAATCTTATGCTGCGGCTTTTCTTAATTCCGTAAGATGCGATCTCGTTTATCGTCTCGCCGTATCCCTTAAGAGCATAAGGGAATATCGCAATGAAATACGGAAGTACATAATGACATTTTGCTTCGAAGATCAAATGGTATATGAATCCGCCAAGGAAGATAACAAACAGATCTCCTTCTTCAAGGCAGGCACGAATCTTCTTTTTCTTCCATATCCAGAACAGCCTGAGCACAAGTCCGAAATACAGACATGACTGTGCGATATCCATGATGATATACAAAACGGTATTTACCACTCCGCCGTTATATAATATATCTTTCCAGGTATATGAAAGCGTTCCGTAAAGATTTCTGATGCTGGTATTCGTAAAGCACTGCATCGCAGGTTCGGTCCACATGGATGCTACTTTCCTTGCAAAGAATCTCAAGCCGTATTCGTGGTCTGATGCAAATACATCAAGGCGTTCTTCTATGATCTCATTATATCTTTCTTCTACTCTCGGTAAGTCATCCGCATATTCTTTGTACACAGATGTGTTGATGTCGTTGAACCATCCGGGGGCAACGGAACTTTCGGATATTCCCAGAGCCACATATCCTCTCATACCGATTCCCGCATCAGGACGTGCACAGGCCGTGTGATCAAAGTATGTTCTGATTCCGCCAAGCACACCGTATGTACATAAAACAAGCAGAATCAAAACAGTAATATATCTTAATCTTCCTTCTTTTCTGCGAAGCATTCTTACGAAAAGCATAAGAGCCGCTGCGATGACAATAAGAACTCCGTTGTATTTAAACACAGGCCCCAGTGACAGGAAGATTATCGCCCATGCTGCATCTGTTTTCTTGCCTGTCTTATCAAATCGGATAAGTTTATAGATTCCCCAGATACCGAATGCAATCTGCCATAAGAATCCGTAGACGAACGTTATCTGTCCCCACATCTGAAGAGAGAGAGTCGCTGCGATATATGTTGCATAACCCATGGACTTTCCGAAGTATTCCTTAGCCACCTTGGCAAGTCCGATGTTTACTATAATAAGTACAAAAACATTTACATACTGAAATACAAAAACGCCCTCATCACCCATGAGTGCGAAGGGGATCATGAGAAGTACCATTCCGTTCTGGAAAGGGAACATATCCATGTACTGCCCTGTCTGCCACTCTGTGAAATTACCTGCAAGGAAATCTTTAGCGACCAGGAAGACTTTGTACTGATCGTATATGGGAAGAAGATGGGTGGTCTTAACGATGATGCATCCCATCGCCGCAAAAAGAACCGTCAATATTACACAGATATTCTTGAGAATACGCTCGCATCTTGCCGTGTTACCCCAATACCTTTTGCGCTTCTTATATACAGCAGAAATAATAAAAAGAAGTATCAGAATGCCGATAACCATTCCCGGTCCTACATCCTTGATGAAAAAAACATGCTCATCTTCATAAGCCATTATGGCGGTAACACAGGAGCTGAGATAAAACAGCCATGCGGCTATGACAGCGGTAAATATAAACACCACCGCTCCGCCTGCAGAATATATGAATTTTGCGATTTTTTCTCCTCTTCGCATAAAAATCCTTTTCAAAACAGATCCAGACTGCTGTCCAGATATACTTCCTCTCTTACTTTAAGCCTGTATTCGGGTTTTGTCATGTAGTATAACAGCATTTCAAAAACCACCGCGCTTCCCAGGCTCCTGCCTTCTATCTTAAAATGTCTGAACCCTGCGGGAGCATAGATTTTCCTGATATCATCGGTTCCGATAAATGAAGGATTCTCCATGGCGTCGGAAAATCTGTATCCTCTGCCTGCCAAAGGTGAAGTACAAATATGATCTTCGCAGTCTTCTCCCAGGCTCTTCCTGCTTACATTCTCGTAACAGCTTTTCCTGTCACTGCATCCGATACTGCAGCATTCATTACACAGAAATTCCACCTTGGCTTTCTGTTCTTCTGTCAGGCTGTTTAGCCTGTCCAGTTTTTTATTCAGTCTGAAATCAGGAACAACATATTTATATTCGGGCCTGTTTAGTTCATCTTCAAACCGGTCAAAACTTGTGATCACCTTGGTGGTCGAAGAGACAAAATAAAAGTCCGGATACTTCTTATGAATGTGATCAAGCAACAGATCCGAATAAACGATCACACCGTTTTGCACTTTGCCGCTCTTTTCAAAAAGAGAACAAAGCCTGTTACACTTCTTATCATTCAGATGCTTTTCGGTGATAAGTGAATTACTGAAAGTAAGCCGCGTAGAAATGTCATATTCTCTCATGAGTTCCGCGACTTTAACGGGATCCGCATCACCGAATCCTACCCGTCCGCCTCCCCAGATACAGTCAGCAGGTGCTCCGTAGATCGAACCTATTTCACACCACTCATAAAAGTATTCCCTATGCTCATTAAAAAGCTTCAGGAATACTTTATAGAATTCGTAGAATTCAAATAATCCGGGAAGGTGGTAGCAGATTTTCATCACATATACCCGCAGCCGTTTCTTTCGGGAGCTTCTATTCCGGATTCATAACGGGCTTTGAATTCCATGTTTATATCACGGATCTCTTTCTTACCGTCGATATATTCCTGATACATCTCAGCAAGACCTGCCATGCATCCGTCACAGCTTCCGTTTATGTTACCGATGGACTCCGCAACAATCTGTTCTCTTTCTTCACGTGTGGTATCTTTGATCAAAATTGAATTCATGCTTTCCTCGATGCTCTTATAAGCAGAAAATCAGGTTTATGGAACAGATCTCTTTGATCCGGATATTTCTCCAGAATCTCTTCCGTGGGGAGGGGTTCAATCATCTTCTCAATGGTAAGTCCGCCCTCCACTATGGTATTTACGATGGTCGAAAACATTCTGTGATACTTCTTTACATTATCGACGAACCATACTGATTCACGCTCACCTTCGATTCCGTAATTGCTTAAGTTCGCATAGATCTTTTTTCCATTCTCATCCCTTGTCCATCTCTCACCCGATGAAAAAGTGGTATTGATGGGATTCTCCTGAGAATAGACAAATACTCCGCCGGGATTAAGGAGATTATAAATATTTTTGATAAGTCCGGTGAAGTCCTCGACATAATGAATTGCAAGTGAGCTTACCACCACATCAAACTTCCCGTCTATCTTGTCCAGATCCTCCATTGGCATATTCAGATAAGTGATAGCAGGATCACTGTTTTCAGCCTTGGCTACTTCCAGCATTTTTTCCGAAATATCAATACCAACCACCTTCACAGCACCCTTTTCGATAAATCCCTTGCAGTGTTCACCGAAGCCGCATCCGAGGTCAAGTACTGCCTTTCCCTTCATATCGGGAAGCAGTGAAAACAATGCGGGAATCTCGAAGAGATTGTTGGCATTACTTTCTTTTTTCCTTAATTCCTTGTAGCCCTCAAAGAAGACCACGTTGTCATAGATGTTTTGTTTTGCCATTTTAATCCCTCCGATCTTTTAAATCATAAAGTACTTATATGTTTCCTTCGAGAATAATCCCCGATAAAAAATCCCACTGCGACCACAAGAATTATGAACGCAGACAGAATATCCCATACGTCGATGACCGGTTCACCGATCATTCCGGACAAAGTTATATTGACGATAAGTGTAAAGGGAACTGCCATAAGTGCTGAAATACCTGCCGCAAACAGTTTCCTGTCCTTGAATTTCCTGAAGAGCAGATATACCGCCCACATAAAAAGGAGTGAGATGGTTGCCATGACGGCACCGATCACCATAACCGCTCTGTTGTCCACCGCAAGTCCCAGGACCACCAGATACGGGAATATAAAAACAGTTATTGATATAAGGGAAACCAAAATTCCCTTTTTTCCAAGCAGGATAAGGGGGAATGAGATTACCCATGCAAAAAGAATTGATGCCAATGTGATCTTGGACCAGGAAACGGTCCCGGATGTGGCGATATCACAGATGCAGCAAACCAGTGCCGCAATGATCATTGTAATGGAATATACGATGGAGATCACCGTATTCTTTTTAAGGTTATTTTCGTCTTTTCTCTTAAATTCGATCAGATTTTCGCTGACCTTCTCTTCGTAGTTACTGTTCATTTCGATCCTTTCTCCGCTTAAGAGTTCGTTGACCGTAATGCCCAATATCTCGCAGAGTTCCAACATGATGGAAGAATCGGGCATGCTTTTACCCGTTTCCCATTTTGAAACAGCCCTGTCGGTAATGTTTAATTTCTCCGCCAATTGAACCTGGGTCAAACCTTTCTCTTTTCTACAGCCGGCAATAAATTTTCCGATTTCAACTTGATTCACGAAATTTGCCTCCTTTCAGGCAATACTTTATGGCCGTGACCCCGGTTTGTATACAAACTGTCGGTAGAAATAGCGGTATCAACCGCCGGTAGAGTCAGGATTTACACGAAACATCCTATATTATATCAAAAAAAGACGAAAAAAAGGCCCCGAATAATCGAGGCCTTAGTTTCATACAGTTGTTTCGTTTATCAGATCTTGTGATCGGATCCGAGAACGTTAACGATCTTGTGAGCAACCATATCCTTAACAGCCTGACGAGCGGGCTTGAGATACTGACGAGGATCGAAGTGATCGGGATGCTCTACGAAATACTTACGGATGTTAGCAGTCATTGCAAGACGGATATCGGAGTCGATATTAATCTTACATACAGCAAGCTTAGCAGCCTCACGAAGCTGATCTTCGGGGATACCGATAGCATCAGGCATGTTTCCGCCGTACTGGTTAACCATCTTAACGAATTCCTGAGGAACTGAAGATGATCCGTGAAGAACGATAGGGAATCCGGGAAGTCTCTTGATGCACTCCTCGAGAACGTCGAAACGAAGCGGAGGGGGAACAAGGATGCCGTCAGCGTTTCTGGTGCACTGAGCAGCGGTGAATTTATAAGCGCCGTGGCTGGTTCCGATAGCGATAGCAAGGGAGTCGCATCCGGTTCTGTCTACGAACTCTTCTACTTCTTCGGGTCTGGTGTAAGCTTCCTTACCTGCCTCAACCTGAACCTCATCCTCGATACCTGCAAGAGTTCCGAGCTCAGCCTCAACTACTACGCCGTGATCGTGAGCATACTCAACTACCTGCTTGGTAAGAGCGATGTTGTCCTCGAAAGACTTTGAAGAAGCGTCGATCATAACGGAAGTGAATCCGCCATCGATACAGGACTTGCAAAGCTCGAAGCTGTCGCCGTGATCAAGGTGAAGAGCGATGGGAATCTGAGGATTCTCAATAACTGCTGCCTCAACCATCTTTACAAGATAGGTGTGGTTAGCATAAGCTCTAGCTCCCTTGGAAACCTGAAGGATAACAGGGCTCTCAAGCTCTCCAGCAGCTTCGGTGATACCCTGTACGATCTCCATGTTGTTGACGTTGAAAGCACCGACTGCGTATCCGCCGTCATAAGCTTTCTTGAACATCTCTTTCGTTGTTACCAATGCCATAACGAAAAACCTCCTTAAAAATGTATGGGTTTACGAAAAGACTCGCATGAATTAATAATAATTTGTTGAGGGTTTTAAGTCAATAAAATAAAGGCTTTTTAGCCATTATTTAAGCCTGTTTTCAGGACGTTATGTAAACCAAGATGACACTGTCACCCAATCAGATTTTCTATAGTCTCATACAGCTCCGGAAAGTCCTGTTTCATCCTCACCGGTCTGCCTTCCCTATTCAGAAAAGCATGCATGGAAGTGGCGGTAAAGACCACCGCTCCATCTTCATTTCTCATCTCATATGCAAACTTGAGCTTAACTCCGTTAAACTCCTTAACGCTCGCCATGATCGTTATCTTATCCGAAAACGTGGTAGTCTTCTTAAAATCACAGCTCAGATTAAGGACCGGAGAGATAATGCCCGACTCTTCAAGCCTTGCATAATCCCATCCTATCTGTGACAGGAAATCAACCCTGGCTTCTTCCATCCACCTGATATAGTTGGAATGGTGGGTTATTCCCATCTTATCGGTCTCATAATACTGGACCGTATGTACGTATTCTTTTATCTCTTCCATCGTAAATAACTCTCCTCAGAATCCCAAAGAATCATTTACAAGGATAACATGGATCCTGCCTTCGTGTCTTGAATATCTGGTGATAAGGAACTGACAGCAGATGGTATCGGGAGATTTGCAGTTCATGCATGATCCCGTTTTGGTGCAAGGAGTATTAAGTCCGAAACGCTGGGCATTAATGGGAGCTGCCACGTTTCTGGCTCTCTTCATGGCAGTGTCCACATCGGGACATACCTTGTTCATTCCGACGATCACAAGGACATGCTTAGGCCCCTGAGCAATTGCGGATACCCTGTTGGAGTTGCCGTCAATGTTGACCATTACTCCGTCTTCCGTCATGGCATTCGCTGATGTCAAAAAGAAATCGGCATCGTAAGCCGCAAGCATTGCAGCCCTCTTATCCTCTGCATTATCTCTGTCAATAAAATTATAGTCACCCTCCTTGAGAGCTTCCACAAGTCCAATCTCATGTGCGCTCATGGCACCGCCCATGGTAACCGAAGACTTCTCGGGAATCAGCTCCAGCGCAAGTCTCAAAGCATCCTCCCTGTTATCGGCGTAATATCCTTTCATATTACGGGATTCCAGCCCCTTGATAACCTTCTGTGCAAGCAGTCGGTTTCTTTTTTCGATATTTTCGTTCATAAGTACCTCCACACATCCCCTACACGATCAATTTACACCCGGCACGAAACGGATCGCCTCATCCGCAGACAAAGGTTTACTGAAATAGTAACCCTGAATGGTATCAGCGCCGAATTCCCTGAGACGAGTATACTGCCATTTCTCCTCTACACCTTCGATGGTCATCTCTTTATCCAGATGATGTACAAGTCTGATAACGTCATTGATGAACGCATCTTTTCCGTCTATCAGATAATTGTCTACCAGAGACTTATCCAGCTTGATGGTATCAACCGGTATATATGTCAGATAACCAAGAGACGAATAACCCGTTCCGAAATCGTCCATGAGAAGCCTTATTCCAAGCTCTTTAAATCTCCTGAACAACGATTCAACCTGTGAGGAACGGTCAAGGAAGATTCCCTCCGTGATCTCCACCTCTACATACTTCGAAGGAATGTCATACTTCTTAAGCAGCTCTTCCAGATAATCAACATATCCTGTATCACTTAACTGATTACTGGAGAAGTTGACCGATACAGGATGAAGTTCATATCCTGCATCTCTCCACTCGGCCAGCTGACGGATAACAAGCTCGGTGGTCATGCGTCCGATACGCCATATCCATCCGTGTTTTTCCGCGATGGGTATGAATTTGGCCGGACCGAATCCCGGCTCTTTCATTCTGATAAGTGCCTCAAATCCGCAGAGTTTAACGGACTGCGCATCAACCTTGGGCTGATAGACCAGATAGAAACCGTCATTTTCAAATGCATCGACTATCTTCTCACGGATCAGCTTCTCTTCCCTTGCCTTCTCCTGAAGTATCTCACTGTAGAAAACAGTACGGTCATATCCGAGCTTCTTGGCTTCACGCATGGCTTCCTCGGCATGATTGATATTCTCTTCCGTGCTGAGACTGCCGTCGGAATTAGATACACCGAGACATGCAGATAACTGAAGCTCTATACTTCCCAGACGGAAAGGCTGTTCAAAGACACCTCGTATCATATCCAGGAATGGATGTTTCTCCGTCATAGGTTCGGGCAATGCGATCAGATATTCATCACCGCCATACCTTGCAAGAAGCCAGCCTTTATCCTTGGCAAGCTGAAGCAGTCCCACAGCCGCATTCATCAGGATCTGGTCTGCAAGCTCATGTCCGTATGTGGAATTGATTCCCTTGAAGCCGTCAATATCTGCCATAACAAAGGAAGCATTTTTCCAATAGTCGGCATTAATGATAAGAAGATCCATGGCATAAGATCTGTTGTAGATGCCGAGAAGCTCATCATGCTGAGCATTGTATATAAGGCTCTTATGCTCGGTTTCTATTGCATTCTTCAGATAGTGAACACAGTTATCACGACTGTTGAATCCGTTAAAGATAGCCGTCGCCATATCCTTACAGGTGTTGTATCCGCAGGATCCGCAATTGATGCAGCGTGATTCGGGAGTTGCCTTATCCATGGTAAGGAAAATATTATCAAGTTCATCTTCGTTAGGAATCTTGATAGCACACTTAGAGGAAAGATCCGTGTAGCTGCGCATATAATCGGACAACTGAAGATTCGCAAACTGCTCATTAAGTTTTTCAAGACGCTGCTCGGGAAGAAGCGACTTGGACATTGCAGTGTCACCGTCTTCTTTTTTCAGACCCTCACGTATCTTCAGGAGATTAAAGAGGGCCTTGTCCGTGGATGCAAGCTCGGGCTCGGTTCCGGTACCACACAGGCACCCGTCCTTGCAGTTAAGTGCGTCGATAAACAGGAAAGGATTATCCTTGCCGGTCAGGAACGAGGACTGCTTCCTGAGATATTCATACATCTGCTTCTCGCCTTCGATCTGGCGGATAAAAGCACCGTCTCCCATGAACCACTTCACATGCTCTTTAAGGCCGCCGGGCATGGGGTAAATGGAACCGAGACCGTACTCGATCTCGTCATTTACGGACTCTCCGTAGATCGAACGCTCTCTGACAACCTTCATGAGATGACTGAAGGTGACATTGTAATCAACAAGGCCCGAATTCTCCGGATCGTCTATCTCTAGTTTCTTGGCAATACAGGGACTTATGAAAGCAAAACGGTCCGTAATGCCCATTTCTTTTCTCGCATAAATAGCCGCACACATAAGCGGACTCTGCACAGGGAAAAGCTTGGGAAGAAGTTCGGGGAGATATTTTTCGATATAAGTAACGACTGCGGGACAGGGCTGTGAAATACCGCCCGTAAAGCCGTTCTCTTTGATATATTTGATATAACCCCAGGTGGAGATGTCGGCTCCGAAGGCAACATTAATGATGTGCCTTACACCAAGAGCCTTAAGGCCGCCGAGTACTTTCTCATATTCATCGGGGTAATTTGCACGAAATGAAGGTGCCACCAGAATCGAGATTTCTTTTCCCGATGCCAGGTCATCCAAAAATGCATCGGTATCATCACAGAACTCTCTTGCACCGTGTTCACAAACATCAAAACAAGCGCCACATCCCACACATTTTGAAGGATCGACGTTTATTCTGGAATTTCCGGTCTTCTCGGAATTAGCAGAAATGCAGGCTCCCATTGCACTGCATACGGCAATGCACTTGTTACAGCCTACGCATTTTTCATTTGTATAGACCAGACCTTTAGTCATCATAAGTAACAGTGAAACCTATTTGTGGAAAACATTTTTCCGAAGCTAATTATAACTCATATATTCACATAAAAAAATAAGGATAGGAATTTCTCCCTCCTTATTTTTTTATAAAATCCATCGTATCGGTCCATGCTCTGCTCAAAACGCATCTCGGTGTAGCCCCCGTTAAACATATAGTCCAAGCAATCCGCATATACAAGATCAAATCCCTTCTTCACAGCCGGTGCAGATCATAGCAAACACTAAAAGAAGCGATGCCATGATAAGCGCAAAGTGTTTTTTCCTGCCGGACCGGGTATTGTTTTCTTTTCCGTTCATAATAAATCCACCCAAGTATATTTATATGTACTTGAAAATATCCATCTGTTTATCGGCACGATCAAATTCATCAAGTATAGCGCAGGGAATGTGAGGTTCATAAGCCATGTGATGAAACCAGGTACACTGCACCGGATGCATTCCCGCATCCCTTGCCGCATAAAGTTCCCTCGATCCGCCGTCTCCCACATACATACATTCATCTGCCTTTAATCCAAGCCGGTCCGTCATGCGCGAGAACATTTCGGGATTGGGTTTACAGATCCCCTGTTCGTACGAGATAAGCGCTGCGTCAAAATAGGGAAAAAGCCTGCTTTCTCTTATAAAATCCCTTTCATCCGAAAAGGTATTTGTAATAAGACCGATCTTAAGATTTCTTTTCTTCAGTTCATCCAGCATCTCAAAGGTTGCATCCGGAATGCCGTTAAAAGTATCCGTAAGGCTGTCTATTCTTCCCTGTGCCGCAAGTTTTACTTTTTCTTCCGTAAATACCCCGAGCTTTTTGAGAACAACCTCAAGTCCTTCTTCGATGGTATATGTTCCGATGCTTCTGGCATCTTCGATGGTATGCCATTCTTTTCTGAAAAGAACCGGATCCGCCCCCACATCAGCAGCTATATGTTCGCCGAAATACGTTCTCCCTTCGAACAGAGAAACCAGTGTTTCAAACATATCAAAGATCACTGCTTTAATCATTTCGCATTCCTTTCGATCATTTCAAGCCTTCAAGTTTACTTACGGTAACACCGCACGCCTTTTCCGATATATCACATCCGATGAAACGCCTGCCCAGCTTCTTGGACACAACCGCAGTCGTTCCTCCGCCCAGGAAGAAATCCGCAACCAAGTCACCCGGATCCGTGACAATGCGGATGATCCTGTCCAGAACGCCTTCGGGTTTAGGAGTATCGTATGCATCCGCGGTATCGGTTCTGGTATATGTATCAAGCATCTCGGGTTCATTCCAAAGATTGCCTACGGGTATTACATTTGAAAAACGATAAGGAAGACCGTTTATCAGCTGAACCTCACCGGCTTTTATCATATCCTCAAACTGTGCGGGACTTATAAGCCAGTGCTTATTCATACTCTTAAGGTCTATCTTCTCTTCTCCGAAGAAACGTACATCTCCCCTGCCCTCAAGAACACCGTTTTCAAAAAGAGGAACTATGCGCTTACTTTCCCCACGAAGTTCGTGGAAAACAAAACTCTTATGATCCTTCACATAGTACAGAATGATATCAACCTGTGAATCGAAGTTTGCAAAGAATCCTCTTTCTTTGCTGTGCTGACGATAAATCCTGTTTCTGAAACAATTCGTTCCGAATATCTCATCCATCAGGATTCTCATATATGAATCCATGCGCCAGTTGCAATGAATGAAAATACTTCCGTTTTCGGCAAGTACTCTTTTCATCTCGGTGATTCTGGGTCTGTACCACTCCATAGCTTCTTCGGGATTTCCCAGATCATCCGAATAATCATCAAACACTTTTCCTGTGTTATAGAGAATATCGCAATATATCAGATTTATTGAATTCTCGGGAAGACTCTTAAGAAGCTCAAGGTTATCCTGATTATGGATCTGTATATCATCTTTGGAATAATAAAGACTCATTTCGTATCATCTCCCAATCATTGCATCTCTTATAGTTATCTCCCGGAAGCTTTTCGTTTCGATTCCAGGGGCGGTCGTAGACCATTATCCTCAGGTCCGGAAGATGGTCAAAAAATTTAAATGCATGAGGTGAATCTTCAACCGCAAAGTCAAAATGCATCTTGTAATAATCATCAAGCTTAAGTGAAAACTCACTGTTTTTAATGAAGCTGTCACGTCCGTACTTATCGAGACAATAAAGTTTCACTCGTTCCAATCCGTGACGATCAAGCCACTGCCTTGACGGTTCATATGCGCTGTAGGGTCTTCCCGTGATGATAGAAACATCATGTCCCTCATCGATCCATCCGTTCACCGTATCCGAAGCACCCGGCGTTTCTTCATATGCCAAAAGAACTTCAGGTTTATGAGCCTCGGTCATCATGTACACATACTGGTCTTCTGTCAGTGAAAATGATTTCTGAAGATTGAAAAAGTTTATATTTTCGTATGGGACATTTGTGCCGAAAAGCTTCGCGGCTAGTCCCGAAAAATGTCTTGCCGTCTCGCACAGGCAGTCATCAAAATCAACGTAAATATTCATACCTTTAATTCTTTCTAAAGATCAAATGATTAAAGAAAGCGATTCTTTTATACTCATCCATACGGCTCGCCTTGAGTTCGAGTTCAAGCATGTTTTCGAACCAATCCTCCGTATACTTGATCTCGTTGTTTTTGGACAATCCGAAAAATGCTCTTATCCCAAATACATCTTCCGGAGTCATTTCACCGGAAAACAGATCCGTAAGAAATTCATTGGGATAAACATCCCTGTTTCCGAACATGCTGTCCTCTTTCTCTCCGCGGAGAAGATCAAGTGCTGCCCCCGGATCATCACCGAATACAGCACTTGCCATGGCTCTTCCGAAAACATTGTGCTTAATGACCGACAATCTTCCACCCGGCTTTAATACTCTGCAAAGTTCCTTAAGGATTGCCGCCTTGTCATCCACATACTCCAAAACGTTATGACAGATGACTACATCAAATGTGTTATCTTCGATCTCCGACAGATACTCTATTCCCTTTGTGATCAGATTGTAAGCCCCATCAAACCTTACGCTGTACATCTCTTCATTAGGTTCAACGCTCGTCACATCGTGGTTCTCCGCGTAATGCTTTGAAGTAATGCAAAAGCCCGCACCGAAATCCAAAATGTTTAATCTCTTATCCGAAGGCAAAACAAGCTGGTCAAAGATCTGTTCATAAAACATTTTGCCCCAGGGCTCTTCAACCATTTTTCTGTAGCTGGAAATAGAACCTGACATAATAACTCCTTAGTTTAGAAAATTTTTTCTCCGCAATACTTAAGCTTTCGCTCTGAAATCGCCAATCTTACCCAGCATCTTTCCAAGGCTGTGATATTTTCCCGAATATACGACGGGATCAAACAAGGTAAGGTCCACATCAAATGTATCTTCACAATTTACATTTTCATCCATCTGGATATTTCTGATTGGGCAGAAAAAAGTAGTGGATTCTCCGGTCTCAACGGACCTTGCAACTTCGCATTCATATACCCAGGGGCTTTCATCCAGAGTAGGAACATCAAGAACCTCACCGCATCCCACTCCGTATTCAAGCTCGTCTTTATTGCCGTCCTTCGCATGCTTGGTTCCGAAATAATCCATAAGAGGAAGCATGGAAGTATTGACCAGATTCGCACTAAACTTTCCGTCACGGATGACGTTTTGTTTTGTCCTCTTGGATCCGAACATACTGATGACCAGCATGTATTCGTTACCTCCTTCACAGGTTGCGCTCACCCAGGTGATAGGGGCAAAATTATACGATCCGTCCTCGTTGTATGTTCCGATGATAAAAGACGGCTGCACGCACATGGAAAATTTAGTTTCTACCGATTTCCTTTTCATAAGGGCCCTCAAAGCAAAGATTCTATAGTCTTAATGTAATCGGAATCTATCAATGTGATCTTCTCTCCGCTTTCCGTAAAACCTTTGATAAATTCTCTGTTATCCGACTTAACACTTTCTATCGAATAGTCAGGATCCTGAATCCTTTTTTCAATCTCGGATTCACGACCTACAATATCTTCAAAATGTTTCTCTATGTATTTATCCGTCATAGCAAGACATATGAATCTGATATCCGATAAATACTCTTCCTCAAAATCCTTACGCCAATCGAAGGGGATGTAACATCCTTCAACGATCAGATTCTGTTTATTTTCAATCGCAGTCTTTACCATCTCGCGGACAATGGGCCAGAGATAATCTGTAAGCTTATCATCATCCATGGGAGTAAGATCCGTATTGCCGCTTCGGATAAGTCCCATCTTCAGATGATCTATGGACAGGTAGGGATATTTATATTTCTCCAGCATCTTCTGTGACAGAACTGTTTTACCCGTATGTGATGCTCCCGTTATCAGGATTACCATCTTTAGTTCCTTTCAAAATACAACCGCTTTTATCCGTTACAAACTCTTGAATAGATCTCGTTTACGATCTGATCCTTGCTCATATCTTCCGTGATGGTCGTTTCTTTGATCAGATCAAGATAGTCCTTTTCTTTCCACCACTCACGCATCTCATCCGCACCAAACTCATTACTCTTGGCTCTGGTCTGATGACGCCTTACGGTTTCTTCAAATGGAATATCAAAATAATACGCATATATATCGGAACCGTACAATTTGGTTGCAGCCTCAAACAGTTCACGATACCAGTCTGCGATAAAGATGCCTTCCATTATAACCACCTCGCAGTGCTCGCTTCCATACTCCAGCATCTGCCTGATCAAAGGAAGCGCGGGAGGATCTATCCCGTCCCTCGCTTTTAACACATCCCTTCTGATCATATCCTGAGAAAGTACCATGGTATTTCGCCCGAACAATTCCTGCAAAGCTTTGGCCACGGTTGTTTTACCGCTTCCCGAATTACCGCGAAGCATTATCAATTTATGCATTTTCACACCTCACAAATTCATTTTCCATTTTAACATAATCAATCTTCAAAAAAGACTCTCAGGGCAAATTTCATAGTATAATACATGTATGAAACCCGTGGTAAAAGCAAAACAACAGCATAACAGGAACAGAAAATTCCCGGTAACGGTTGTGTTTATGTCCGGATTAATCATCGCTGGAATCCTGCTGTCTTCGATCAGGGCATGGGCTGATTTTTATACGGATCATATATATACGCTCCTTCGAGATCCTGTTTCCCGTCTCACTGAAATGATACCTTTTCCTCTGGGTGAGGTTATGATGTATCTCGGAGCAATTCTTATCGTTCTTGCACTGCTCCTTCTTATTCTTCTGATCTTCCTTAGAAAAAAGAAAACTTATAAAGCCTTTGTGTTAGGTTATTTAAAAAGCCTGGTTCTTATCTCTTTAACCATGCTGCTGATATATACATATCAATGGCTTACTCCCTATCGGGGTTCCGTATTGGGAAATGCTCTGCAGTCGGATCGTGAATATACAATCGATGAACTCCGCATCCTGTATATATACTTGGTGGATCATATAAACGAAGAATGCGTGAACGTTCCCAGAGATGAGGACGGAAATGTCAGCTATGACACAAAAGAAACTTCGGAACAAAAAGTCGGAATCGCAATGAACGGGATTTCGGAAGAATTTCCCAGACTATCAGGGTATTATCCCACAATAAAAGCAGCCTTGTGCTCCGATGTACTGGATTGGATGTATATCGGCGGATACACTTATCCCTACACTCTTGAGACTACATACAACAAATACATTAACGTATTATACTTCCCGTCCCTGTATTCCCACGAATGCTCCCACCATATGGGATATTATAAAGAACACGAAGCAAATTTCCTCAGCTACCTTGCTCTTGCAAACAGTGATGATCCTGTGCTCCGTTATTCCGGATACTATTATGTATTCAGATTTATTGATGATGCATATTATAAGTCATGCCTTGCTTCAGACGGGGCAGACGCCTACTATGAATTTGCTAAAGAGCATCCTATCGATCCGCAGGTCTATACGGATGTGATCCACGCCCAAGACATGGCATATGAACTCTACCTTCAGGACGAACATATACTTGAAGATTATGCTGACGAAGCAGAAGAGATATCGGATGTGGGCTGGAATACCCAGGCACAGATTCTGCAGGAATACAACTATGACGGCGTGGTACTTCTGATGCTTCAGTATTACGACGGAAAGCTATACTAACACAAAAGCAGTCGGATCAAATCCGGCTGCTTTCTTTGTTCACAGATGCTATAGTGAGTATTATCAGCATCACAATAAGCACTACAGGGAAAATAAGTCCGACTCCCATTCCCGCACGAATATCATCTCCCGCATACTGAGTGACTCTTCCTACGACTGCGGGACCTATACTTCCGCCCAGGTCACCTGCCATTGCAAGAAGTGCAAACATTGCGGTGCCTCCGGCGGGAAATTTCTTGGAAGAAATGCTTATTGTCCCCGGCCACATTATGCCGACGGAAAATCCGCATAATACGCACCCTATCAATCCGATAACAGGATTTGATGATAAGGATGCCATCAGGTAGCAGACCACGCAAAGCGCTCCCGAGCCCAGCATAAATTTCGAAAGATCAAGTTTCTCTCCATATTTTCCGTATATAACACGGCTGATTCCCATGGTAACAGCAAACATACATGGTCCCATAAGATCACCGAGTGCCTTGGATAATCCCAGTGCAGCCTCGGCATATGCGGATGCCCACTGCGCCATGGAAAGTTCCGATGCGCCTGCACATACCATCAGTATTATTGAGACCCAGAAAACAGGATTCTTTCCAAGCTTTCTTATACCCATTCCCTGTCCCTCTTCCACAATGGGTACTATGGGACATGTTGCAAAGTTATAGATATTCACCGCAGGGACCAAAGCCCAGATAACTGCCAGCCATCTCCAGCTGTCCATACCAAACAAAGCAAAAAACAAAGTCGAGATCAAAATAGTCCCCACACATCCCCAGCAATAAAACGAATGCAAGAGACTCATGGTAGCTTCTTTATTTTCAAAAGGACACGCCTCAATGATCGGACTTACCAAAACTTCTATAAGTCCGCATCCCACTGCATATACCGTTACGCTTATCAGTATTCCGGCAAAGGCATTGGGAAGAAGATCCGGCAGAAATGCAAGTCCGATAAGTCCTGCCGCAGAGCACACTTCAGATACAACTATTGAAACCCTGTATCCTATCCTGTCCACAAACTTTGCGCAGAAAAGATCGATCAAGAGCTGTGTAAAGAAATAGACCGTGGATATCAGAGCAATGTTTCCGAGAGAAATCCCGTAGTCCTTGTGAAACTTAAGAAATAACAACGGAGCAAAATTCGCTGCGATTGCCTGAGTTATAAAGCCCAGATAACATGCTGTTTTTGTTTTGCGGTAATTTGGCATAAAGCCCCTCTGTATGCTTGTTTTATTTTTTTACATCCAATACTGCTATTGAGACATAATGTTTGACCAGAAACTTTTCGGATGCATTTTCCTCAAGCATCTTCATATGTTCATCGTCCCACTTAGCGATCGTTTCAGGTGACATCGATGCGCCTACACCTCTGCAGGCACGCATTCTTCCGTGCCACCCTTCCCTTGTAAAGGGAATATCGACTCTAAACTCTTCTCTTGATCTCAGATCAAAGTACTCAAGATATCTGTCCGGAACCAATACCGGATGAACCGTATCCCCGCAGCCCGTCCATGTGGGATTATATTTAAGGATTATCTCCTCGCTCTTTCCGGCGATTTCATCTTCAAAGGGAAGCCATCCCATATACAGGATCAGAAACTTACCGCCGCTCTTAAGCATCTTTGCAAAATTAGGCGCTGTTATATCATGATCAAAATACCAAATGCACTGACAAGCAGTTATCACATCAAATGTATTATCCGGAAAAGAAACCTCTTCTGATCTCGATGTAAAAAACTCGATATCCATTCCGGCTTCCTCAGCAAGCCTCTTAGCCTGCTCAATCTGATTCTCGGCTATATCCGCTCCCGTCCAGTTTGCTCCGTATTTATACATGTTTCTGGGAAGCACACCCGTACCCGTTCCAAGATCAAGAACATTCTGGCCGTCCTTGCACAGTCCCAGATTCAGGATGTAATCATAAAACTCCTGAGGATATATGTCTCTGAACTTGGCGTAATCCTCGGAAGTCTTACCCCAGTCAAATGCCTTATCCGCATCAATTCCTTTAACTACCATATCTTTTCCTCCCTGATCAAAGTGTATTTACACTGTTTTATCACCGGGAAACTTATCAATAAATATATTCATAATATAATCACAAAACATCTTCATAATCATACCACATGGGTAATTACGTGCAAAACAAAAAGAGGACTGCAATGCAGTCCTCTCTATATGCGCATACAGAATTATTTCAGTTCATCTACGGCAGCACCCTTTATCTCTTCTTCAATCAGTCCAAGCTTATTCAGCATCTGTTTAACCTGATCCTGAGCTTCGGTCACGGTAATCTTGGACGCACTTGCTGAAGATGCCTCCTCCAGAATCTCCTCAGTAAGATCTTCGTGATCCTCCTTCTTCTCCTTGGAGTTTTCGATTCTCTCTTCCAGCTCTTCCTTCTTTTCCTTGGCTTCCTTAGCCTGTTCCAGCTTCTCCTCAAGATCTTCTTCGATATGGCCGATGGCTTCCGTAGTCATTTCGCCTATTGCAGCATCCACAGCTGCATCCATGACTTTATCACCCTCATCAAAAGCATTTCCGACCGGATTGGTTTTCAGCCTTTCTATTTTCGTACTGGTCAAAGTCTGATTGATGGCGTGCATTTCCTGCAAAGCAGCCTCAGCCTGTCTCTTATATTCAATAATAGCCTGACTATACGCTTCCCTGTCTGCATCAGATGCTTCATTCGGAAGTACTCTTTCTTCCATATCCTTGATCTGAGACTTCAGATTACTAACTTCCATTTGAAGTTCTTTAAAGCGTTCTCTCTGCTCATCCATCATCTTGTCAGCTTCGCGTTCTCCCGCAAAAGCATTAGAGACAAGCTTCATAGCCTTTTTTCTGGCAGCCTGAGTCTTCTCTTCAAGAGGACTCATTTCGCCGCTTTTACTCATCTTACTGCCGGAAATATTAATGAGAGTCTTTCTATTTCCCAATAATCCGTTGTTTACATTAGTTCCCGCTAACGGATTAACAATATTTACTTTATCTGCGTTGTTTACTTTCATATAAGCACCTCCATGTGCAAAAAGATACATTTCAAGTATTATATCGGAGTGCTTTAGGAATTTCTTTAGTGTATGTAAAGAATAAAAAAAGAAACTGCTCCACAGAAACAGTTCCTTAACTTTCACTTCAACTCGGCAAACTTTTGTTTGTCATTCGGCATTGTATTCCGGGATAACGCTCTATCGTTCATCCCGACAAATTTAAATTTGAGCATAACATTCACATCATTACATAGAGTATACTTTCTTCCCCTGCCGGCGTTTGGTATTTGATCCTGCCATCCAGAAAATAAGTCGCTCCTCCTCTGGCTATCTCAAACCCTTCTCTGTCCATGCATACCGAATTCACATAGAACACACTATGGCCGAAGCGTGTTGCCTGCTCAGCATACTCATGTTTTATGGTCTTATTCCATTCTTCGTAATTGAAATCTGTGTAAACCGGCCAGAGGACCACATCCGCGTTAAGTCTCTTCATCTGTTCAACATTCTCGTCATCCCAGAGATCCCCGCATAAACCGACAGCGAATTTCTTATCTTCAAACATGAATGTGTGAAACCCTGTTCCCTCCTTGTAATGCGAATCTGCCACCGGTTCTTTCCAGCCAATCGAAACCCTGCGGAAATTATCAAGAATCTCCCCATCCTTGCCCACAGTCAGCTGGCTGCTGAATAAACTGTCATCTGTTTTCTCGATATAGCCAAAGGATACAGCCACAGAGTATTCTTTGGCTGTTTTCCTTATTTCATCGATAACCGGATCATTCATTTTAACAGCGATGTTCTTATCACTGTCATAGTTCCATGACAGCGAATCAAAACCCTGTAAAAAAGTTTCCCCAAACAGGATAAGATCTACTTGCTTGTTCCCGTGATCTCGAATCACTGTTTTTATCTTTTCTTTGTTATATGCTATATCGCCGTTTTTAAACCCAACGGCAGCCAATGCAATCATCATACTGATATTCCCTTTAATACTGTCCGGAATTTAGACTTCTCTTCTCAATAGGATAAGATACTCTGTTGTGCCTTCCTCCAGTTATTTCTCTCCTGTTCTTATAAAACCATGTCTTTCATAAAAGCGTATCGCCTTTTCATTTTTCTCCAATGCCCAAAGGTGATCCGCATGATGCTTTTTAATAGCATATTCCAATAATTGAGAACCTATAGAAGCATTTTGATTATCTATGTCTTAACCAATCATCATAATATGTTTCTGTATAATCAAGTGTGTCTATATTTATAATTCCCTTACGCTCCTCAAGCACCGGAGTTGCTCCTCCAACAACATAGCTTATTCTCGCAAATTCAATATGCTTCTCATCCATTCTGTTATACTTATCGAATATTACTTGATTTCCCGATACAGCATATTCCTCAACAACTTCCGAACCAGCATATACAACTACATAAGTATATGTAGGATAGAATCCGCCTTTGCCGGAGAATGGAAGCAAATAGATTTTATCTCCGTCACGATAACTCTGATGAATACAATCTATTCTGCCATTTTTGTAGTTAACTATCTGAATCAATTCTTTATCAGATTTATATATTTCTAAATAGTTTTTACAATTTGTTCTTATCTTATCAGATTCTTTAATCTTTTTATTCTTCTGTATGCTTTGTACGAAATAGCCCTGGAAGTAACCCACGAAAGGTATCTCTTTAGCCGATAAATAAGACTTATCATACCCGCATTCAAATACATCCTTATATTGAATCTTTTCATTGATTTCCTTGCAGTCTTTAACCAAGCTTGCAAAATCATAATCTTTTAAATTCATCACTGAATACTCCGATTTGTTGTATTACATTGTATTCCGATTTAATGCTATATCACGTACTTCCTCATGGTCTGTGCCAGTAGCTCATCGTCTCCCATGGCAAGTATTTCTTCCTTATCAGCCCACTTATAGTCACAGGTCTCCCCTTCCTGGAGAATAACGCTTTCCCCTTGCAATACCGAGCCACCCGCAGTTGCTTCCCAGTACAAAGGATAAGCCTTACCGGGGGAACGTCTCATCAGCAGGTATTGGCCATCGACATGACGCACAAGTATTAAGACCACCATGTGATAAATCCCCTTGG
>JAGAYR010000039.1 GCA_017940415.1 Lachnospiraceae bacterium
AAATTTCTATGCCGGTTTCGAGTTCCGGCTTAAATAGGAATTTTCAGGGATGCATTAGTATTGAATTATCAAGGAACTTACGGATCTTACGATCCAACGGAGAAGGAGGGATTTGAACCCTCGCGCCGCTATTAACGACCTGCACCCTTTCCAGGGGTGTCTCTTCAACCACTTGAGTACTTCTCCAAAGTACCATGCTTGAATTAAAAGCAAGTATGAACAGCCATTGTAAAATGGTCTGAAATGTCTGAGCGGAGAGGGTGGGATTCGAACCCACGCGCCCTTTCGGACAAACGGTTTTCAAGACCGCCTCGTTATGACCGCTTCGATACCTCTCCAGGTGGCTGATTCAGCACAAAAAAAGAAAAGCGCCAGCACAGCGGCAACGTTTATATTATCAAACACGTCGCTTATAGTCAACAGAAATTTTTAAATTTTTTCACTAATTTTCTTCGGAATCGTCTGCTTCGATTTTTGCCTTTCTTTTTAAGAGAAGAGGCATGATGAGTTCGTCATAAACGAAGGAGAAAATTGCAGCAAAAGGAATAGCCAGAACGATGCCCGCAGGACCGAAAAGCTTTCCTCCCACTACGATAGAAATAAGAATAAAAGCATCGGGTACTCCGAGTGATCCGCCAAAGAGCTTGGGCTTGATCAGATATCCGTCTATAAGTTGTATCACCAAAGTGAAAATAAGGAACACAAGGGCATTCATCGGATCGACCAGTATGAGGATGAACGCTCCTATTGCCGCACCTATAAAAGGTCCGAAGGTGGGAAGAAGGTTTGTCACACCGACTATTACCGATATAAGGGGTTTATAGGGAAGATCGAACACAAACATAAGAATCGCATTGACCACACCCACGATAAAACCGTCGAGAACGTCGTATCCGATATATCTGATAAGAATCTCGTGGCACTTCTTCAAAAAGGCTGTATGGGTCGAATATGCCCTGTCAGTGAGTATTGCATGACGAAGGCGGCTGAAACCGTTCTTAAAGCTTTCTTTTCCGGTGAGGAAATAGATAGCCAGAATAAACCCTACTACCAGGTTGAAAAGACTGCTTCCGACGCTTACGGAAGTGCTGAGGAGCTTGCCCATGTTATCGGGAATAGTCTCAAACAATCCGTATAAAGAGTCCTCAAGAGACTTTTCGATATTACTTGCATCGATTCCGAACTTAGAAAGATTGCCGGTGATCTTATCGAAATAGTTGGAAATGTTTTCCAGATAAGAAGGTGCATTGGAAACAAGCAAAGTGATACTGTCGATAAGCGAAGGAACAAGTGCAACGAACAGAAGCACTATAGCTATTATTACGATAAGAACCGTGGTTATGACCGAAAGGGAATGTCTGCTCTTTTCTTTCTTAACCTTGCGATACAGCGATCTTTCAAAAAAGTTTGCCAGAGGGTTCATGAGGTAAGCCATTATCATTCCGCATATTACGGGCGAAACAACATTTTTGAACGCAGCAAAGAAATTGCCTATGCCCTCAAAATGCGTGAGCATGACATAAAGTATGACCGCAAAGCTTGCGGCAAAAGTATAAGCAAACCACTTCTTTTCCAGCAATTCTTTAAGCTTCTTCATAAACGCCTCTATTTAATTATTATTTCTTCTTCTGGTGAGCGAGGATATATCCGATGGTTCCGGGTGCAAACTCTTCTCTCGCACCGCCCTGTTTTCCCGAAGGCTTTCCGGATCTGTTTCTGTTATCTCTTCCGGAATTCTTCTTATCGTTATCTCTTCTTACACCATCTTTTCTGCCTTCGCCGTTTCCGCCTGCACCGGGAACTTTCTTAACAGGTGCATCGTCTCCGTCAAGTCTCATGGAAAGAGAGATTCTCTGTTTTGCAACATCAACTTCAACTACGCGTACTTCAACAATATCTCCTACAGAAACAACTTCAAGAGGATGCTTGATGAATCTGTCGGTCATTCTGGATATATGTACAAGACCATCCTGATGTACGCCGATGTCAACGAAAGCACCGAAGTCGATAACGTTTCTGACAGTTCCTTTAAGGATCATTCCGGGCTTAAGATCCTTGATATCGAGAACATCGCTTCTGAGCACGGGCTTGGGCATATCCTCTCTGGGATCGCGTCCGGGCTTTTCAAGCTCATGGAAAATATCGGTAAGGGTGATCTCGCCTATTCCGAGTTCCTCGGAAAGTTTGATCTTATCCGCGGTCATTTCAAATTCTTTGATAGCCTTCTCGTCTCTTATCTCACATCCCATCTTATCGAGAAGCTTCTTGGCAGCATCGTAGCTCTCGGGATGTACGGATGTCTGATCGAGAGGCTCTTTTCCCCCGCTTATGCGCAGGAAACCGGCACACTGCTCAAAGGCCTTGGGCCCCAGCTTAGGAACCTTCTTGAGCTGTGCTCTTGATTCGAATCTTCCGTTCTCTTCTCTGTATGTAACGATGTTCTTGGCAAGTGTTGCGGATACACCGGATACATATTTAAGAAGTGCAGCTGATGCGGTATTAAGATCCACGCCGACGCTGTTAACAGCATCTTCAACAACTCCGCCCAGAGTTTCGGAAAGCTTCTTCTGGTCGCAGTCATGCTGATACTGGCCTACACCAATGGATTGAGGATCGATCTTAACAAGTTCGGAAAGAGGATCCTGAACTCTTCTTGCAATGGAAGTAGCACTTCTCTGACCTACATCGAAGTTGGGGAATTCCTCTGTTGCAAGTGCACTTGCGGAATATACGGAAGCTCCTGCCTCATTGGTGATGACATACTGTACATGTGCTTCGGGAACTTCGCTGATGATCTGAGCGATGATTGCTTCGGATTCTCTTGATGCGGTTCCGTTACCCACAGAGATCAGATTGATTCCGTACTTCTTGATAAGTGCTTTAACCACCTGCTTGGATTCCTCGACTTTGTTCTGAGGCTCGGTGGGATATATGACAACAGTGTCAAGAACTTTTCCGGTAGGATCAACTACGGAAAGTTTGCATCCGGTTCTGAATGCAGGGTCCCATCCGAGTACGGTGCATCCTGCAATGGGAGGCTGCATGAGAAGCTGCTTTAAGTTCTTGCCGAATACATCGATAGCTCCGTCTTCTGCTCTTGAAGTAAGATCGCTTCTGATGTCTCTTTCAACGGCAGGTGCAATAAGTCTGTCGTAAGCATCCTTGACAGTATCTTTAAGAAGAGGTGTGGTGAACTCGTTGTCTGAAGTGATGAACTTCTTTTCGAGATAACCGATGCAATTCTCTTCGGGTGCCTTAACAGAAACGGTAAGGATCTTCTCTGCCTCTCCTCTGTTAAGTGCAAGAACTCTGTGTCCCGCAACTTTCTTAACAGGCTCGTTGTAATCGTAATAATTGGTATATACAGATTCTGCCTGAGGATCCTTAGCGCTTGATACGATAAGTCCCTCATTAACGGTAAGTTCTCTGATGAAGCTTCTTACATCGGCATCATCGGAAATTCTCTCCGCAATGATATCGCACGCACCGGCAATAGCTGCGGCAACGTCTTTAACTTCTTTCTCTGCAGCTTTGACTGCAGCTTCTTTGGTATCGTTCTCGGGTTTTATGACACCCGTGACATATTTTGCAGCTTCATCTTCAACGGATGATGATGCATTCTGTGCCTGAATATAATCAGCAAGAGGTTCAAGACCACGCGCCTTAGCGGCAAGTGCTCTGGTCTTTTTCTTCTGCTTGTAAGGTCTGTAAAGATCTTCAAGAGTAACAAGCTTTTCTGCAGCTTCAATCTTTGCTCTGAGTTCATCGGTAAGCTTACCCTGCTCATCGATGGATGCGATATATGATGCCTTCTTCTCTTCAAGATTTCTGAGATATACAAGTCTCTCATGAAGAGATCTGAGCTGCTCATCGTTAAGAGAGCCCGTAACTTCCTTTCTGTATCTTGCAATGAAGGGGATGGTATTTCCTTCATCGATAAGTCCGACTGCGGCATCGACCTGTGTCTTCTTGATTCCGAGTTCTTCCGCGATCTTAAGAGATATGTCCAATTTTTACCTCCAATATTTTCTCCGCCAACTGTATGTCTTCCGGAGTAGTAATCTTGATATTATCGTAACTTCCCATGACAAGTTTTATTTTGGTTCCGAGATACATTTTAACCATCTGTGCATCGTCGGTTATCTCGGGAAGTTTTATATCCTTGTTTTGCTTACTGTCTTCATAATCTTTCTTTGCGGCAAGACATGCTTTATATATCACGTCCGTCGTAAAGCACTGCGGTGTCTGCATCAGCCACACGTTTTTGCGCGGCGGTTCATCGGTTACTATCCCGTTTTCATCCGCGATCTTGACGGTATCCTTGGTAGGAACCGCTGCAACGCATCCCTGATCTTCGCTCACATTATCAAGACATCTTTTTATTATCTCATCATCCAAAAACGGTCTTGCACCGTCATGGATGAGTATGACTTCGGGTTTTCCGTCGAATGCTTCGCATCCGCTCTTCTCACATATGGCAAGCACGCCGTTTACCACGGACAGATATCTTTCCGCACCGCCTGTCACTATGTGACTTACCTTGTCGAATCCTCCGCGGTCCACGATATCCCTCATTGCTGCGATATCATCCGCACCCGATACCAGAATGCATTCATCTATCAGATCCGACTTTTGTATTGTTTTTAAGCTGCGGCTTATGAGAGGTTCTCCTCCGATATCAAGGAACTGCTTGGGAATATCACTTCCCATTCTCTTCCCTCTTCCGCCTGCAAGAAGTATCAGCGCGTTCTTTTTTCTCATATTTTGAAAACGCCCTTCCTGTCACCTATGGAGAGATTCGGAACAGCATTAAGATCAAGTCCGCTCCTGTATCCCAGTAAATATTCATAGGATCCCGCTACGCCTATCATTGCTCCGTTATCGGTGCAATATACAGGCTGAGGTCTCATAAATTCTATGCCCGCACTAGCGCATTCTTTTTCAAATGCTTCACGGAGTGAAGTGTTTGATGCAACGCCTCCGGCGATGGCAAACTTCTTAACACCTCTGTCTTTGGCAGCCTGCATGCTGTGTCCCACCAGCGTGTCGACAACGGCTTTCTGGAATGATGCAGCAACGTTTGCGGTGTTTATGGTCTCGCCTTTCATGTTGCATGAATTAAGATAATTCAAAACCGCAGATTTAAGGCCGCTGAAGGAGAAATCATATTCATTCTCGCGGACCTTTGCTCTGGGAAAATCTATGGAATCGGGGTCGCCGTTTCTTGCTTCTTTATCAATCTTGGGACCGCCGGGATAGCCAAGTCCTATCGCTCTCGCAACTTTATCAAAAGCCTCACCCGCAGCATCATCACGGGTTCTGGCGATGATCTCATATTCTCCGTATCCGGTTACATTAACAAGGTGTGAATGACCGCCCGAAGCGACAAGGCACATGAACGGCGGTTCCAAAGACGGATTGTCGATGAAGTTCGCACAGATATGTCCTTCGATATGATTGACACCGACTACAGGGACTCCCGCTGCCCATCCAAGAGCTTTTGCATGTGCAACTCCAACAAGGAGAGCTCCCACAAGTCCGGGACCGTATGTTACTGCGATGGCATCCATATCTTTAAGTTCTTTACCCGCTTCGGATAAAGCTTTTTTAACGACCTGGTTTATTTTCTCGATATGGCCTCTGGATGCTATCTCGGGAACAACACCTCCGTATACGGTGTGCAGATCAATCTGGGAATAGATAACGTTCGAGAGGACTTCCCTGCAGCCCTTTATGACAGATGCCGCAGTTTCGTCGCAGGATGATTCAATACCCAGAACAAGCAGTTCTTTATTTTCCGTTAAAACATTACTCATAATCATTTATCACCTGACTGTGTCTGTGAAGGAGCCCCCTCACCCGTCAGATCCACATTTTCATACAGATCCCATCCGAATATCTTCCATTTCTTATCGGTGGGGTCTTTTCTAAGCAGGTATATAAGACGAAGTGTGCTGGACTGATTGTTCTCAGTCACATTGTATGTACACATGAGTCTTGCAAAATGAAATCCGTCACGGTCGTAATAATCGACATTGGTAGAATTGGCAACGGAAGCATTGGTTATCTTCCTGCCGTTTTCTCTGTTTTCATCAATATCCTGATGAAGCCTTACAAGGTAGGAACCTGTTTCGTTGATGGCCTGAAGATCCGGATCGAAAAGTTCTCTTGCTCTTATACCGAGAGAATCGATCTCTTCATTGGTCACATCATCGCGGTAATAGCAAAGCATTATATCATTGTAATACTTCATAACTTCCTTGGGAGTGGGTGGATAATCATTAGTGATATCCCTGGAAAGAGCAAGCTCAACAGCCGTCATGGTGGCGTCTTTTTGAGCACTCTTAGCCCTTCCGGCCAGATAGGAATAGTATCCGACTAGGCCGAAAACAAGGATGATTATTACAATTGTCACACGTATCTGTCCGGACTTCATGGGATCCTTCCCGTTTATTCTTCAAAGTTCAGTTCCAGGGTCTCACCGTCTTCGGGAATCAAAGCGTTTTCGAATATCTTCTTAACACCCGAAGCGTATCTTGATGCTCGTCCCATGGAAGGTGAAAAATGTGTGAGCCACAATTTATCTACACACGCATCCGCTGCTATCTGAGCAGCTTCATACATAGTCATATGCTTCTTCTTAAGCGCCTTCTGTTCATCCTCGGGATCTCCGTACATTCCCTCAAGTATGCACAGGTCGCTTCCTGCGGCATTTTCCGCAATCACAGGCACAGGTCTTGTGTCGGTGCAATATGTGAGCTTTATGCCCTTTCTGTCAGGTCCCATGACCATGGAAGGAACATATGTCACATCGCCTGCGGTGATCGTCTCGCCGTTTTGAAGCCTGCTCCAGTATTCCAGAGGAATACCTGCTGAAACAGCTGCATCTCTGTCAAACTTGCCCGCACGGTCTATTTCAAAAGTATAGCCGTAGCAGGTTACGCTGTGATTTACTTTAAAAGCTTTAAGTCTGTATCCGTGAGTCTCTATTATCTGCTCCGGTCCCGAAAATTCATGAAGTCTCACTTCAAAGGGAAGCTCGGGAGCTATTACCCTCAGTCCTGTAACAACTCTCTCAAGTCCCTTGGGGCCGTATATATCTATAGCCTCAGTCCTGTCGGAATTGGCCATGTCCAGCAAAAGTCCCGGAAGTCCGCTTATATGATCCGCATGATAATGAGTAAAGCAGATCACGTCTATGGGATTGGGGCTCCACCCTCTTTCCTTCATTGCTATCTGAGTTCCCTCGCCGCAATCGATGAGAAGAGAGCTGCCGTTATATCTGACCATCAGTGAAGTCAGCCACCTGTAGGGAAGGGGCATCATTCCTCCGGTACCGAGAAGTGTTACATCAACCATAAATACTCCAACCCGTCACTTGCGGATCCACATGATATTTGCATCCTCTTTGGGATCCTCGTAAAAACCGGGGCGTATGCCTTCGCTTACAAACCCGGCATTTTCATAAACCTTTATCGCAGGCACATTGGACACTCTTACTTCAAGAGTAAATTCCTCCACTCCCGCTTCCCTTCCCGCTACGAGAAGTTCCTTCATAAGCTTTGTGGCGATTCCCATATTTCTGAATTCGGGAAGAACGGCAACATTATCAATGTCACCCTCACCGCTTATGATTCTCATTCCTGCCGTTCCGACGATCCTTCTGGATCCTTTTTCGTCTACGGCTTCCGCCACAAGATAAAGCGCATCGGACTCTTCCATCAGATGTCCGAATTCCTTGGCAGACCAGGGTCTTGAAAAACACTGATTTTCGATATAGGCCAAAGGTCCTATATCACTCACACCCATTTTTCTGATCTTAAGTTCTTTGACGTTTTGTCCCATAAGATTCCCCTCCGTCAGGCGTTTTATCGAAAGTCTTTATTTTCTCAGATCGAAATTCTTGGCGCCTTCTCTTTCGGCCTGCGACACTCTCAGATATGTGGGAGAGTGATCGTCCGCATTCACGGTCTTTCCTTCCGCAAACAAAACCGATCCCAGCACTGCAACCGAAGCTGCACTTTGTCTGTTCAAATGAGCAGGCGCAAGTAAGTACGGAACCGTCACTTTGCTTTCAAGTATCTGCCTGTATGCATCCGCTCCGTCCCCTAAGAATATGACTTCTTTTCCCAGAGAATTGATGCGGTCTATCATCTCATCTACAGAGACCGCCTCTCCCTCGATATGAGTGATCAGCTTACCTGATTTAAAAGAATACAATGCGGTATATACCTGGTCTCTTCTGGCATCCATCATGGGGCATACATAAGAGCCCGAACCCCACAGATTAAATGCAAGTCCCGAAAGTGTGGGTACTTCTATCACAGGCGCCTCGGCTGCCATTGCAATAGCCTTGGCTGTTGCGGATCCTATCCTGAGTCCCGTAAAAGAACCCGGGCCCGCAGAGATCGCTACGGCATCAAAATCCTTTGCTTCACAGCTTGTCTCTTTGCAAATGGAATCGATCATGGGCAAAAGAGTCTGTGAATGTGTTTTCTTATAATCCGTCGAACTGACTGCAAGTATGCATCCGCGCTCCCCGGGATTTCCTTCCCAGATTGCTGCGCTCGCAACAAGCCCCGACGAATCTATTGCAAGTATCTTCATATATTCGTAACCGTTATCTTCCGATAATCAAATCCTTTTTCGTTGTCTCTTTCCACGGATATCCTTGTGATATGCTCGGGCAGAAACTCCTCTATGTTACATGCCCATTCGATAAGGCACGCCCCGTCTCCGTAAAAATAGTCCGTGTATCCGATCTCTTCCATCTCGGACGGGTCTTCTATCCTGTACGCATCATAGTGGTACAGAGGTATTCTTCCGCCCTCATAAATCTGCATTATGGTAAAAGTAGGACTTGTTACGTTCTCACTTATTCCCAATCCTTCCGCAAATCCCTTGGCAAAAACAGTCTTTCCTGCCCCAAGGTCGCCCTCGAGAGTATAGACGCTTCCGGGCTCAGCCTCCCTGCCGAATCTGATACCCAGTTCATGAGTATCATCCGCAGAAAAACTTTCTATGATCCTGCATGAAGGATTTTCAATGGTTTCTTTTAACATTTGATATTCACCTTATCGGGAGCCATATTCGCCGATATGCACTGAATGATTAGGGGGATCTTATCGCCAAGCTGGTTTCTGGGAAAGATCGTAGCTCCGGTAAGAGAAGTAAATACCAGAATGCTTCTTGACGTGGATACGGCTTTTACGCAGTTCTCCCATTTGATAGTCTCTTCATTCTCGCCCTGGGATACGGTAAGTCCTTCATCGTCAAGGCGGTAATGTAAGGGATTCTTGAACGCGGGACTTAAGGCCGCAACCTGCGCGCTTCTCATCCAGAGGGTCACAGGCAGATATACCACAACCACAAACCCGATGACAGCCAGCGGATAATTGACGCTGTATATTCCCCACACCACTGCTGCAATACCGATTATCTCGGCCAGGATGTTAATGAATTTTCCGTAGGTATATTTCAGGTTGTAATCATAAAGATCGGCCTTTCCGATCTTAACATCGCACTCGATCATAAAACGTCCTTAAAATGCCTTAAAATTGTTGTTTTCCGCCCCGTTTTTCCCGAGGGCGCAATATACACAAAATATCACTTTATTTTACCTCTAAAGCAGTAAAAAAGCAATGAGCGGCGGGTATCCAAACCGCCGCTCACTGCTTGATTATGGGAGGATTTATTAATCTTTAGATATCATCTTTCCGCCACGCTTGGAGACGACATCGAAGATAACTGCTGCCAAGAGAACTACGCCCTTTACAACCTTCTGCCAGTTAGCATCAACGCTCATAAGTGACATACCGAGGTTGATGATACCCATGAGAACCGCACCTACGATAACTCCGGGTACGGTACCGATTCCGCCGTATGCGGAAGCACCGCCGATGAAGCAGGAACCGATTGCGTCCATCTCATAGTTCTGACCATAAGTGGGCTGAGCTGAGGTAAGTCTTGCGATGGTGATCATTCCTGCAAGAGCAGAAAGGAGTCCCATGTTGGTGTATGCAAGGAAGTAAACCTTGTTGGTGCTGATACCGGAAAGCTTGGTAGCCTTCTCGTTACCACCTACCGCATAGAAGTAACGGCCGGTCTTGGTATTGGAAGTGATGAAGCCGTATACCAGGACAACGAGCATAACCCAGATAAGAACGGTAGGAATACCCTTGTGCTGTGAAAGTCTGAATGAAAAAGCAAGGATTACAAGGGAGATGATTACTGTCTTAGCCCAGAAGAATGTTGCCTTTTCTACTTCATAGTGCTTCTTGATCTTGCTGATTCTGCTCTTAAACTGAAGAGCTACGAATATTGCGGTTGCGATAGCTCCTACAAGCATACAGGTGATGTTGAAGCCCTCATTCTTAAACAGATCGGGGATGTAGCAGTTTGCACCGCCGCCGAATGCATTTACGAAAGTGGTGTAGTCCTTGATTGAAATGGTAAGTCCCTGAAGAACTACGTTTGAAAGTCCTCTGAAGATCAACATACCCGCAAGGGTTACGATGAAGGGAGGGATTCGTACATAAGCGATCCAGAAAGCCTGGAATGCACCGATGAGAATACCGATGGCAAACATTGCGATTACTGTTACGATGAAGGGGCAATTATACTTAGTCATAAGGATTGCTCCGACAGCACCGGTAAAACATACAACGGAACCAACGGAAAGATCGATGTTACCTCCGGTCAGTATGCAGAGAAGCATACCTGTTGCAAGTACGAACACATAAGCGTTCTGTGAAATGAGGTTTGATACGTTCATGGGAAGGAGGATTGCTCCCTCGGTACGTATTGCGAAAAATCCGAGCACAAGAATGAGTACAATGATCATTGTGTACTTCTTGACCAGATCAAGTATTTTTGTCTTATCCATTTTCTTAATTCTCCTTCGTATCCTTCTTATGCCGTTTTAATGATATGAGACATTATGATTTCCTGGCTTGCTTCGCTTCCTTTAAGCTCAGCTACCATCTTGCCTTCATTCATGACATAGATCCTGTCACACATTCCGAGTATCTCGGGCATTTCCGATGAGATCATGATGACTGATTTTCCTGCTGCTACAAGCTGATTCATGATGCAGTAGATCTCGTACTTGGCACCTACATCGATACCTCTTGTAGGCTCATCGAGGATCAGAATATCGGGATCGGTGAACATCCACTTTGCAAGAAGAACCTTCTGCTGGTTTCCACCCGACAGATTACCTACATTCTGTTCAACGGTAGGACACTTAATGTTTAGCTTTCCTCTGTAGTCGGAAGCTACGTTGTACTCCTTGTACTTATCGATAACACCGACCTTGTTGGAAACTCCTTCGAGATTTGCAAGTGTGGTGTTGATCTTAATGGGATTGGAAAGGATAAGTCCGTTTCCTTTTCTGTCCTCTGTTACGTAAGCAAGACCATGTTCAATGGCACTCTTTACGGTATCGAGCTTAACTTCTTTGCCGTCGATGATGAGTGTTCCGCTGATCCTGTCTCCGTAGCTCTTTCCGAAGAGGCTCATGGCAAGTTCGGTACGTCCTGCACCCATGAGGCCGGATATTCCGACGATTTCACCCTTTCTTACGTTGATGTTGACTCCGTCAACAACTTTTCTCTCGGAATAGAGAGGATGATATACGGTCCAGTCCTTGACCTCCATCTTGATATCGCCGATATTGGATTCTCTCTTGGGGAATCGGTCGGAGATTTCTCTTCCTACCATACCCTTGATGATCCTTCCTTCGGAGAAATCATCAACCTTCTTATCAAGGCTTTCGATGGAGCATCCGTCACGGATTACCGTGATCTTGTCTGCTACATAGGATACTTCGTTGAGCTTGTGTGAAATGATTATGGAAGTCATTCCGTTAGCTTTGAATTTGAGAAGCAGTTCAAGAAGTGCTTTGGAATCCTCTTCGTTAAGTGAGGATGTGGGCTCGTCCAGAATAAGAAGTTTTGCGTTCTTGGCAAGCGCCTTGGCAATCTCGACAAGCTGCTGCTTACCGACGCCTATATCTTTGACAAGAGTCTGCGGAGATTCTTTGAGGCCCACCATTTCGAGGTACTTCTTCGCAAGCTCGTTAGTTTCATTCCAATTGATAATCTGTTTTCCACCGCGCTCGTTTCCGAGGAACATATTCTCGGCGATGGTCATATAAGGTATAAGGGCAAGTTCCTGATGGATGATTACGATACCCTTATGTTCGCTGTCTTTAATAGTGTGGAACTGGCAAATTTCGCCGTCATAAACAATATCGCCCTCATAACTTCCGTAAGGATATATTCCGCTGAGGACATTCATGAGTGTTGATTTTCCGGCACCATTCTCTCCGACAAGAGCGTGTATTTCTCCTCTGGCTACCTCAAGGCAAACATTGTCGAGGGCCTTGACACCGGGGAAGGTTTTGGTTATTTGCCTCATTTCAAGTATATTGTCAGCCAATTTTACTCCTCCTTGCATAGGTAATGCATTTGCTCTACCCTGACAACAGGCGGGGGATTAACCCCGCCTGAGTCTGTATTGGGCAATTCTTATTACTTAAGCTGATCAGCTGTATAGTAACCTGACTCGATAAGAAGCTCTTCGTAGTTGTTGATGTCAGCAAATACGGGCTCGCAGAGATATGAAGGGATGATTCCGGTTCCGTTGTCGTAAGTTTCCTTATCGTTTACGGGAGCCTCACTTCCGTTCATGATAGCGTCAACCATTTCTACGGTCTTAGCTGCAAGAGTACGGGTATCCTTGAAGATGGACATTGCCTGCTTGCCTGCGATCATGTTCTTAACGTTAGCGATATCACAGTCCTGACCGGTGATGATGGGCCAGTTGTCATGGTTTGCTGCGTAGTTAGCTTCGAGAGAGTTGGTAACACCCATAGCGGTTGAGTCGTTGGATGCAAGAACTGCGTCGAGCTGAGTTCCGTCTGCATAGTTAGCGGAGATGATTGCATCGAATCTGTTCTGAGCATTCTCGGTTGACCATCCCTGGGTAGCTACGGTTGCGAAATCGGTCTGTCCGGACTTAACAACGAGCTGGCCGTTGTCGATGTAGGGCTGAAGAACGTCCATAGCGCCGCCGAAGAAGAATCTAGCGTTGTTGTCTCCGGGGTCACCGGTGATAAGCTCGATGTTGAAGGGGCCGTCGCCGTTAGCGAGGTTGAGCTGCTGCTCAATGTACTGTCCCTGCTTGGTTCCTACCATGTAGTTATCGAAGGTAGCATAGTAAGTAACTGCATCGGAGTTCATGATGAGACGGTCATAAGCGATTACGGGGATACCTTTTTCCTTAGCCTGCTCAAGAACGGTTCCGAGTGAGTCACCGTCGATAGAAGCGATTACGAGTACCTGGCATCCTGAGCTGATCATGTTCTCAATCTGAGAAACCTGAGTAGCGATGTCGTTGGAAGCGTACTGAAGGTCTACTTCGTATCCTGCCTCTTCAAGAAGCTTCTTCATGTTTTCGCCGTCCTGGTTCCATCTCTGGAGATCCTTGGTAGGCATTGCAACACCGACTCTGCCTGATCCTGCTACGGTAGTAGCGGGGGTGTCAACATCAGTATTTCCTGCGTCAACATTAGCGGTGTCATTGCTTGCAGCGGGTGAAGCGGGAGTGTTTCCGCCGGCGGTGTTTCCACATCCTGCGAGAACAGTTGTAAGCATTGAAGCTGCAAGTAACAAACTAAATACTTTTTTCTTCATTTTTTCTTTCTCCTTCATAGGGATATTTATTTGTTACACGTATATTATTATCACTTTCCGAATGGAATTAATTTTTAGTCATCTTGATATTTTTTTCTTTATGAAACGGTTTTCTGATCCCCTACAGGCAATTTTTTGCAGTTAACAGGAGCAAAAACCGCAAGATATTACCCGACATTATGTCGACTGTATTAAAAAAAGCCCGAAAACTCGGGCTTTTCTCAAATCTGCAAATATTTATCCTGTTATAAATTTGTCAAGGCATCTGTTCGGGATCGTACAGATATACATCTTCCTTGAGGTGGAATCCGCTGGCTATTATGACCTCATCCATATTGTCTGCGGTAACGGCTATAGGTTCCAGTCCTATGTAGGGAATGGTGTATGTTCCGTCGTCTATCGTAGTGATGTCGTTACCGGTAAGTTCCTCTCCCCTCGCAAGAGCTATGGCGCACTCCGCAGCACGCTTCGCAAGTTTTTCCACGGGTTTATAAACCGTCATGGTCTGGGTGCCTTCAATGATCCTCTGACATGCTTCAAGATCCGCATCCTGTCCTACCACCATCACATCACCTGCAAGTCTCATTACCGAAAGGGCCTGTATAACCTGACCCGCAAGGTTGTCATTGCCGCACATGATGGCATCGGCCTGCTTAACCAGATCTCCGTGGGTATATACATAATCCGCGGCAAGTTCCGCTCTCCAGCCGTCGCAGTGCATGGATCCCAATACATTGATCCTGTATTTGTCGCATACATCGGTAAAGCCGTTTTCCACCATGGGTACATTATTGTCCGTAGGCGATCCTCCAAGCATCAGTACGTTGCCGTCAGCCAGTCCGTTACTGAGGAGTGATTCCGCCATGAGTTTTCCGACCATGTAGTTATCGAAAGTGATATACAGATCCGCATTCGAATTGGTTACCAGTCTGTCGTATGCGATTATCTTGATACCGGCATTCTTGGCTTTTTCAACCGTCTCTCTTAAGGATTCGGAATCGATGCAGATTATAACGATAACATCCACGCCCTTGGCGATGAAATATTCTATCTGTTCCTTCTGCTTTTCCACGTCTCCGTTAGCGTTCTGAACGTTGACGGTAGCCCCCAGTTCCTTGGCAGTCGAGACAAATACATCCCTGTCTCTCTGCCATCTTTCTATTACGAACGAGTCAAAGCTCATTCCGATTTCAATGGTGTCATTGCCCTCTCCGGCATCGGATTCCTGAGTTCCCGCAGGAGCATCGCATCCCGTCATAAGAAGGAGGAATGCGGCGATAAGCGCGGTTAATTTCCTTTTCACTTACTTGCCCTCTCTGTACTCCGTGGGAGTCACACCCACATTCTTTTTAAATGTCTTACTGAAATAGTTGGGATCCGAATATCCTACCTTGGCGCAGATCTCTTTCATGGACAGCTGGGTTGTGGCCAGAAGTTCCTTAGCCTTATCCATTCTCAGTCCTGTGAGATAATCAATGAAATTCTCTCCCGTTCCTTCTTTAAAAATCCTGCTCAGATAGTACGAGCTGATATTAACTTCCCTTGAAACATCTTCAAGAGTGATGTTGTCGGTATAATTGCTCTCGATATATTTCTTGGCTGCTTCTATTGCATCGTTGGAACTCTCTTCACGCTTGGTGGAAATATTCCTGCAGGAGAAGATGAGCCTGTCGGAAAACCAGTTCCAGAGACTGTCGGTATCATCTATTCCCATGAGCGTGGGAAGATAATCTCTGCGGTTGGATATGTTATATACCATACCTCCGCTGCTGTATGAGATGTGCTCCGCACGAAGTGCAAACTCAAGTATCTTGAGTCTGATATCCATTATGTCCCCGCCGCGGATATACTCAAAATATTCTTTGGCTGCATTTAATGCGGCTTCCGTTCTTCCTTTTTCTACTTCCGCAAATATTTTTCTCTCGATATCAACAGGATAGTTCTCCGAATATTCGCATCCGATGGGAAGGTCATCCGCATGTGCTACGGTATTGGTGGTAAGGAGAAGCGCATTTACCGCATCTCTGTATGAGCTCTCCATATCCCTTATCTTCTCTACTCTTCCGACACCGATCCTGAATGCGATATCGGTACGTTCTCTTAACTTATGAGCAAGTTCTCTCGCCTTACCGATTACCTCGACTCTTTCGTTATAATCCATGGAATTCTTTTCGGAAGGGATCAGTACCGCAATCTTATTACCCATTACAGAACCGACGATACCGCCGAAATAATCCTTGATGTAACTTCTTATGTTCTGATAGTGCTGCTGGAGTTTGACACCGCTTCCGACGGCGTTGGTCATATGGTTTCCTTCCGCTGCATCACCGGATACGATGACCATCATGTAACCGTAATCTGCGGTTATCTCAAGCATGGATCTGTAATTCTCAATATCCTCATCAAAGTATTCATGGAATAAGATATTGTAGATAAGACCGTTTTCAAGTATAGGCACGACGGTTTCAAGCTTTTCTCTGATGAACAGATCGTTGGAGCGTCTCTTCTTCTCCTGGTCAACAAGAGCCATGGCATTTTTCAAAGCCGTGATCATACGGTTTCTGTCCATGGGTTTTGTCATATATTCGATGGCGCCGAGTTTGATGGCTTCCTGCGCATAGTCGAATTTGTCGTACGCGGACATGACAATAAAAATAGTGTTTTCATTGCTCTTCCTTATCTCACGCATGGCATCAAGTCCGTTTATGCCGGGCATCTGAATATCCATTACCGCAATATCGGGATGAAAAGTCTCGGCAAGTTCGATGACTTTTCTTCCTGTCTTGGCGTGATCGATTATGCAACTGTCTCCGAATTCTTTTTCGATGATGAATGAGAGAGAATCAATAACTATTCCTTCATCATCAGCAAGTAATATTTTATACATCCCCGGTCTCCCTGCAGTCCGTACTCAGGTACATGATAAACTTGGTACCCTTACCCTCGCCCTCGCTCTCGATATGAAATACGTCATCTTCACCCACAAAGAGCTTAAGTCTGGCGATAACATTGTCCATTCCGATACCGTTGGATTCTTTCTTAACGATACCGGGTACGGGTGTACCGTTTAACAAACCTTCTATCATCTCGGGACTCATTCCGATTCCGTTGTCCTCGATGCTTATGCAGGCTTTGTCATCCTGCCTGTAAACCTTCATCCTGATGCGACCTTCGCCCATCATATCCCTTATGCCGTGATTGACACAGTTTTCGACAATGGGCTGAAGGATCATACTGGGCATCTTAACGTTCACAAGAGAGTCATCAATCTCTTTTTCATACAGGATATCACCCGAGAATCTTACGTTTAAAATATAGATATAATTGTCGACCAGTTCGATCTCTTCACCGATGGTAACCGTCTTGGAACCTTTCTTGACATTATATCTGAAAAATTCCGCCATGACCTGAACATACTCATATGTTCTGTCGGCGCCTTCCATCATTGCAAGCTGTGCTCCGGCATTGAGCGTATTGAACAGGAAATGAGGATTGATCTGTGCCTGGAGATATTTAAGCTGTGCATCCTTAAGATGGGCTTCCATCATCAGCTCTTTTTCTTTGAGCATCCTTTCCGTCTCGGCGCTTTCCCTCATCTGCCTGACGTAATCCCTGATACTGATGACCATCTGGTTAAAGGCTTTGGTAACGACACCGACCTCATCCTTGGATATTTCCTCCAAAGGTTCAAAGTCGAAATTACCTTTACCGACTTCATCAGCTCTTCCCGCAAGGATCTTAAGGGGGCTTATCAGATTGGCCGTCAGTCTCAGTATCAAAAGTGCGTTGACTATGATGACGGCTATAAGTATGAGGTTACCGCCCTGTTCGAAACCTTTGAAGGCGGATACCATCTCACGGTAATTCTCCGAGTTTTCCTTGAACTGTTCGTTGTTAAGACTGTAGATGTAGGTGCTTATGTATCCGTAGAGCTTGGTAGCTTCTTCGTAATGGCTTCTGATTTTTTCTACATTACGTCCGCGCTTTGCTTCAATGGTCTGAGCAACTTCATCAAGATATGCCTCGGACATGTTTCTGATGGAATACTCCATTCTGTCCAGCAGCCTTCCCGTCACCACGTCGGACAATTCCTCGGCCTGTTCGGAATAAATCTGAGTCGATCTGTAATAGTTTTCCAGCGAATCACTGGTCTTGGCATTCAGATACTCCGTCATGGAATCCTGAACCTGATTGAGGGATACGGACAATTCGTTCAGCTGAAGGTTTGCCTGATATACCGTATCGATCCTTCGAGACATTATATTGATTCCCGCAAGAAGCACTATGTTGATAAAGAAGACAAACAGATTCGCCATCAGTGAAATGGTCGTCAGCTTTATCTGGAGGGACATATTGCGGAATCTAGTTCTCATCCTCATATTCCTCCATATACTGTGCCACATTGTCTTTGGTGATCACTGAAATATCCGAAGTAAAATACTGGCTGGTATAGCCGTATTCAAAATACTCCGTAAGTGCATTAACGCTGTAACGTCCCATCTGCTCGGTATCGGTTGAGATGGTGGCATAGATAACGTTTCTTTCTATTCCGTTTAATATAACTTCGGAATCGTAATATCCGAGTATGTCAACAAGGCCTACCTCGTTATAGTCTACGACGGTCTGGTAAGCTGCGACCGTATCCATTTCATTGAGACATACAACTATCTCGGGAAGGGATTCTCTGTCCTTGAGCAGAAAGGTCTTGATGGATTCCTCTACCGACAGTTCACTGGTAGTATCAACTCCGTAAATGGTAAGTTCAATGGGAGGATGAATCGATCTCTTCTCGGGATTTTCGGAATCCACCGTCTCCTGAACCGCAGTGAACATGAGATTCTGGGCTGCATCCGCGGAATTGACGTCCGCAAATATAACAACCTCGATCTTGTCTTCGGTAAACTTCTTCTCCTGAGCTATCTTAAGGATAAGTTCTCCGTACTGTTTTCCGAGATTATAGTTACTCACACCCACATAGCTGAGTCTTGAGGATGCGGAATTGTCATTATATAAAGTAACGACCTGAATTCCGTTTGCCGCAGCCCTGTCAATAAGCTCCGTCATCTCTTCGCTTTCATCCGCACTTACTATAATACCGTCCACACCGGAGATTGTAGCGATTTCCATAAGTTCATATACGGAATAGTCGCGGGAGAGATTATCCGAAATCATCTCCAGACAATCATTGCTTTCGCGGGCAGCTTCCAGGGCAGACTTATAAACCGACTGCCAGAAGGAGGACTTCGGATTGTCGGTTATCATTACATAATATCTGTCATAGGGAGTGTCATCACTGCTGAAAGCAAATCTGTTGGTATAACGGATAAAGTTGAGAACCAGAACAACGGTCAACGCCACGATTACCAGAGTGATAAATCCTATGAATATTGAATTATATCTTCGGTTTTTTGGTGTCAAAAATAACTCTCCTAACAAAATCTCATACGGATAATAAAATATCACATTCCGCCTTATAAAAACAATGTGCGGTATGCAAAAGCACACCGCACATGAAAGCATTTCAGGGCTGAAATCATTTAGTTTTCTTCGGTCTGTACTTCCCTGTTGGAAACAAGATCCGCTCCGATACCGGCACCCTTGAGAACAGGGCTGATTTTCTTATAAATAAGCAGCGTAAGCAGGGAAATAACCGTTCCCTTGATCAGGTTAAGGGGTGCAACGCAGGCAAGTACGAAGGTTACGATATCGTTTCCCGCAAGAGGATTTGCCTTGGCTCCCATTTCGAGAATGGCCTCCAGAGGCATTCCGTAAAGCTTGGCGAAAGCAGGAAGCAGGTAAACAGCATTAAAAGCTGTTCCGAACAGGGTAATGCAGATGGTTCCGAGTATGCAGGACTTAAGAGCGGTCTTTTTGGTCCTGTTTGAATAATAAAGGGTAGCCGCGGGGATAACGAATGACGATCCTACCGCAAAATTGGCAAGTTCACCAACAAATGCGGTTGATGTTCCCTTCATGAACAGCTTGAGAATAATCTTGATGAACTCGATGAGAACGCCTACGGAAGGTCCGAAAGCATACGCACCGATCATTACGGGAAGCTCGGAAAGATCAAGCTTGTAAAAAGAGGGTGCGAAAAACATGGGAACCTCGAAAAACATAAGAACTGCAGAAATGGCTGAAAGCAGACCCACAGAAGCGGCGCGTCTTGCGGCCGAGGTCTTATCGGTTATTCCCTTCTTGCCACGGATGATCCTTTCGGCGATAACCGAGCAAACAAATAGCCCTGCGATGATAAGCAAAAAGCTCACCACATACAGAGCATTGGATTTGATCTGATCGATCAGAACATTGAATTTTTCCATTATAAATCCTCCTTCTTTCATCCGGACTGTACCGTTGGTATCGGAGTTTCACCGATTCGGCCCCGTGGGGCTCGCGGACTTTACCGCCAGTAGGGAATTTCACCCTGCCCTGAAGTTAACGAATGAATTATATTACAGGCGCCTGTTTATTGCAATAGCAGGCAAATAATGATAAATTCTAGGTATACATAAGGTCGTAAAACAGATGAACACGGAAAATTCTACGTATAACAACTACAATCCCGACCGGGGCAGGAATGCATTTGATACCGCCTCTTTGGTAATGGGAATAATATCCTTGGTACTGCTCTGTACGGGAGTTCTCAGCATCCCCTCAGGAGCACTGGGTATTCTTTTTAACATTCTCGGCAAAAAACCGGGAGCACAGCGCAGCGGAACCTCCAAAGCCGGCCTGGCATTATCAGTTGTCGGCATGGCCATGGGAGTCATCACGGTATCCGTCGCATTTTACTGGTTCTGCACCGATCCTTCAGCTCCTGAACAGATCAGAAGGATGTATGAAGTTTACGGAATGGAAATGCCTGATTTTCCTATTTTCTCGGGAGGATGAAGCCTGTGAGTTTATCCATAGGTTCTGTCGGAAATCAAATACCGGGATACAGTGATTCTCAGATAAGGAGGATAGCGGGACCTACCGTTACTCCTATGGAAGAGTCTGCGCTCAGAAGCGGACAGCCCGGCAAGGTTAACAAGGCCGAGTGCGAGACCTGTAAGCAGAGGAAATACCAGGACGGTTCCAATGAGAACGTATCTTTCAAGTCAGCCCAGCACATATCCCCCACTGCGGCAGGATCAAGAGTAAGGGCCCACGAACAAGAGCATGTTTCCAACGCGTATTCCAAAGCGGCGCAGGACGGAGGCAAAGTTTTGCAGGCATCCGTTGCAATCCATACCGCCGTATGTCCGGAATGCGGCAGAACTTATATATCCGGCGGTACCACAACCACCAAGATTGCATACAGGAATGAAAAAAATCCTTATCAGAAAGACCTGAAACAGCTTCACGGTCTTGCTACGGAAGGAATGAATTTTGATAAACAGATCTGAATATCGTACACCCGCGGAATTAAAATTGCGTGCCCAGTCCGCCCTTGCAGGCAGATTTGCACCGGCCGTGATGGTTACTCTCTCATATTTCATATGGCTCTATCTGATCTCCTATTCAGGGAGCATCATTTCCGCCGTGATTGCCAGACTCCCTCTATTCTCGGGATTAAAAGCAGGCACCGGCGCTCAGATTGCCTTCACCGTTATCTCAACTCTCATAGCGGCTTTCTTAAGCATCATAGGTGAGATGTTTGTATGCGGTATGGATCTTTATTATCTGAATATCTCCACGGGACGCGATGCCCAGAACGGAGACATATTCGCAGGATTCAGGGATAATCCGTCGGAGACTTTTAAGATAGCGGCATTTCTGCTTCTTCCGACCATCATAATATCGATTCCCTACAATATCTTCATGGATATGTATATCATGACCAAGGACAGCAGCTGCTTATATTGCTCCGTTATCTTCATCGCGCTTGGAATCATCGCTTCATTCTACATGCATCTGACTTACGGAATCGCATTTTTCCTGAAGCTGGACTTCCCCACATATTCCGCAGCTAAGATAATCCGCCTTGCAAGGGAAAAGATCACAGGCCACAGAACAAGACTTTTTATACTGGATATAAAATTCATCCCCATGCTGATACTGTGTGCACTTTCCTTTGGTATCGGAATGGTCTGGGTATACCCCATAATGATCGAGGCACATGCACTGTTTTTCCTGAATCTCATGAATCCGGGACACTATATTCCCATAGATGAAAGAATCTGATCACTGCAAAAAAAGATCCGAACCGTGAAGGTTCGGATCTTTTATTATGTTCATCAGTGAAGATCTTCTATTCTGAGTTCCTTATGCTTGTTAAGATCTATGAACTCATTTCCGCACTTTACGACAGGTCTTGAATACTCACCGGGATTAAGCATGATAATGGTTCCCTCACGACCGTCGGAAAGTCTGCATGCATTCTGAATATATGTGTAGGTAACATTCTTCAGGAATGTCATGATGATATCGGGATCATACTTCTCAAGTCCCTCATCCTCAAATATCTCGACTACTCTGAAAGGACAGATGGGAGCTCTGTAAACTCTTGCACTGGTCATTGCATCGTACACATCACTTACCGCGGTAAGTCTTGCGAAGAGATCTACTCTGTCTCCGTGAAGTTTCAGAGGATATCCGCTTCCGTCAAATCTCTCGTGATGCATTATTGCGGTGCTCTTGATATGATCGGGAAGATCTCTGTCTTTGAGGATCTGATATCCGTATTCCGCATGACGCTTGATTTCTTTTCTCTCATCATCCGTAAGGGGAGTCTTCTTATTGAGGATATCCCTGGATACTTTGAGTTTTCCGATATCAAAGAGGATACCGGCCATCATGGCCATCTCCTGATCTGCTTTGCTCCATCTGAGCCATCCCGATACAACGTAGTTAAGAAGGGATACGTTCATACAATGAGCAAATGTGGAATCGTCGAATCCTCTCATTGCATGGAGCATATCTATTACGGATACTCTGGATCCCGCTTTGGAGATCATGTCCAGAGGCTTCTCAAGCAGGAGAATGGGATCGACCTCTACGTTCTTATCGACCATCTCACTGACATGGAATTCCAGTGACTTCTTGCCTTCTTCGTAATCGGCCTGAAACTCTTTGAAAAGCTCCGTATCTCTTAATTTCTCAAAATGAGAAGGTTCACGGCCTTCTTCCGCAGCCGCAGGGCTCTGCTCGGGAGCGCTTTCTTTGACCGCATCCTCTACATATATGCTGAGGATTCCGTATAACTCAAGTCTGGTAATAAGGGTCTGTGAAAGCTTTGTGCCCTTGGCTATGACAGTTTTGTTGTCATAGTTGAGTACATCACTTCCCACGATCATTCCGGGCTTAAGTTTTGAAGTTGATATTTTAGTCATATGCTATAACCCCCTGCATATGTATTGCTCAAACGTCTTCGTCGTCGCCGCCGACTTCTGCGCCACCGGTACTCTTCCACTTTAAATAACTAACTATGAATTGGTCAAGCTTTCCGTCAAGAACTCCGAGTGCATCAGCAGTCTTTAATCCGGTTCTCTTATCGGTAACCATAGTGTAAGGCTGCAGGAAATAGCTTCTGATCTGGTTTCCCCAGGCGATGTCTTTGATCTCGCCGGCAATTCCCTGCGCTTTTGCCTCTTCCTCTTCCATCTTTAACTCAAAGAGTTTTGCACGGAGCATTTCAAATGCCTTGTCCTTATTCTGGAACTGGCTACGCTCGTTCTGACAGGTTACCACGATTCCCGTAGGAATATGAGTGATTCGAATAGCGGAGGAGGTCTTGTTGATGTGCTGACCGCCGGCACCGCTGCTTCGGTAGGTATCGATACGTAAATCCTTGTCCTCTATTACTATATCATTATTCTGGGGAATGACGGGCATTACCATGCATGATACGAAAGAGGTCTGACGTTTAGCCTGTGCATTGAAGGGGGAGATTCTTACGAGTCTGTGTACACCCTTCTCACTCTTTAGATAGCCGTAAGCATTATCGCCGCTTACCTGAAATGAAACGGATTTGATACCCGCTTCGTCTCCGTCAAGCTGATCGAGAACCTCGATCTTAAGACCTTTCTTATCGGCCCACTTTGAATACATACGGAAAAGCATTCCGCACCAATCGCAGCTCTCGGTACCGCCGGCACCTGCATTGAGCTCAACGATCGCATCGGAATTGTCATACTCGCCGGAAAGAAGAGTTGAAAGTCTCAGCTCTTCAAATCTGGACACAAAGTTTTCAAGTTCTTCTCTTGCCTCGGGAATAAGGGATTCGTCTTCCTCTTCGTTACCCATCTCTACAAGAGTAAGTATATCATCGATACCGGTTTCGAGACTCTTCACGAGATCTCTGGTATCTTTCATATTCTTGAGCTCTTTCATCTTGGTGTTGGCCCTGTCGGGATCATCCCAGAATCCGGGCGCTTCCATTTCTCTCTCGAGCTCTTCTATTTTCTTGGACTTATCTTCAAGACTTAAAGATTCTTTTACCTCAGCCAGAGGTGCCTTGTAAGTAAGTATTTCCTGTTTGATCTGATCAAGTTCTACCATTTAATCCACACTTTCCGAAAAATAAAACATTAACTGCATCTTTCCGAAAAGCCGGTCAGAGCTTCATTCCGGGTCTTCCGTGGCAGGCCTTGAACTTCTTGCCGCTTCCGCAAGGGCAGGGATCGTTGGGATATACCTTCTGAGCTGCTCTTGTCTTGGGAGCTCTGGGGCCGGAATCATCCTTGTTGGTTCCGGTAACCTGAGCGACCTGTTCACGCTCAACCTTCTGCTCAACCTTGATATGCATAAGCATCTTGACGGTGTCTTCCTGAATATTCTGGATGAGCTCGTCAAACATTGCATAGCTCTGGTTTCTGTATTCGATAAGGGGATCCTTCTGGCCGTAGGATGCAAGTCCTGCACCCTGTTCCATTATTGCCATATCGTCAATATGGCCCATCCACTTGCGGTCGATGGTGCGGAGAAGGATGACTCTCTCTATCTCACGGATCTGTTCGGGATCGGGAAATTCAGCTTCCTTGGTCTCATAGAGCTTAACAGCCTCTTCCTTAAGAGTCTGCTTAATGCTGTTCTTTTTGAGCTTGCTCATTCTCTCGCTTGTTACGGGCTCAAGAGGAATGATGGGAAGAAGGAGCTCGTTGAGTTCCACAAAATCCCAGTTCTCGGGATTGACGTCATCATTGATACATGTATCAACACATCTCTCGACGATATCGGTGATCATCTTGTAGATGTAATCACGCATGCTTTCGCCGTCGAGAACTTTGCGTCTCTCTTCATATATGATCTCTCTCTGCTCGCTCATTACGCGGTCATACTCGAGGAGATTTTTACGGATTCCGAAGTTGTTGGACTCGATCTTCTTCTGTGCGGACTCGATGGCACCGGTAAGAGCCTTGTGCTCGATCTCCTGTCCTTCGGGAATACCAAGAGCGTTAAACATGGTGATAAGTCTCTCGGAACCGAAGAGTCTCATAAGATCGTCTTCCAGTGAGATATAGAACTTGGATTCACCGGGATCTCCCTGACGTCCCGAACGTCCGCGGAGCTGGTTATCAATACGTCTTGATTCGTGACGCTCTGTACCTATGATCTTAAGACCGCCGGCTGCACGGGATTCTTCATCAAGCTTAATATCGGTACCACGGCCTGCCATGTTGGTAGCGATGGTAACGTTGCCGTGAATACCTGCCTGAGCAACGATCTCTGCTTCTCTTTCATGGAACTTCGCATTGAGTACTTCATGCTTGATTCCGGCTTTTGTGAACATCCTGCTGAGTTCCTCGGATGCATCGATATTGATGGTACCGATGAGGACAGGCTGTCCCTTGGCATGAGCTTCCTGAGTCGCCTGAAGGATGGCATTAAGCTTCTCTTTTCTGGTCTTGTAAACCGCATCCTGAAGGTCAATTCTCCGGACAGGTTTATTGGTGGGAATGGTGATAACATCCATTCCGTAGATTTCTCTGAACTCGGCTTCCTCGGTAAGTGCGGTACCGGTCATTCCGGCCTTTTTCGCGAAGAGGTTAAAGAAGTTCTGGAAAGTAATGGTAGCAAGAGTCTTGGACTCGCGCTTGACCTTAACATGCTCTTTAGCTTCGATTGCCTGATGGAGACCGTCGGAGAATCTTCTTCCGGGCATGATACGTCCGGTAAATTCATCTACGATAAGGATCTGATCATCCTTAACAACATAGTCCTGATCCTTGTGCATAAGGTTGTGTGCTCTCAGGGCAAGGATGATGTTGTGGTTGATCTCGGTATTTTCGGGGTCTGAGAGGTTCTCGATATGGAAGAACTGCTCTACCCTTGCGGTTCCTGCTTCGGTAAGGTTAACGATCTTATCCTTCTCGTTAACTACAAAGTCTCCGGTCTCTTCCTGGGTTATACCCATGATGGCATCCATCTTGGAAAGCTCTTTGACATCATCGCCGCGCTTGAGCTGTCTTGCAAGAAGATCGCACATCTCGTAGAGTGCAGTGGATTTGCCGCTCTGTCCGGATATGATAAGAGGGGTTCTGGCTTCGTCGATAAGAACGGAGTCAACCTCGTCGATGATACAGAAGTTAAGATCTCTTAAAACGAGCTGCTTCTTATATATAGCCATGTTATCTCTCAGATAATCAAAGCCCAGCTCGTTGTTGGTTACATATGTAATGTCGCAGTTATACGCCTGCTGCCTCTCCTCGGAAGACATGGAGTTGAGGACAACACCGACGGTAAGGCCGAGGAATCTGTGAACCTCGCCCATCCACTCTGCGTCACGGTTTGCCAGATAGTCGTTAACGGTTACGATATGAACGCCCTTGCCGGCAAGTGCATTGAGATATGCGGGGCATGTGGAAACAAGGGTCTTACCTTCACCGGTTCTCATCTCGGCAATCCTGCCCTGATGAAGTACGATACCACCGATGAGCTGTACCCTGAAGTGCTCCAGTCCTATGGCTCTCTTAGCAGCTTCCCTTACAACCGCAAACGCTTCGGGAAGAATGTCGTCAAGAGTCTCTCCCTTTTCAAGGCGTTCCTTGAACCAGGGAGTCTTGGCCTTAAGTTCTTCATCCGAAAGTGCCTGCATTTCGGGTCTTAAACTCTCGATCTTATCTACGATCGGAGTGATTCTTTTAAGTTCGCGTTCGGAATGAGTTCCGAATATTTTTTCTGTCAGTTTCATAATATGCCTTTTACCTCACAACAGCATATTTTAACAGATAAGGGGAGCGGTTTCAATGAAAAAGGTTTTTTGGCGGAGCGCTTGAATTAATACGGATACTTCCTATATAATCAGCATTGTAAACGCTTACAGTAATTCACCCGAATAAGGGCCGGAGGAGCCGTGAAAGAACATACCGTTACAATATACGACATATCTGAAAAAGCCGGCGTTTCCATCGCCACAGTATCCAGAGTTCTCAACAATTCAAGTAATGTAAGTGAAAATACTCGCAAGAAGGTCCTGGCTGCCATCAAGGAAACCGGCTATACCCCCAATGCCTTCGCAAGAGGACTGGGACTCAATACCATGAAAACCATCGGTATTCTTACAGCCGACTCTTCCGACCTCTATCTGGCCAAGGCCATATATTATTTTGAAGAAGAATTAAGAGAAAACGGCTATGACTCCCTCCTTTGCTGTACGGGTTATGAGCTCAAGGACAAAAAAGCGGCCATAGACCTCCTTATAAGCAAGAAGGTGGACGGTATCATCCTGGTCGGTTCCCATTTCGTATATCCCGATGCATGTGACAATAAGTACATTTACGGCGCCTCGGAAAAAGTACCCGTAATGCTGCTGAACGCCGAGGTTGAGGGCGACAACATATACTGTGTCAGCTCCGACGACCACGACAGCGTATACAGGGCAACCATGAAGCTGGTGGAATCCGGACACAAAAATGTTCTTTATTATTACAACACTACTTCATATTCCGGCCACCTCAAGGAAAGAGGCTTCAGGGATGCCATGAAGGATGCGGGAATAGAAGTGACCGAAAGACAGTTCCAGTTCTTCGACGGATCCAACGAGGATATTCACGGAATGTCGGCTCAACTGGAAAAAGCGGCATCCGCAGGACTTAAATTCGATGCAGTCATTGCTTCCGATGATACCCTGGCCCTCAGTGCGGTCAAATATGCACAGGCCAAAGGATATAACATCCCGGACGACTTTTCGGTTATCGGATACAACAACTCAATGCTCACAAACTGCTGTGATCCCGAGATCACTTCCATAGATAATAAAGTAGAAACTTTGTGCAAACATCTCACATCGATACTTCTGGGAGTTCTCTCCGGTGAAGAGATGCCTAAAAAGACCGTATTTAAGGCTGACATCATCGAAAAAGGAACAACCAGACTCAATAAAGATTAATTCATTACCAAAGGAGAACAAAAAGTGAAAGCATTTATGGACGAGGAGTTTTTGCTGGAAAACGAAGTAGCTTCCAAGCTCTATCATGAATATGCGGAAAAAACTCCAATTCTCGATTACCACTGCCACATCTCACCTCAGGAGATCGCAGAGGACAGAAAATTTGACAATATCGCTCAGGTATGGCTGGGAGGCGATCATTATAAATGGCGCTATATGAGAAGCTGCGGTGCCGAGGAAAAGTACTGCACCGGAGATGCTTCCGATCACGACAAGTTCATCAAATGGGCAGAGTGTCTTGAAAAAGCCATAGGTAATCCTCTTTATCACTGGAGCCATCTGGAGCTTCAGCGCTACTTTGATTTCCACGGACACCTTACCTCTGAAAATGCAGAGGAAGTATGGGAGCTTTGCAACAAAAAACTTGCCGATTCTTCCATGAGTGCCCGCGGCATTATCAAAAAGAGCGGTGTAACACTTATTTGCACCACAGACGACCCCATTGACGATCTTCACTGGCATAAGCAGATTGCAGAGGATCCCACCTTTGATGTAAAGGTACTTCCCGCATGGCGTCCCGATAAAGCCATGAACATAGAAAAGCCCGATTTCACCGATTACCTGGCTAAGCTCGCCGCAGCCGCAGGAACAGGTGAGATCAAAACCTGGAAAGACTTAAAGAATGCCCTTTCCGCAAGACTTGACTTCTTTGCCGAGCAGGGTTGCATAGTATCGGACCACGGTCTCGATTATGTAATGTACTCTCCCACTTCCGATGATGAGGTAGACGAGATCTTATCCCAGAGACTCAGCGGAAAGACCGTAAGCAAAGAAAGCGAGATCAAATTTAAGACCGCATTCATGCTCTTTATGGGCAAACAGTGTGCTGCACATAACTGGACCATGCAGCTTCACTACGGATGTAAGAGAAATAACAATACCCGCATGTTTGAAGCTACCGGTCCCGACACCGGATACGATTGTATCGACAACCACACTCCCGCCGCTCAGGTAGCCGATTTCCTGAATGCACTGGATAAAGATAACAGCCTTCCCAGAACCATTCTTTATTCACTGAATCCCATCGACAACGCATACATAGGTACCATAATCGGATGTTTCCAGGATTCCTCCGCGGTAGGCAAGATCCAGCATGGAAGCGCATGGTGGTTCAATGATCACATCAACGGAATGACCGATCAGATCAAATCACTTGCAGCTCTCGGAAATCTCTCGGGTTTTGTGGGAATGCTCACCGATTCCAGATCGTTCTTAAGCTATACCAGACATGAGTATTTCAGAAGAATCCTCTGCAACGTGATTGGCAAGTGGGTAGCTAACGGAGAATTCCCAGAGGACTACAGGATCCTCGGTAATATGGTAGAAAATATTTCCTACTACAATGCCGTAAGATATTTCAAGTTCCCCCTTGAAGGAAAATAAAGTGACAGTGTGGGCACTACCGTTTTGTCATCAAAATATATACAAATTTAAAAGGAGTAGCTTTGCTACTCCTTTTTTGTTGAACTTTATCCTTGATGACAGAACGGTAGCGTCCACACTGTCACCCCTTCACTTTTCATCCGGTATTACGTTGGGGGCTTTCTTGCCCTTGGCTATCATTACTTCATTTATCTTCTTCATTATCTGAAGCTTTACGTAATCGGATATCTCTTTGGACTTCATATCCTTGTAATCTTCATAATAGAGTGGCTCAAGGTAATGAACCTGAGTGGTTATCTTGGCGAGGATATTTACGCCGAATGCTCTGTATGAATCGATTATGGCTACCGGAACGATGGGGCATTTAGCCTTCATTGCCGCTTTAAACGCACCGGGCATAAATTCCTGAACCATGTTTCTGTTGTGATAATATCCGCCTTCCGGGAAAAGAATGAATATCCTTCCGTCTTTAACCTTCTCGGATACATCCTGAATACTCTTTACCTGAGAACGCATATCCGACTTGTTCAGACGGCATCCTTCAAGCACATCTACCATCTCATCTGCAAGAGGAAGTCTTGATCTCACCTCATCCATAACGACGGTACAGGGTCTGTCATGTGAGTACACGATACCGAGCACGTCGTATTTTCCCTGATGGTTGGGAAACATTACATACCCTCCCTCCTTGGGAAGGTTCTCCATTCCGAATGCCTTGGTCCTGATGCGTCCGTTTCGCATACACTGTATGACCATTCTCTTAACAAAGGCGTAACGCTCTTCGAGAGGATATGAATCGAAATGACTCATGATGTATCTGGACTTGATCATGAAGTAGATGATCCAGGGAATCGATACGATTATTGTCAAATAGAATCTAAGCATTTTACCGTGTCGGGCTGAGCTCCGTAAAAGTTGACGTTATATACAGTAAAGTTTAAAATAAATCGATATGATTCTATCATAACGAAAGGCTTTTTACCATGATCAAAGCAGTTATTTTCGATCTCGACGGAACAATACTCGATACCGAAAAATACTACCGTATATGCTGGCCGAAAGCCTGTGAGCATTTCGGTTTTACTTTGACGGACGATATGTATCTGCAGCTTCGCAGTTTCGGTAGACCTTTCGTATTCGACCGTTTCAGAGAATGGTTCGGTGATTCGTTTAATTACGATGAAGTCCGTGCATACAGAAAAGTAATATACGAAGAGATCGTCAAAGAACATGGCATCAGTCTTAAGACCGGTGCAATGAATGCTCTTAATTGGTTAAAAGAAAACGGGATCTTAAGGGCCGTGGCAACCGCCACCGATCTTGAAAGAACCGGAAGATATCTGAAAAGCGTGGGGCTGGACAACAGCTTCGATAAGATATGTTCCGCGGCGGATTGCAAATTCGGAAAGCCCGCTCCCGACGTTTATCTGGAAGCGGTCAGACAGCTTGGCCTTGATCCTTTCGAATGTATAGCGGTGGAGGATGCTCCTAACGGAATCCTCTCAGCAAGCAGAGCGGGACTTAAAGTAGTCTTCGTCCCCGATCAAAGAGAAAGCGAGCCTGAGGTCGAGCACCTGTGCATGGCCAAGATAAAAACACTGGATGATCTTCCGAAGGTGATCATAAATGGATAAAAATAAATTTGTAACCTGGGCAGGCAAAGACAGGTTTAAGAATAACAAAAAAGAATTTACCGCAAATGTTGTAATGGTGGTGATCGCGGTTTTATGCATGGGCATATCCCTGGGATTCCTGCTCGAGACAGACCTGGGAACCGATCCCTACACATTCATGAACGTGAGCATTGCAGGCAAAATCGGATGGACTCTCGGCAACTGGCAGTTTGCATTAAATGCCGTAATGTTCATCATAGTTATACTGATCACCGGAATCGGACTCATCGGTCCCGGATCCGTTGCCAATATGATACTTGTAGGTTATACCGTTGACTTCACCCGCTCCGTCATAGGCAGGACTTTTTCCGAAGGCTTTTTCATGGGCCCTGTCGCAAGACCCGTGACTTTTATTCTGGGACTTGTAGGCTTCCTTATAAGTGCCGCAGTTTATATGAACTCCCGTCTCGGGCTTTCACCCTATGACGGTGTCGGCAAGATAATCTGTGATGCATTTAAAAAGATTCCTTTTTTTATCACAAGAATAGTTTTTGATTCATGCGCTGTTGTCATAGGATTTGTTTTCGGTGCACGCCCCCGTATAGGCACCATTCTTATGGCTGTTTTCCTGGGGCCTGCGATAACTGCCGTCGGCAAGTTCATGGACAGATATATATTCAATAAGTCGGAGAAATAATATGAAACTTTGGGAAATGAGATACGGTGACGAACCTGTTAACGGAAGACTGTTCCTTCTCAGATTCATCAAAAAGATACCTCTTATCATAGGATGCGGAGTCATCGGTGCGGCTCTTGTATGTGCATGTCACCTTACATACAGACTTTCTTCCGAATATAAATTTCAGGCGGAAGCGGATCTTTATCTTGAATATATTCCCGAGGCAGGATCAAACGCTCTCCTTTATATCAATGAATACACCTGGAAGCAGCTCTCCGGTGACAGTGCGATCATTGACGAGATCTTAAAAGCAGATCCCTCTCTGGATGAGACCACTGTAAGAGATTCTTTTATCGCAACTCTCAAATCCGACGTCAAAGTAGTTACTCTTCAGGTAACCAATCCCGATCCCGATATGTGCACAAAGATCATTAATGCAGCAGTCATCGGAGTTACGGAATTTGCGGAGTCTCTCCCCGAGATCATTTCGGTCAGAGATCTCGGAGGTGCATCCGAGCCAGCTCTCATTCCTCCCGATGTCAGAGCCGTAAGATCCATCATTCTCGGAGCCATCATCGGAGTATTCGTATCATCCCTCTCCGTAATGGTATGGATCATTTCGGATGACAGGATCATTCTTCCCGAGACCATTGAAAAAAGATATCACCTTCCTTCCGCAGGATGCATAGAAGCAAAGAACATAAATGAAACTCTTGAGGATCTTGCAGGTGAAGACGGATTAATCGCAGCATCCACTCTCCCCGTCGACAGATTCAATACCGTGATCGATAAACTTCTTGCCGCAGGCACAATGGTTGAAGGAAAGACCATAAGTCTCTCGGATACCGAAAGACCCGGTCTTATAGACGAGATCAAAAATGCGGAGCACCCCATCGTCTACATCTTCTCTTCCAAAGAACATGTAGGCGGAGACGAAAGAGCTCTTTCATTCTTAAGCAAACTTGACAAAGAACCCATATGCGGAGTTCTTACCGATACCGACAATACACTTATCAAAACTTATTATCTTGGCAAAAAAAGCAGATTTGCCGAAGAAAGCAAAAACTATAAATGATAACCTACGGACTGTTTTTGTATATCGCTCTGACCATAGCGGTGATATTCCTGGCAACGGGAGTTGAAACCGCAGGGGGGTGCGTGCGCTCGGAAGGCGTATATCTCACAAAAAGAGCGGTAAGAAACAGAATACTTACCACAGGTATATTTATCCTGCTGTCCGCTGTCTCGGTGTGCAGGATCGCGGTAGGCAACGATTACTGGGTTTACAGGGACAACTTCAATCTCATCGCCCAGGACAGATATGTCAGCTATGAGATCGGATTCAGATATATCGTTAAGATTCTTCAGTATTTTCTGGATTATGATAAATACCTTCCCATCTTCGGTTTCTTTTCACTGATCACAGTCTTTCTGATGGTCAAGGCAATCTACGACCAGAGCAGCTGGTTTGCTTATTCCGTTTTTCTCTTCATGACAGCGGGTTATTATTTCGGAAGTCTCAACAACGTCAGATATTATCTGGCTCTTGCTGCTGCCATGTATTCCATGAAATATGTTCTGGAAAAAGACTACGTTAAATTCATCGCCGTCATCATGTGTGCGGCTCTCTTCCACAAATCCGTTTTGATCGTAATCCCCCTCTATCTGCTTGCCACCGTCAACTGGAACTGGATGGGCCATCTGATCATCAGCACATTTGTGGCATCACTTATCTTTGTTCCCGGTTTCTACAGAAAGATCATATTTACCTTCTATCCTTTTTACGAAGGTTCCATGTTCGATACGGGACAGACCAGTATTCTCAGCATTGCAAAAGCCGCAGCCATATTTATCTTTGCACTCATCTATCGCAAGAAGATAGCGGAAGATCCGAAGCTTAAATTCGGATTTTACCTCAATCTGTTTGCGCTGCTTTTATATACCTTCTGTTCGTTTATGCCCGAGATTTCCAGGATCGGGTTCTATCTCAACGTAAGCAATATCTTCTTTATCCCCGCGCTTCTTAAGACCATCGAGGATAAGAAAACCAGAACCGTATGGACGGTTCTTATAAGCCTTGCGTTTACTTTGTTCTTTGTCATGTTCCTGAAAAGCGGCTACAACACCGACTTCAGGATCCTTCCCTACTACAACTGGATCTTCCAGTGACGTCCAATCTTTAACCCTTTTTTAAGTTTCTTTAATGCTTTATTATATTTGTCTTTAACCGCTTTTCATGCGGATTTTTTGTGCTATAGTCATCTCGTGACATAATCCGTGACACGTTTACGGAAGAATGTGAGGTTATTATGAAAAGAAAAATAGTCAGACTGATGCTTGTCGGCCTTACCGCCGCAGCGCTTACAGGATGCGGTCTTTTCTCAGGACATCATTCGGACGGCGATGATGTGATCGAAGTTTCCGATGATGAAGATAATGAAGATAGTGACGATGACGACGCAGATGATGATAAGGATGATGACGATACGTCAGGTGAAGAGCAGGAAACCGCTTCAGCAGACGGAAGCTATACTCTCGCCAGAACTCCTCAGTCGGATTCCATCATGTATTATGATCCGTCAGAGGATAAGCTGTATCAGATAGACCGCAAAGAACTTGCCGGAGAAGTATCAAACCCGGATCCGGAGATCTACCGCATATACGATGAAGAAGAATACTACAAGAGCACGCTCATCGGTGCAGGAGACGGATTCTTATTTTTCCGGGATAATGTATCCCCCGATTCAAACGGTGATTCAACAAGTATAGTATATGCGATCGGCGTAGAGGACAAAAAGATCTATGACATCTGGAAGAACACGGGAAACGGTTATCTGAGCGGATGTGAATATTATAACGGCACCCTCTATATAGATTACATCATCGGATATGACGAGAACTACAAATCCCTCGGAGACAATGTAGTAGGTTTCAGATATGACAAGAAATCGGATTCCTTTGAGGAAGCGGATCTTGATGAAGGTCTGATGACGATAATCAACACCGCAAACGATAAGGATGCTCATATCAGGAGAAGCGGAAACTTCAGCGATGCTCATGTATATGACGAATGCGGATATCTCCCCGCTTACATGGACGGAGGACTTGTCCTCATCAACTCATCCGGTACGACACTTAAAGTTCCGGGATTCGAAGATGCATACGATGCATATTATGATCCCTTCCGCATCTTTACCGTACTGATGAATTACGAGACCGGAGTGGGTAAAGCCTGCGTTTATGACATCAGAAGCGGAGAAGTTACTGAAGTTTCGGATGAGCGCGGTGCAAATACCTTACTGGGAAAGAATGGATTCAAATATTACTACAGCGTATCCGATTCCGAAGAATACGGCATAGGTCATAACTATATATACGAATATGATGCAGAGACGGGAAAAACAAGATTTCTTTATGATGTAAAGTCTGAGCCCGGGTCAAGCATCGCACCCGGTGTTGAAGGTTTTACACTGACAGATACATATATCTATTACGTAGGTTTTGAAAAGGGTAATATCTTCTGGATGCCCGTGATGATAGAGGATCCTTCAAGCCCTTGCTGCAAATATGAGTTAGGTTACGAAACACTCTTTGACTACGGCACAATCGATTATATATCGACAACGATAAATTGCCCCGATTGCGGCACGGATCTTCTGGACATCTATTCCGAATACCTGATCCTGGATGATTCAATATCGGAGCATACAGATCAGATAAATGAATATCTGTATCAGAAGGCTACGGATTTCCAGGACTATGAATCCGAAGGTCTTGATGATCTCGGCTACGGAAGTTCTTGCGAAGATCACAAAGATCACCCCGCATGGTACAGGATCACCGACGATTATTATGTATCTTCCGTAAACGAGATCTGCGGTCACTATCTGACCGTTGATATGACAGGCTACTGGTACGGCGGAGGTGCACACGGATATCCATACAGAGGACAGTTCCTCTTTGATCTTGATACCGGTGAAGCAAAGACTTTATCGGATTTCTATACCGGAACCGAAGATGATTTCAAGAGACTGATTGCCGAGAAGACCAAAGAAGACTTCTTAAGCTATGACATGGATGATTACGGATCTCCTTATTTTGCAGCAGATGCGGATTCGGCTTATGAACAGGCTCTTGGCTATATCTCGCTTGATTCCGGAAACTACGAATTTACGGATGACGGAATATACTACTACTATCCTCCTTATGACATGGGACCTTACGCCTCGGGATTCATCGATATCTTCGTTTCATACGATGAACTTCTCGGAACCAACTCGCTTTAAGAGTATTCTTTTCCACCCCCTCGGGAAAAGGGTATTTCTTAAGTCTTCCGGTCCCCCGGAAGACCCATATACAAAAAGGACTGCCCTCCGGCAGTCCTTTATTTTATGTACTTATCCTTCGCGGATCACTGTCTCCATTATATCGTAATGAAGCTTTGTATATCCGCATTTTTTATAAGTCTCTATCGCACGCTCGTTTTCGGGTTCAACCTCGAGCTTGAAGCGGACGATCTCGGGATACATGGACGGCAGGCTCTCAAAAAACTTCTTTGAAATGCCGCGTCTTCTGAATTCCTCTTTAATATACAGATCCTCGATCCATGCACATATACCGCCGTACTCTGTTGTGAAGCTCTTGGATACCATGGAATATCCGGCTATTACACCATCTTCCATGAATACATATCCGTCGAGATAGGGGCAGTCTCCGATGCAGGCTTCGATATCATTCTTAAGCACATTATCGGATGATGTATGGAGAACCGCGGGAGAATCATAGAAGACTCTCATCATGGCATATACTTCGTCAAAACAGGATCTGTCCATTCTGACTATTTCCATAAAAGCTCCGATCTTAAAAACGCAAATTAAGCGTAAACCTTAGCTTCCTCTTCGCCGTTCATGACTCTGAGTCCGCCCTGTGCAAGAGCAAGAAGCTCATCCTCTCCGGGATATACGGTTACGGGAGCGATCTTTCCTACTCTCTCGATCATAGCCTTGGTAACTCTCTCGTTATAAGCGATACCGCCGGTGATGATGATCTGGTCTACATCTCCCTTAAGAACGGTTGACTCTGCTCCGATGTCCTTGCAAACCTGGAAGATAAATGCTTCCATAACAAGCTTAGCCTGAGCATCGCCCTCATCCATTCTCTTCATTACTTCTCTTGCATCGTTGGTTCCGAGATAAGCGTTGAATCCGCCCTGCCCGGTAGCCTTCTTGAGCATCTCCTTCTCGGAGTACTTGCCTGAGTAGCAAAGTCTGATGAGCTTTCCGGTAGGAAGTCCGCCGCATCTTTCGGGTGAAAGGGCGCCGTCTCCTTCGAATGCGCTGTATACGTCAACGATTTTGCCATACTCGTGAGCGCCTACGGAAACACCGCCGCCGAGGTGAGCAACAACAAGTCTGAGATCCTCATACTTCTTACCGATGGACTTAGCGTAACGTCTTGCTACAGCCTTCTGGTTAAGGGGATGGAAAATTGAAGTTCTGGGGCACTCGGGCATACCTGAGATTCTTGCAACGTCGCTGAGCTCGTCTACAACAACGGGGTCAACGATGAATGCCTTCTTGCCGATCTGATCTGCGATCTCACGGGCAAGAATTCCGCCGAGGTTTGATGCATGCTGTCCCTGAACGCCGATTTCAAGATCCTTGATAACGGCATCGGTAACTTCATAGGTTCCGCCGGGGATGGGCTTAAGAAGTCCGCCTCTTCCTACGATGAAATCAAATGAGTTAACATCGATGTTGCTGTTCTTAAGGAAATCAAGAATGATGTTCTTTCTGAAATCCTTCTGAGCGATTATTGAATCATACTGGGAGATCTCCTCGGTTGAGTGACGGAGGGTCTCATCCATTACACAGGTCTCATCCTCGAAGATACCTACCTTGGTGGAGGTTGATCCGGGATTGATGATAAGAGATTTAAGTGCCATAGCTTTTCTCCTTATTATTTATTCATTTTCTTCATCTGATCGGAAACGACTGCTGCCAGTGCGATGGAGTTAACCTTAACGTCCTTGGTGTCGGATCTGGAGGTAAGGATAACGGGAGCCTTGGTTCCGGTAAGAATGTTTCCGTTCTTTACTCCGGGTACCATGTGAACGATTGACTTGTAAACAAGGTTTCCTGCGTGAATGTCAGGGAAAAGAAGGATGTCAGCTGATGCTGCGCAAGGTCTGTCTGTCGCTTTCTTTTCCTCTGCTGCTTCCTTATAAAGAGCAATGTCGAGGGAAAGAGGTCCGTCTACGATACATCCCTTGATCTTGCCTTCTTCGTTCATCTTACGAAGCTCATCAGCTTCAACGGTAACGGGCATCTTGGGGTTAACAACCTCTACTGCTGCAAGAGGTGCAACCTTGGGATTGGTAACGCCGCAAGCGTTAGCAACTTCTACGGTATAGTCGATAATTGCAACCTTGTCCTCAAGAGTGGGATAAGGCATGAATGCTACGTCGGTAAGGAAAAGAAGTCTGTCGATTCCGGGAAGCTCGAATACGCATACGTGAGAGAGGGGCTTTCCGGTACGAAGTCCTACTTCTTTATCAAGAACACTCTTAAGGAAGGTCTTGGTGTCAACAAGTCCCTTCATGTACATGTCAGCTTTTCCCTCATGTACAAAGCTTACAGCCTTGAGAGCAGCTTCCATGGGATCCTTGACATCAACGATCTCATATTCATCAAGTCTCATATCAAGCTCGGCTCCGATAGAACGGATCTGATCCTCGTCACCTACAAGAATGGCATCGATAATGCCCATTCTGTGTGCTTCTCTTACAGCTTCAAGCACGGGCTTGTCCTGTGCTACGGCAACTGCCAGTTTTTGCTTGTCGAGTTCTTTGACCTTAGCAAGCAGATCAGCGAAATTCTTACTCATGATATGTCTCCTTGTTAAATTAATGTAAAAATGCAGTAAATATTTATACGCACCATTCAAAATAATAGCACCCGGCGGGCTTTATTACAATACCGCCGCGGTGCTCATGCTATTCACGGTTACCGTATAAACCTAAAGGATCGTCGTAAATGTGATCTTATTATCTCCGGAAAGATCCGCCGTTATCCTGCCTTTATGCGCCTCCGCTACGGCACGGGCTACGGATAGTCCGATCCCGAACCCTCCGCTTTCCGAATTTCTGGAAGAATCCGCCCTGTAAAACCTGTCGAAAAGATGTCTTACGGCCTCCTTATCCATAGGCTCATTCAGATCATTGGTTACCCTGATAAGCGCCTTTTTTCCCTTTGACGAAAGGCTCCAGGAAACCTCTCCTCCCTCCGGACAGTACTTGACCGCATTATCCAGGAGAATGCTCATAAGTTCATAGACCTTCTTCTTATCACAGGTTATGCGGACCCCACTTTCAATATCCGAAACAAAGTTTAATCTGCGGGTAATGGAAGGAGCCTTGACCGAATCCGCCACATCCTCCGCCAGAGCCGATATATCCACTTCCTCCGGGCTAAGGATATCTTTTCCCTCTTCCATTTTGGATAGGGTTATCAGATCGTTTGTAAGGAGGGTGAGTCTTTCCGTCTGTTTTACGATATCCGAGATCCACTCATTATCCTCGCCAAGCTCCATGCTCAGAACGTCAGCATCTGCTCTGATTATGGAAAGAGGAGTTTTGATCTCATGTCCCGCATCGGAGATGAATCTCTTCTGCTTTTCCCCCGCTTCTTCTATCGGCCTGACAGCTTTTCCCGAGATAAAATATATCACGCATCCGATGATCATAAGTCCGATCAGGGATATGGCGATGCTTGTATTTCTAAAATCCCTGAAGCCTGATAATGCCGCGCCTCTGTCGCAAAAGATAACAATCCTGCCGCCGTCTTCGGTATCAGAGACCTCATATCTGTAATCATAGATAAATCCGGTCTTCCCGCCGTCCGATATGACTTTGTCCGCAAGAGCTACGGCTGTCTCATCCGATACTGCAGAAATCTTATCCGTATCACTCCTTATGACTTCCCCGCTTTCGGAATATTCGACTGTAAAAAATCTGGTTTCAAAAGCAAGCTCCGGAGAATCGATCCTCTCTCCGTGCATCATCCGCGGAGGTTCACCGGGGAACTCACCTGCCTGAGAATGAAGCATCCCCTCGGGAAAGACCCCGCCGTTATCGGCAAGTATCTTAAGCACTTTGTCCGAATCTCTGAGCACGTGGATATAGTTACTTATATTCATGCCGCCCACCAAAACAAGAAGTACGACAAAAGCCGATAAAAAGGCGGTCATAATAAATTTTATCCGAAGCTTTTTTATCATAAGATTAATTCTCCGAATCGGTCACCAGACTGTATCCCGCATTCCTTACAGCCTTGATCCGTACGTTCGCACCGATACGGATCAGCTTCTTTCTAAGGTATGACAGGTTGGTCCACACAATACTGCTGTCTCCTTCAAAATCTATTCCCCAGATCTTATCGAAAAATCTTTCCGTGGTGATCAGCATACCGGGATTGGACATGAGGTATTCCATCATTTGGAATTCTTTGGAAGAAAGTCTGACGCTTTCAGACGGCGATGATAATTCGAAGTTTGCTCTGTTAAGGGATATGTTTCCGAATCTGAGCAAATTATCCCCGGCAGGCGTAAGAGCTCTTGTCATTGCCCTGAGTCTCGCCAAAAGTTCCTTTCCGTCAAAGGGTTTTGTCAGATAATCGTTTGCTCCGAGATCAAGTCCCTCCACCTTATCATCCACCTGGGATTTTGCGGTCAGCATCATGACAGGTATCTTAACCCCCGAAGATCTTGCCCTTTTCAGTACTTCAAATCCGTCCATTCCGGGCATCATAACATCCAAGATGGCTGCATCGTAATCACCGGCCGTCAGATAGTCAAGCGCATCGGAGCCGTTATATACCGCATCCACCGAATAGTTATTCCCTTTAAGTATGGCAGTTAATGCCCGGGACATAGATTTTTCGTCTTCCGCAAGAAGTATTTTCATAGCTTTATTATCTCACAATAAGAAATTCTAAGTAAGTATATTCGTCTGTCTTTTCATCATTTTCCGCCGACAGGCTCACCGGGAGCCTGTCCTTCTCCCGGCATAAACCCTTCTCCGGGTGCGAAGCCTTCTCCCGGGCCAGGACCACCTTCCGGCCTTGATGCTCCGCCGAATCCGCCTTCCGAACCGAAACCGCCTCCCATGAACTGGTTGGGAATGGCATCTGTTTCTTCTCCGTTAACGATAAGAGTCCCTCCGTTTAATTCAGCCATTCCGTCATAGTCACATGCCGACTGCCCCGTTATATCGATCTTTCCGCCGTTTATAACAAGATCGCCGTTAGAATCGATACCGTCCGTATCACCTTCTCCCATAACTATGGTAATATCTCCGCCGTTTATCTCGACCTTAACATCTGTTTCATCGGACTTTTGTGCTGCGTTTATTCCGTCATCGGATGCATTTATCAAGATCTTTCCATCGTTTATCACAATATTTGTGGCTTCCAATCCCTCAGCTCCGTCAAGTGTGATATCTCCGTCTTCTATCGTAAGATTTACATCCGCATGAATACCGTCATCACCGGCTTTTACATTGAGAGTTCCGCTGCTCATCAGGAAATCTTCGTTTACATTGATACCGTCATCCGAAGCATCTATATCAAGATTTCCGCCCGATATGACAAGGCTGTCATTTACAGTGATACCCTTTCCGTCTGCCGCAGTAATATTAAGGCTGCCTTCTCCGCTTATGGTCACATCCGTTTTAGAGTAGATGACTGCATCGATTTCTTCATCCTCAGGATCATTAAAACCTTCTTCATTCATAAGAACGGATTCACCGTCCAAAATGATATTTACATCCCCTGCGGATCGGGCATATATCGCTGCAGAAGATGAACTTACGATCTTTGCATCACAGAGTATAAGTGTCACGCTCTCATCTTCTCCCGCATCTATCCTGACCGTGCAATCTTCGGATGATCCGGTCAATAAATAAATTCCGCCTTCCGTGATACTGACCGTTCCGCTGTCATTACTTAGTTCTATTACTTCATCATATCCGGAGACTACGGATTCTTCATCAATCTCATTCTCCGCAGATACAACCGTATCCGTCACTCTGTCTGAAACACTGCTTTCCGTATGGGAAGCCGTACATCCCGTTATCATAAGAGCGGCTATTGTTCCTGCGGCAAATATATTCAAGATATTCTTTCTTTTCATATCTTTTACTCCTTTCCGTTAAAGTTCGGCCGTCTCGCGGCGTTTTAGAGAAGACACCATTATTTCCAGGTTTCCGTTTCTGCATCTTAGGTCATCGATGAATTTCTTTTCGATATCAGCGGAAGTAAGCGTAATATCATAATCAAGTTTAAACATAGCGCCCAGATTTGAAGTCTTGGCGGAGATAAGGTTATGCTCTGTCGTATATTTATCAAATATCTCATCAAACACTTCTGTATAATCAAGGTCTTCGGGGATAGTGATCCTAAGACTTCTGGACAGCTCCGAGTTTTTATCATGTCCGAGATCTGTGGCTTTATAAAAGCTGACCGCAGCGATCATGATCAGTTCAAAAACAAAGGCATAGAGCACATAACCCATTCCCGTAAGAAGTCCCAGAGCCATCGCCATAAACAGATTTCCTATTTCCCTTGCAGTACCCTGGGCTGAGCGGAATCTGACCAGTCCGAACGCTCCCGCCACCGCGACACCCGCTCCGATATTGCCGTTTACCGTCATGATCACAACACTTACCATGGCGGGAAGAAGTGCCAAAGTTACGGTAAAGCCCTTGCTTGATCCTTCATCCGTTGTAAATTTCGCCAGGATCACTCCCAGGATAAGTGATGCGATTATCGGTACCATAAAATCCGCAACCGATATATCCGCATTTCCAACAAGTGTTTCCATTAATATGTTAAGCATATTTAAGCCTCTCTTTCGTATCTGTATTATTTCCCGCTATATAATCTTCGTAGTATTTTCCGTATTTGGAAAAGGATGATTTTTGTATTCCTTCTTCCCTCAAAAATCTTATGATCCACATGGGCAGCCCTGCGCTTACCTTTACTTCCAGTATGCTGAGCCCGCAGCCCAGGACCGGAACTCCGAATACTCCTTCTTTCAGCGAAAGATGCGTTTCTCTGGCAAGAACATTTTTATCAAGTGTGATCCTTGTATCCGAACCATCAAGCGGATTAAATGCCTCCCTTTCATATGAGAGAAAAACCTTCGGTTTAAGTCCCGTATAGAAATCTCTGAAATACCCGATCTCTTTTTCAATCTGGGAATCACCCGGTGTTTCACCGCCTCCTTCAAGCCAGCCCATCGCTTTATTTTCGGGAAGTGCTATTCTCCTCTTGTAAACCACCGACTCATATTTTTTCTTGAGTTCTACAAATACCTCCTCATCTTCCCTGACCCGCTTATAACTCCTAATCCTGAGTTTTTCCTTATATAAGGGTTTATCCAGTGAAGTTCTTATGAGCCTGTAATTATCCGTGTCAAAATAGATATTTCTGATAACCGTATGCCCGTAGCCATCGATCTTCATCTTTCCTTCCATCTCCGCAAGAAGCCGTGTTCTCTGGTTTTCATCAAGGAGATACTTGATCTCGTAGCGCTTGAAAATGTTCTGATAATCCATATCTGACCTCCGTTTTGTAAGATCAGTGTAGAAAGCGAACCTTAAATGAAGCTTAAATATTTATATTTTTTCTATATCGACAACCGGGAATTTAAGTACTAAGATGATTCCTATGACTGAAATCGCAGAAAAAAAAGAAAATACGGCAATAAACCCCATAACCGATGGCAAGATAGGGAAGGAAATGATACTGTTTTTCCTCCCCCTTATGTTCGGTACTTTTTTCCAGCTGCTCTATAATACGGCAGATTCCGTAATAGTCGGCCGCTTCGTTGGAAAAGAAGCCCTTGCGGCGGTAGGCGGCTCCGCTGCCATACTGGTCAATGTATTTGTGGGAGGCCTTACCTCTCTTTCTTCGGGTGCCACCATCATAGTGGGCCAGTATTACGGTGCAGGAAGAAAAGAAGACGTTTCCAAATCCGTTCATACCGGCATGGCCTTCGCAGTAATCCTCGGCATCATCATTACCATAGCCGGAATCCCCACAACCAGGCTCATGCTGGAAGCAATGAACACCACTCCCGAATCCCTTGAGGGCTCAACCATATATCTCAGAGTCTACATGGCGGGAATGATCCCCAACCTCGTATATAACATGGGAGCCGGAATCCTCAGAGCCATCGGTGATTCTAAGCGTCCCCTTATATTCCTGATAATTTCTTCCATAATAAATATCATTCTCGACCTGGCACTGGTCATCGGTATGGGACTCGGTGTATTCGGTGTCGCACTTGCCACCATCTTTTCTCAGGCAATCAGTGCGGTAATGACCATTTACGTACTGGTAAAGGCTAATGACTGTTACAAGCTCTACCTTAATAAGATCAAGATCCATTCCTTCTATTTAAAAAGAATACTTATGATCGGTATTCCTTCGACCGTTCATTCCCTTACCTACACCGCATCCAATCTTATAATACAGATCGCGGTAAACGGCTTCGGAACAGATACTGTAGCAGCATGGGTTGCAACGGGAAAAGCGGACCAGATCTTCTGGATGGTCAGCAACTCACTGGGCATATCCATATCCACCTTTGTTGCTCAAAACTACGGCAAAGGAAATATGAACAGGGTCAAAAAGAGCATGATCTGCGGCTTTTTCTACCACTGCATCCTTACCACCATAATAGTGGGAGGACTGCTGCTCATCGGTCCCTTTGTCCTTACTTTCTTTACCAAAGACCCCGTGGTACTTGGTATCGCAACCTACATGCTCAGGTTCTTCGTTGTGTTTTATTTCTCATTCATATTGATAGAAGTATGCCATGGCGTACTGAGAGGAATGGGCAATGCCACAGGTCCCATGATCATAAGCGTATTCGGGGTATGCGGAATCAGAATTCTCTGGATCTTCACGGCATTCAGAACATACCGCACCATGACGGTCCTTATGACATCCTATCCCATCTCCTGGGGCATCAGTTCCGCCATATCGCTACTCTATCTCATCATATGCTTAAGGCGTATGAAAAAAGAAAAAACAGGCTCTGCAGGTAAAAAGAAAATGACAATACTTCCCTTGATTCTGCTCATTGCCGGAATCTTATGTATTCTCTACGGAATAACTATTATGCTTGCCAATTCCGGTTCCAAATTCTTCCTCGTATGGTATGCGGGAGGATTGTGCTTTGTAGCTCTCGCTTTCCTTTTCAGAAGCGGGATCATAGCAAAACTTCCCATGGCCGTAAAAGGAATAGCCGTATTTCTGATATCTCTGGGAGTTATTTTTGTCATAGCAACCCAGTGCATGGTAATATCGGGATTTCGTGATAACACAAAGGAAGGCCTTGATTACATCATAGTCCTGGGAAGTCAGGTAAAGACCTCGGGGCCTGCGGTTGTAACCAGGATGAGACTGGATAAAGCTTACGAATACGCATCTGCAAATCCGGAAACCATCATAATCGTATCCGGAGGTCAGGGCAGTAACGAGCCTGCCAGCGAAGCATCCGTCATGAAGGATTATCTGGTAGGACGGGGCATAGATGAAAGCAGGATCCTCATGGAGGATAAGTCCACCAACACTTCCGAAAACCTGCAGTTCAGCGCTTCCTTATATGAAGGCCTTTCCGGCAGCAGCGTAGGTATAGTATCCAGTAACTTCCATATCTACAGAGCCCTCGCCATTGCAAAAAAATGCGGATACACCGATGTTACCGGCATACCCGCAGATTCTGTTAAACTCTATCTTCCTAACAATATGATTCGTGAAACCGTCGGACTGCTAAAGGATTTCCTGATGGGCAATCTTTAAATATGAAAGCGAGGCCTGCTCCTGATTTCCTGGGGTCCTGTCGCGGTACATAATTCTCTCGCTTTTCGGGGTCAGGCGGCCAAAGAACCTTGATTTTTCTGCCTCATGCCGCAGACCACCGAAGTCTCGACAATCATGTATCCGCGCCACCCGCGGAAATCAGGAACAGGCCTCGTGCCATTATTTTACAGCTTCTATGATCTCCATTACGGAAGCTTTGATCTTGGCGTTTACGGACAGGGCCTCTTCACGGGTCGACTGTCTTGTGTAGAAATAAAACTTAATCTTAGGCTCCGTTCCCGAAGGTCTTATCGCAAACCAGGTGTCTTCCCCTTCAAGGAAGAATCTGAGAGCGTTGGTCTTCGGAATCTTGTTATAAGGGAAATTTATATCCTCTGAGCCGTCCTTATAATCGATGACCTTCTTTACTTTGATACCCGCGAATTCTTCGGGAGGACAGTTCCTTATGTGCTCCATCATCCTGCCGATGCGCTCGGAACCTTCAATGCCTTCAAGGACAAGATTGGGCTCGTCCTCTGCGTAGAAGCCGTACTTTTCGTACAGATCCTGAAGTACATGCCAGAGAGATTTCCCTTCTTTTTTCTCATAATATGCGGCAGCTTCCGCAACCAGCATTCCGGCGCTTATTCCATCCTTATCCCTTATATCGGGGCAGGCCGCATATCCCACAGATTCTTCATATCCGAAAAGATACTTTTCATTACGGCTTTCAAGGAAAGGAATAAGACCGCAGATATTCTTAAATCCGGTGAGGGATTCGTACATCTTGACCCCATAGCTTTCCGCCATTACCGCGGACATTGTTGAGGTAACGATGGATTTGACCATGGCTCCGTTTTGGGGAAGGGTTCCCGCATCCTTCATTCCATCCAGTATGTAACCTGCCAGAATGTATCCGGTCTGGTTTCCGTTAAGGGGCAGGTATTCTCCGTTGTCCATAAGAAGCTCGATGGCAAATCTGTCCGCATCGGGATCGGTAGCCATGAGAAGCTTTGCTCCGGTCTTTTTTCCCAGGATCTCGGACATCTTGAATGCCTTGGGATCCTCAGGATTGGGATATCCCACAGTGGTAAAATCGGGGTCGGGATCCTTCTGCTCTTCCACTATGGAGACATTGGTAAATCCCCTGTCCTTCATTACAGTCATGAAAGGAATACTTCCCGCGCCGTTAAGAGGTGTGTAAACTATGGGAATGGACAGATCAAGTTCATCACCTTCGTGAATGGCAAGGCTCTCCACCTTATCGATGTATTCCCTGTCGTAGCTTTCATCCAGAACCGTGATGAGACCTTCATTAACGTATTTGTCGAACAAACCGGTGGGGTCAGCATCAAATTCTTTAAGCCCCTTTATTCCGATAAAATAATCCACCGCATTTATGCATTCCGTCATGGCATCGGCAACCTTGGAGCTGACCTGACAGCCGTCCTCCCAATATGCCTTGAAACCGTTGTATTCTTTGGGGTTATGGGATGCGGTTATGTTGATTCCGCTTATGGTGCCCAGGCGTCTTATCATAAAAGCAAGCTGGGGCGTAGGGCGAAGTGAAGGGAAAGTATAAGCCTTTACTCCGTTTACTGCCAGGATCACCGCTGTCATTTTGGAAAATTCCGCGGAAAAATGTCTGGGGTCATGGGCAATAACCACTCCCCTTTTGCAGGCTTCCTCTCCCGCCTTTACAATGTGATCCGCGATACCCTGTGCGGCACGGCCTACGGTGAAACGGTTCATGCGGTTGGTTCCCACACCGATCTTACCCCTGAGGCCCGCGGTTCCGAACGAAAGGTCCTTGTAAAACCTGTCCTCCAGCTCCTTATCGTCAGTGACGGCCAAAAGCTGTTCATAAAGAGGGTCCTTTTCGTCCAACGAGCTCTTCCAGAGTGCGGCAGTTTCCTTGTATCCCATTCTTTTCTCCTTTTATATAGAGCGTTTTTTATATTTTATCATATTGCCGCCCATGTATTTCCATAAAAGAAAACTCATTTTCTTCACAATACTTTTATTTAAAAAAACGCCATCAGGTTTTATAATATTTAAGTCGGGTTTTCGTACCAACAGATAGGAGAAATATGGTTAGAAGAATACTTGCAGAGGTAAAAGAATATACTTTGCCCTCCCTTTTAACACCCGTTTGCATGGTTGTTGAAGTAGCCATGGAAATGCTGGTGCCGTATCTTATGGCCTCCATAATAGACAAAGGCGTATATGCCGGCAACATGAACCACATCTATAAAATCGGTCTTTTCATGGTTCTTGCCGCAATCATAGGCTTTATCGGAGGTCTTTTCGGCGGAAGATTCGCCGCCGTCGCGTCAACGGGACTTGCCAGAAATTTAAGGAAGTCCATGTATGACAACATTCAGACGTTTTCTTTTTCGAATATCGACAAATTCTCTACTTCATCACTTGTAACAAGACTCACAACGGACGTAACGAACATTCAGAACGCATATCAGATGGGCCTTAGAATGGCCATGAGAGCACCTGCCAGCCTTGTTGTTGCCATGTGCATGGCTTTCTACATCAATGCAAGGATTGCAAGGATCTATCTCATCGCGGTTCTGATCCTCGGTCTGTTCCTGGTGCTCATCATCATAAGTGCCACCAAGACCTTTAGGGAAGCTTTCCCCAAATACGATGCCTTGAATGAATCCGTTCAGGAAAACGTATCCGCCATCAGAGTCGTTAAAGCTTATGTACGTGAGGACGAGCAGATCGGACGTTTCCAAAAAGCTTCCCGTGCCATTTATGACATCTTCGTAAAGGCCGAGGGAAAGGTTGTCTTAAACGGTCCCATCATGATGCTTACCGTTTACACCTGTATCCTCACCATCAGCTGGGTGGGTGCAAGGATGATAAGCGTAGGCGACCTCACCACCGGCGAACTCACCAGCCTTCTTGCTTACTGCATGAACATTCTCATGAGCCTCATGATGCTTTCCATGATCTTCGTAATGCTGACCATGAGTGCTGCCAGTGCGGAAAGAATCGTAGAGGTTCTGGACGAAGAAACAGACCTTAAGAATCCCGAAAATCCCGTAATGGAAGTTAAGGACGGATCCGTAAGCTTTAAGGGTGTTTCTTTTGCATACAATTTCGATAAAGGCGGAAAACCCGTTCTGGTAAACATTAATCTGGACATTAAATCCGGTGAAGTTATCGGAATCATGGGTGCCACCGGTTCATCCAAGTCCACTCTCGTAAGCCTTATAAGCAGGCTTTATGACGTAAACGAAGGAAGCGTCAGCGTAGGCGGAGTTGATGTCAGGGACTACGACCTTGAAACTCTCAGAAACTCCGTATCCGTTGTACTCCAGAAAAACCAGCTCTTCTCCGGAACCATCCTTGATAACCTCCGCTGGGGCAAGGAAGATGCTACCGAGGAAGAATGTAAAAAAGCCTGTGAAATGGCATGCGCCGATGAATTCATCTCAAGGATGCCGGACGGATACAACACCCACATCGAGCAGGGCGGAACCAATGTATCCGGCGGTCAGAAGCAGCGCCTTTGTATAGCAAGAGCACTTCTCAAGAATCCCAAGATTCTCATTCTGGACGATTCCACCAGTGCCGTAGATACCGCAACCGACGCCAAGATCCGAGAGGCTTTCAGATCACATATCCCCGGCGTTACCAAGTTCATCATCGCCCAGAGAGTATCAAGTATCTCTGATGCCGACAGGATCATAGTGCTTGATAACGGCCGCGTAAACGGCGTGGGAACACACGAAGAATTACTTAAAAATAATGAGATCTACCGTGAGGTCTATGAATCACAGACCGGCGGATCGGGAGATTTCGATGAAACGGAGGTGGACTAAATGCCCGGACCCGGAAGCAGAAATTCACTGGGAAAACCGGGGCCCAAAGCCCAGAACCCCGGTAAAAGTTTTAAGCGCATAATGGGTTATGTCCTCAAGGATTACAGCACCCACTATGCCTGGGTTATCGTATGTATAATCGCATCGGTTCTCTGCAGCCTGCAGGGTACTCTTTTCATGAAGGAACTGATAGATAAATATATCACTCCCTTCCTCCTTGATCCCGACAAGCTCCCTAATTTCGAGCCCCTGGCCAAGGCAATCTTCAGAGTTGCATGCTTCTATGCCATCGGAGTAATCGCAAGTTTCGTACAGGCAAGGCTCCTCATAAAGATCACCCAGGGAACCATGCAGACCATGAGAAACGAGCTTTTTGAGAGAATGGAAAAGCTCCCCATCAAGTACTTTGATACCCATACTCACGGCGATATCATGTCCATCTACACCAACGACATCGATACCATGAGACAGATGATCTCCATGAGTATTCCCCAGTGCTTTAATTCAGCCATCACCATCGTATCCGTACTTGTATCAATGATAGTCCTCAGCCCGGTAATGACCCTCGTAACCATCGTCATGGTAGGAGTAATGCTGGGATGTACCGGATATGCTGCCAAGAACAGCGGTAAGCATTTCGTAAGACAGCAGAAACAGCTGGGTACCGTTAACGGTTATATAGAGGAAATGATCACCGGCCAGAAGGTAGTCAAGGTCTTCTGCCACGAGGAAAAAGGAAAACAGGAATTCGACGCCCTTAACAACGAGCTCTTCGATGCGGCATCCAAGGCAAATACCTACGCCAACGCCCTCGGTCCCATCAATGCCCAGCTCGGGAACTTAAGCTACGTTCTCTGCACCATCGTCGGAGGCGCCCTTGCTCTTCACGGCTCCGTAACCGTCGGTGCGGTTGCTTCGTTCTTAACACTCAACAAGAGCTTTAACATGCCCATCTCCCAGGTGGCTCAGCAGTTCAATTCCATCATCATGGCTCTTGCGGGCGCCGAGAGAATCTTCGCTCTCATGGATGAGCAGCCCGAAGTTGACGAAGGCTACGTTACCCTCGTAAACGCCAAGAAGGGCTCAGATGGTAAACTTGAAGAAACCCTCGAGCATACCGGACTCTGGGCTTGGAAACATTACCACAAGGCAGAAGGTACCACGGACTACAAGCCTCTTGAAGGAAATGTGGTCTTTGACGGCGTAGACTTCGGATATACGGATGAAAAGATGGTGCTCCACGATATCAAACTGGAAGCCAAGCCCGGTCAGAAGATTGCTTTCGTAGGATCAACCGGTGCAGGCAAGACCACCATCACCAACCTGATCAACCGCTTCTACGATATTCAGGACGGTAAGATCAGATACGACGGAATCAATGTTAATAAGATTGCCAAGGCAGATTTGAGAAGATCGCTGGGAATGGTACTTCAGGAAACCTGTCTTTTCACCGGAACAATTGCAGATAACATCCGTTTCGGAAAGCTCAGTGCAACGGATGAGGAAGTAATTGCAGCCGCAAAGCTGGCAAATGCGGATGAATTCATCAGCAAACTTCCCGACGGTTATAACACCATGCTGACCGGAAACGGAGCCAACCTCTCCCAGGGACAGCGTCAGCTTCTTGCAATCGCAAGAGCAGCCATCGCCGATCCCCCCGTTCTCATTCTGGATGAAGCTACCAGCTCCATCGATACCAGAACTGAGAGAATTGTCCAGGAAGGAATGGATAAGCTGATGAACGGAAGAACTTCTTTTGTCATCGCCCACAGACTTTCCACCGTAAGAAATGCGGATTGCATAATGGTAATGGAACAGGGAAGAATCGTAGAGAGAGGAACCCACGACGAGCTGATCGGTCTCAAGGGAAGGTACTATACACTCTATACAGGAAATTCAATAGCGTAAGATATTTATATGAGCATTGTTTAAAAAGCCTTATAAACACTGCTTTTATAACATATATTATTAAATGTGAGGAGGACCCTACATGTACGACAAACAGTCCGGAACTATTTTTCTGGGAAAGAGCGGAGACAAGAAAATCTGCATTTATCCCAAGATGGCAAACCGCCACGGAATGATCTGCGGAGCTACCGGAACAGGTAAGACCATCACACTCAAAGTCCTTGCCGAGAGCTTTTCCGATATGGGAGTTCCCGTATTCCTGGCAGACGTCAAAGGAGACCTCGCGGGATTCTGCAGACCGGGTGTTGATTCGGAGGATATGCAGGCCAGAATCGAAAGATTCGGATTAAAGGACGAAGGTTTCAAATATGACTCCTATCCTACCAACTTCTGGGATGTATATGCCGAGAAAGGAATGCCTTTAAGAACTACAGTTTCCGAGATGGGACCTCTTCTCCTCTCCAGGATACTCGAGCTTAACGATACACAGTCAAATGTCCTGGCAATGATCTTCAAGATTGCCGACGACAACAATATGCTCCTCATCGACACCAAGGACCTCAAGGCAATGCTCAACTATGTAGCCGATCATGCCAAAGAGTACGCGGCAGATTACGGAAGCATCGCAAGACAGAGCGTAAATGCCATTATCAGATCTCTGGTAAATCTGGAAAGCCAGGGAGGCGAATTCTTCTTCGGAGAGCCCGCCCTCGATATCAATGACTGGCTTCGCAGAGACTCAGACAAGGGTCCTATTCAGGTCCTTGATTGTCAGAAACTGATCAATCATCCCGATATGTATGCCACTTTCCTTCTGTGGATGATGAGCGAACTTTTCGAGTCTCTCCCCGAAGTTGGCGACCTCGAAAAGCCTAAAATGGTCTTCTTTTTCGATGAAGCACACCTGTTATTTGATAATGCCCCCAAGGCTCTTATGACCAGGATTGAGCAGGTCGTAAAGCTCATCCGTTCAAAGGGCGTCGGTATCTTCTTCGTAACTCAGAGCCCTGCGGATATCCCCGATCCCGTCCTCGCCCAGCTTGGCAACAAGATCGAGCATGCCCTCCACGCTTACACTCCTGCGGAGCAAAAGAAAGCTAAGGCAGCTGCCCAGAGTTTCGTGGTAAACCCCGATTTCGATACCTATGAGACTCTCCTGTCCCTTGGAACCGGTGAAGCCCTCGTATCGGTTCTGGACGAAAAAGGTGTTCCCACCATGGTTGAAAACACCAAAATCCTTCCTCCCTGCTCTCTTATGGGAAGCATCGATGATGCGACCAGAGATTCCGTTATAAGAGGAAGCGGACTGTTCTCCAGATACAGCGATTACTTCGACAGAGATTCAGCTTATGAGTTCCTCCAGAGAAATCGTACCCTTGTGGAAGGTGAAGCTCCCGCAGATCAGATAACCGAAGAAGCTCCCAAGCAAGGAGCCAAACCCAAAGTCGACAAGAACTCTCTAAGCTATAAAACCACCAAGGCTGCCCAGAATGTAGCCAAGACCGGAGCCGGAACCGTAGGCAGAGAGGTAGGAAAAACAGTCGGAAATGCCATCGGAGGCAAGTTCGGAAAGACCCTCGGAGGTAATATCGGATCCAGCATCGGAAGAAACTTCCTCGGAGTATTCTTTAAGACCTGAAAGGATTAAAGCGAATATCAAAAAAGCTCCCCGCAGTAAAATGCGGGGAGTTTTTATGTGTCCGGGATCGGAGGGATTTTAAACATTCGTGTCAGAAAAAGGGGCATTTTAGGGCCTAAATGACACTTATGTCTGCAGACATAATACTGTATAAAGTATTCACATTTTTCTTGCAACCAATTATTATTGATCCAAATTGCGACAGTTTTTTATTCTCGCTTGTCCACTATGTGACACAGACGTCTGTGGAAAAACCCGAGATTTCCTTGTATTTTCAGAGGAAAGTTATCCACAAACTATGACATCAAAAAAAGTAACGTCTCTGTCGTCAGAATTTTTTTGTATACATAACACCGGATACCTGCCCTTTTCGTCAGATTTTCGTCACGTCCCCCTTCTTGTAGCGCTTTTTAGGAAAGCATGAGTTATTTTAATCTATGTCGCATATATACTGCATTACTTTTTGGCAAAAACAGTTCCTCTCTTCCGCCTTTTTCCTACCTGTTTTGAGTACCCAAATCGTGTAAAAAACACTCATAATATCTGATCAGCTGCCGACCGTATCCTACAGTCTCAGGGGACTGTTTTGGATGAGATCCGGGGGAAAAAATGTGGAAACCTATCACATGTTTTTGAGTTTCCAAATGCTGAAAAAATCGGCAATTTACATAGTTTTCAGGTCAAAAAGTTTTATATATTTTTTCCTTTAAAACCGAGGGGGAATGTATTAAAATGGTCTTACGCATCTAAAGCGATTGCCATCCCGAAAGGAGCAGGACATGAGTAAAAAATTTGGTAAATTCCTCTTTGGAACCGCTGTTCTCGGAACAGCCGCTGCAGCTGCAGCATACTATTATTATCAGAAGAAGAATGAGGAGACCGTTGTATTGAGTGAAGACGGCGAACCTGCAGAGGCTCCCAAGCGCACTTATACATCCCTTGACGATATTTCCGAAGTAGCCAAGAAGTTCACCGAATCAGCCAAGGAAACGGCCGGTAAGGTATCCAAGAGCGCTAAGGAAGCATATACCAAGGTAAAGGACAGATTCCAGGCTTCTGATGATCTTGATGACCTGTTCGAGGACCTCGAGGATGATGAAGATGAAGAGGACGATTTCACTCCCCTTTCGGAAACAGCCAAAGATGTGACCAAGACTGCAGATGATGCAGACAAGACCGTAGAAGAATTCTTCGATGATTCCGATGCTGCCGAAGGAACATCCGAAGAAGTAAAGAAATAATCAAACAACTACAACTCCGATTTTGGTAGCAAAAAAACCTCATCTCCATGTGGAGATGAGGTTTTTTCTATTCACAATTATTTACTGTTTTATTTTGGCAAGTTCTTCCTTCAATTCCCTTACCTTGTCCTTCATTCTGGGCTTTGCCGAAGGTGAGGCAAGAATTCCGGATATCATCCTGCTGCAGGTAGTATAATCCTTAAGGTGGAATGCCAGGTTTGCCAGGAGATAATCGACTGTAACGGAGTCCATACCGGCAATAGGTACATCTTCCGACCCCCTTGCCTCTATGAAGCCGTTATAAGCGTTTAAGTGGTACTCTGCTTCCTGTTCGGTAAGAGTCTTGATAAGTTCGGTAAAATCTCCCTCTTCGTTCTCCAAAAACTCCCTGTAACTTCTGAGGAGCCACGCAGTCTTAAGGCATATGAAAGCCTTTTCGCTGGCCTTGGCACGTTTTACAACAGCGCATGCAAGGGCTATCTTATATCTCTCCAGAGCCTGATCGAAGCTGTACGTATCTTCATTGTACTTGGTAAGAACAATGTTGGAGGTGATGTTTTCCTTGATAAGTCTTGCCTGAGTAGGAAGTACGGCTCCGTGATATCTTGAAAGAGTCGCGTATCCGCAGGTCGGGCACAGAATAACATCGTATTTCTCGGCAACAAAACCGCCTTCGTAGACAAGACGAAGGTCGAAATCCGGTTTCTTGATCTTTGCTTTACCCGTTTTCATAACCTTAGCCGTAAAATCATGATCGCAGACAGGGCATTTGAACGCCTTGTCATAGATAAAGTCGGTTTCTTTGAATTCGGGAACTTCGGGAGCTTTACTTTCCTGCTTGGAAGGCGCTTCCTTCTTTTCCTTACCGAATATATCAATATTTTCCAGATTGCCTAATCCGAGGCTCTCAAGACCCGATAAAAGACCTGCCATTTCTTTCCTCCGATGATAAATACAGGACCCTCAAAACAGCTTAACTTATTTTGCGGGAAGAGTAAATGAACTTTTGAGTCCTACAATACGGTTGAAAACAAGGTGATCCTCGGTGGAATCCTTGCAGTCTACCGTGAAAAATCCGTTTCTTACGAACTGGAATCTGTCAAATGCCTTAGCACCCTTAAATGCGGGCTCAAGCTTACAGTCCTTGCAAACCTTAAGCGAGTTGGGATTGAGGTTGATGTTTCCTTCCTCATCGTACACGCCCTTCTCTTCGTCTACAAGGTTCTCGTAGAGTCTTACGTCTGCGCTGATGGCACTTGATGCGGGTACCCAGTGAATGGTGCCCTTAACCTTACGACCGTCGGGAGAATCTCCGCCCTTGGTCTCGGGATCGTAGGTGCAGTGTACTACAGTAACGTTTCCGTTCTCATCTTTTTCACAAGAAACAGCTGTTACGTAATAAGCATTCATGAGTCTGACTTCATTTCCGGGGAAAAGTCTGAAATATTTCTTGGGAGGCTCTTCCATGAAGTCATCTCTCTCGATATAAAGCTCTTTTCCGAAGGGAATGGTTCTGGTGCCGAGAGATTTGTTCTCGGGATTGTTGGAAGCGGTTACTTCCTCAACCTGTCCTTCGGGATAATTATCGATGACCAGCTTGATGGGATCGAGAATAGCCATATATCTGGGAGCGTCAGCCTTCAGATCTTCCCTGATGCAATACTCGAGAGCTGCATAGTCAGCGGAAGCCTGGGACTTGGAAATACCGCAGAGTTCTACGAACTTTCTGATGGATGAAGGGGTAAATCCTCTTCTTCTGAGAGCTGCTATGGATACAAGTCTGGGATCGTCCCATCCGTCTACGGTTCCGTTTTCAACCAGCTTCTTGATATATCTCTTACCGGTAACAACATTGGTAAGATACATCTTGGCAAACTCGATCTGTCTGGGAGGATTGGGATACTCAAGTTCCTTAACAACCCAGTCATAAAGAGGTCTGTGATCTTCGAATTCAAGTGTGCAGAGTGAGTGGGTGATTCCCTCTTCCGCATCCTCAATGGGATGAGCGAAATCATACATGGGATAGATGCACCACTTATCACCGGTTCTGTGGTGAGCCATGTGTGCTACACGATAGATAACCGGATCTCTCATATTGATATTGGGAGAAGCCATATCGATCTTGGCTCTTAAGGTCTTCTCTCCGTCGGCAAACTTGCCTTCTTTCATCTCCTCGAAGAGCTTAAGGTTCTCTTCTACAGATCTGTTTCTTCCGGGATCGTCCTTGCCGGGAGTATCGAAAGTACCTCTGTACTCTCTTACCTCATCAGCAGTCAGATCGGAAATATAAGCCTTACCCTTTTTGATAAGCTTGATTGCTCCCTCGTACATCTTATCGAAATAGTCGGAAGCGAAAAAGAGTCTGTCTTCCCAGTCGGCACCGAGCCAGGCAACGTCCGCTTTAATGGACTCAACAAACTCGGTCTTCTCCTTGGTGGGATTAGTATCATCAAATCTGAGATTGAACTTTCCGCCGTACTCTTCGGCCATGCCGGAATTGAGGATTATGCTCTTGGCATGTCCTATATGAAGATAACCGTTGGGCTCGGGAGGAAATCTGGTCACTACATGATCAAATCTTCCCTTCTCGAGATCGGCGTCAATCTCATTTTCTATAAAATGTTTTGAACGTCCTTCAATATCACCCATTATATAACTCCTGATATTAATGATGGAAAAGTCTGATTCCGGTGAAGCACATAACCATATCGTACTTGTCACATGCCTCGATGACTACGTCATCTCTCTTGGATCCGCCGGGCTGAGCAATGTACTTTACTCCGCTCTTACGTGCTCTCTCTACGTTGTCAGCGAAGGGGAAGAATGCATCGGAGCCACAAATAACATCTGTATTTTTAGCAAGCCATGCTTTCTTTTCCTCTCTAGTGAATACGGGAGGCTTCTCAGCGAAGATGGTCTGCCAGGTTCCTTCAGCAAGTACGTCCTCGTACTCATCTCCGATGTAGAGATCGATGGCATTATCACGGTCAGCTCTCTTGATGGTGTCAAGGAACTTAAGTCCGAGAACCTGAGGGCTCTGACGAAGGAACCAGTTATCTGCCTTGCTTCCTGCGAGTCTGGTGCAGTGGATTCTGGACTGCTGTCCTGCGCCGATACCGATAGCCTGTCCGTCCTTTACATAACATACGGAATTTGACTGAGTGTACTTAAGAACGATGAGGGAAACCTTCATGTCCGCAAGTACATCGTCGGGAATATTCTTATTCTTGGTTACAACATTTCCGGGAAGAACCTCATCCGCATTGAGCTCGTTTCTGCCCTGCTCGAAGGTGATTCCGTATACCTGCTTCTTCTCGATCTCTGCAGGCTTGTAATTCTCATCGATCTGGATGATGTTGTAATTACCGCTCTTCTTTCCTTTGAGGATTTCAAGAGCCTCGGGCTCATATCCGGGAGCGATAACGCCGTCGGATACCTCGGGCTTGATGAGCATTGCGGTGCTTACGTCACATATATCGGAAAGAGCGATGAAGTCTCCGAAGGAGCTCATTCTGTCCGCACCTCTTGCTCTCGCATATGCACATGCAAGGGGGCTGAGCTCAGCCTTCTCATCTACCCAGTAAATCTTCTTAAGAGTATCGGAAAGAGGACGACCGATAGCCGCACCTGCAGGTGATACATGCTTAAAGGAGGTTGCTGCGGGAAGACCGGTAGCCTGCTTTAACTCCTTAACAAGCTGCCATCCGTTAAATGCGTCCAGGAAGTTGATGTATCCGGGCTTACCGTTGAGAACGGTAACAGGGAGGTCACTTCCATCCTCCATAAAGATCCTTGAGGGCTTCTGATTGGGGTTACATCCGTACTTAAGCTGAATTTCGCTCATTCTTTCATACTCGCCTTAAAAAGGCGTCCTTTCTGTAAAAACTAAACTACATACTACGAAACTTGATTATATCATAAGAAAGCCTGTCCTAAAAGAGCAAAAGGGGGCCGGTTCTTACCATCCTCGGTCCTTTATATGCTCATCGAATCCGCAATCCAGAGGAACGACTATCCGGGTCTCCACACCCCTGTTTCCGGGTACCGCATAATACCTTCCGCCATACTTTTTCTTCAAAGGACGGCACTTTTCAAAAAAGATATAATTCATGTCTGCGGGAAAAGCCTCATTACGGATCACCGCATTTGCGATTCTCTGCTGAAACTCTTCTTCATGAAACAAAGAACTTAACGCCCTTGCGTTTTCTTTTATCTTGGATTCCCTTGCGGCATCAGCTACCATTTCATCTCTGCTACGCATTTTCGCTGTCTTAAAACCATATTCGTTTCGTATCGACATGGCCGCAGCAGATGCAGTTCCTCGGTTTAACAACTCGTAACCTTCCACAAACAGGTATCCGGAATGAACTTCATGGGTATTCTTGTCGGAAAAACTTAATTCCTGAAGGAAAGATGCATTAAGAGCAAGATTAAACCTGTTCTTTTTACTCATATGAGTGAAATAAGCTATGGAAAAAGCTACACCGACGAGCCATATAAGAGGCCAGACAGGAGTATCTCCCTCCCCAAACAATTCTACGGTCATCACCTTCGTTTTGGTGCTGATAACCGCCATAACGGTAGGGTAAACAAAAAACCAGAGAACACATATGATCGATAATATCTTATCGATGGCCTCGCCTTTCTTCTCACTCATATCAGGTCCCATAAAGGATCTTACATATGAAATGTCATACTGCGCACGGACCGAAGGGTCTAACATAATTACCTCACACTATAAAACTACTTACTTATATATTCCTTGAAAAATGCACACTCATCGTCATTACACTTCTTAGCTTCGGGAAGCCGCACATTGCAATGGAATACATGGTGCAGCGGATTCTTCTCGCTTCCGTAATATCTGTAGCAAAACGGAACATTATTCTGAGTCAAAGCTTCTATTATGTACTTGGCCTGATCCTTGATAAAGTCTCCGGGACAGGTCATTACAAATGCGGGCGGGAATTTGGATGTTACAAATTTATCCCCGCTTACAAGGTCCATCTCCTTCTTGGTTCCGCGCTTCGGAAGCAGATCTTTAATTAGGAACTTCGCATTCGGATCAAGATCGATATCTTTGCCCAGATCGTATTTGCCGCAATTAAGTGCAACTGCATTCAGATGCATTCCCTTTGGAAGCGAAAGCCCAGCCTTAGGGAACTGAGCCTTGAAAGCTTTGCGGCAATGGGGATTTGTCATCAGATCAGCGAAGACCGTAAGGAGATGCGCTCCTGCGGAATCTCCCACAGCAAACAGATTATTCAGATCAAATCCGTACTCGTCCTCATGAGCATAGATGAATTTGAAAGCAAGACAAATGTCTTCGAGGGCTGTGGGATATTTATATTCCGGAGCAAGTCTGTAAGACAGGTTCACTACGGCAAAGCCGCGCTGTGCAAGACTCATTCCGTAGAACTGATATACATCCTTATCTCCGTAAACCCATGCACCGCCATGGATAATGGCAATCACGGGCAGTTTTCCCTCTGCTTTCTTAGGGCGATATACATCAAGCAGATTCCATTCCGGGTGAGAACCGTAAGATATATTATCAAAGCGTACTATACCGGCGGGTGTTTTAAGTCCGGCATCCCTCTGACGATCCGAGTCACCGAATGCTTTACGGATAAAATCGCTGTACTGTGACATATATAGCCCTCCTTATAAAGTTTGTTAAGAGCAAAAAAGGGACAGTTCCGCCCTGCAGGGCGAACCGTCCCTTTCACTCATTTAATTATTCATTCGCATTGATGATCCTTGACTCGGCAACACCGGTCTCGATATCAATAAATCTTACGAAGAGTGATACTCTGTTATCGCGGTTAAGTGAATCCCAGATCAGAAGTGAGAAATCATCAATATCTCCGGAAATCTTAACGAGCTCAGGCTCTCCCTCAAAGCTGGGAAGAGGATTGCCGTCATGCTTGTAGGTATGGATGAAGTGTCCCTCTCCCGCAACGGGCTTTCCGTATGAGTAAGTGCAGTGGATAGGTCTTTCCTCGGTTCCGTCCTCACTCTTGATGATGGACATCTGATAATCATAATTTCCCGCATGCACATTAAGAACCGCAGAAATCCTGGGTGTGAAGTTGGGAGCATCGGGCTCGAATGTACGGCTTCTTAATGACTGCTCAAAAGTAAATCCCTTATCAAGTCCGTTTCTTACGGTATCGGTCTGATCTCCGTTGGTAACGATGGTGGTATGTCCGTCAACTCTTACGGGATGATAGATGATAAGGCTGGGATCGCTGAGCTTAGCCTCATCAAAAGGTCTTGTCTCGATTCCGTTATCTTCGGGAACCTCAACAAAGATTCTGTTTCTGCTGTTTACGCTTCTGCCCATTATGAAATATGCACATACAGCATACTTTCCGTCAGCGCTAAGGCCGGCTACGATTCCTCTGCCGGGATATGAATTTTCTCTCAAGCTTGATTCCAGTGACATATTATCCTCCTATAGATCAATTGCCTTTTGTTGCGGTTACGTACTTTTTTTCAAATTCCTGTCTGACAAGCGGCTTATCGAAATAATATCCCTGGATGTATTTGATCTTCATTCCGTCAAGCTTATCAAGCTGGTCTTTGTTCTCAATACCTTCGACACATATCTTGACTCCTATAGTCTCCGCAAGTTCCGCAACCATCCTTACAAAGGACTGAGCGTATGCATCCGTGTCAAGATCTCTTACAAAACTCTGATCGACTTTTATAATGTCGAATGGTATCTCTCTTATGTGATTGAGCGATGAATAACCCGTTCCGAAATCATCCAGCGCTATGGTACATCCAAGTGCCTTGATCCTGGTAAGAATCTCTATCATCCTTGGCATGTCGTTGATTGCAAGAGACTCGGTAACTTCAAGGCACAGATGCTTGGGATCTATACCGGTTCGTTTAATTGTCTCTTCAACCGACTCAACTATATCATTCTGAAGGAGCTGGACTACCGAGAGGTTAACATTGACCTTGTAATCCAGTCCGTATTTATCATTCCATGTCTTGCAGTTCTCGCATGCCTTCTCAAGAACATGACCGCCGATGGGATTGATGAGTCCGAGGTATTCCGCAAGAGGAATGAAATCGGAGGGAGAGATAAATCCCATCTTATTACTGTTCCATCTTACAAGTGCCTCGGCACCGGCACATACAGGCTCACCGTTCTCAACATCTATGATGGGCTGATAATATACCTCGAATTCCCTGTATCCCGTGGAAGAAGCATCTCTCATGTTCTTCTCCATGTCGAGGCGTCTGCCGGAATAGGTTTCCTGATCGTCGGTGTATTCGGTAACACGGTTCTTGCCCGACTTCTTGGAAGAATACATGGCAATATCGGCTTTTTTGAGAAGATCCAGAACGTTGTCTCCGTAATCGGGGAAAGTAACCGTTCCGATACTTGCGGTGCAATAGTACTCTATCTCTTTAATGATCCAGGGAGATGAGAATACATTCACAATTCCCTCTTTGATCTCTTCGAAACGTTCATATGCGGAAGGCGGGAGCAAAACAACGAATTCATCTCCGCCCATACGATAGCAGTAATTTTCTACCCCGGTAATTTTCTGGAGCGAACCGGAGATTTCCTTGAGAAGAACATCCCCGTACTGGTGTCCGAGACCGTCATTGATGTGTTTGAAGTCATCAAGGTCTATGAAAATTACGGCACCGCTCTTACCTGAAAGTCTTGCCTCATCAACAAGTCTTGCAAGATCCTTCTCACAGCACATGCGGTTGTAAAGACCGGTAAGGAAATCGGTAAACGCCTGCTGCTCGATCTTGCGCTGATATAATCTTCTGTCCGTTACATCATAAAGCGAATGTAGCATCGCAGCGGATCCGTCAACCCACTCGACCCTCTTGTACATAAGGTCGAACCATCTTCCCGAGGCGGGATAATATATCTCAAAGGATCCGTTTACGGGATTGGTAAAGTCACCTCTTGATATGATATTACTCAGGTCTCCGTCCTGCCAGTCCGCACCGAATGTATCTATGTGCATTCTGTTTGCAAACAGAACTTTACCGGTGGATTCCTGAGTCAGATATACGCAGCATCCCACATTGTCAAGAATCTCGGTAACCGATCCCGAATACCTGGAGATGGTTCCGTACATGAGTCTTGCCTGAATGATGCTCTGCATGATCCTGACCGCATCACCCGCAAATCTGATTTCATCCATATCCCAGTTATGTCTATGGGATCTGTGAACAAATACCGATACAAAAGTTCCCTCGCCGTTTTCGCGTACCAGAAGAGGGAAAAACATAAATGCCTTGATACCGTATTTTCCGGTGTTATATAATCCGGGCTGCTTATCAAGCGCCTCGGAAGAAATGATCAAAGGACTGTCACTTTCGGGAAGATCACCGAGTGAAAACTCAAAGACGGAATCAAATCCTGTAGTCGAAACCGGAGCATCATATCTGGCAACAATATCTGTTCCTTTCTCGCTGAGTCTGAATACTCCGGCAAACTCAACGCCAAGGAAAGCTGAAGTAAGGCTCACCCATTTGCGGAAGACTGCTTCAATGCCCTCATCCGAATCAAGAAGCTCCAGGATATTCTTGGTGGTTTCAAGGATTCTGATGGAAGAAGCTTCCCCATCCCCGCTGTAATAACGGTCGGGATCGGTAATCTCGTCAGGAGTAGTTCTAAGATAGCTCTCGGTGGTAGCCTTCATGAAATCAAGAAATTGAGAGAATTTGTCGCTTCTGAATGCCCCGGGAGCAGCAACAAGGGCCGTCATGAACATGCGGCCTGCGGGCTTGATACTTACGACACCGACACGGATCATACCGTCTTCGCTGTCTTCTATGCTCTGAATGCAGATGTCTTCCGGTGAATCATCCCGGACATTGTCGATCATCTGATCAAGATATTCACTTCCGATAAGCTGGGAAATTGCGTTTCCTGAAATGTGGTCATTACTGATCCTGGACAAAGGTGTACGGTTTTTGTCAAGCATTACACCGCTCACTCCTACAAAGGAGCAGATCAGATTCTGGATCATTTGAAGTTTTTCCCTGTCAATTATCCTGACTCCGACCATAATTACCTCAAAAAACGTTTTTTGCGACAAAATCATACGGACATTATTGTATAAAATATACCATATTTCGGGGACAATTAAAAGAATATGCCATTGTGCAAAGCATAGAAAAAGCGGCGGTTTTTCATCCGCCGCTTATGTAATCACACTAAAAACTTTATCACGCTAATACGGTGTATCAGCCGTCAACCGAGTAGTTGGGAGCTTCCTTGGTGATGTGAATATCATGAGGATGGCTCTCCTTAAGGGATGCAGCTGAGATCTTAACGAATCTTCCGGTCTCTGTAAGGGTGGGAAGATTTGAAGCTCCGCAATAACCCATTCCTGCTCTTAAGCCGCCGAGGAGCTGGAATACAGTATCCTCAACAAGTCCCTTGTATGCGACTCTTCCTTCAACACCTTCGGGAACAAGCTTCTTGGCATTTTCCTGGAAATATCTGTCCTTGCTGCCGTTTTCCATGGCTGCGATGGATCCCATTCCACGATATACCTTGTATTTTCTTCCCTGATAAAGCTCAAATTCTCCGGGGCTCTCCTCGCATCCTGCGAAGATGGATCCCATCATACATACGCTTCCGCCGGCTGCAAGTGCCTTGGTAACATCTCCGGAGTACTTGATACCGCCGTCAGCGATAATGGGAATACCGTACTCCTTGGCAACTGCATAGCAGTTCATGATAGCGGTAATCTGAGGAACACCGATACCTGCAACAACTCTGGTGGTACAGATGGATCCGGGTCCGATACCAACCTTGATGGCATCAGCGCCTGCTTCGATAAGAGCCTTGGTAGCTTCGCCGGTAGCGACGTTACCTGCAACGACCTGAAGATCGGGATATTTTTCTTTGATCATCTTAACGCAGTTGATAACGTTAAGAGAATGTCCGTGAGCGGAATCAAGAACAATGACGTCTACCTTGGCATCAACAAGAGCTGCTACTCTGTCGAGAACGTTTGCGGTGATTCCTACACCTGCTCCGCACAGAAGTCTGCCCTGCTCGTCCTTGGCAGCATTGGGATACTTGATGGTCTTCTCGATATCCTTAATGGTTATCAGACCTTTGAGATTGTAATCATCATCTACAATGGGGAGCTTCTCTTTTCTTGCCTTTCCGAGGATCTCTTTTGCTTCCTCGAGAGTAACTCCTTCTTTGGCAGTAACAAGATTCTCACTTGTCATGCACTCTTTGATCTTCTTGGTATAATCTGTCTCGAACTTAAGATCACGGTTGGTAATAATACCAACAAGCTTACGTCCTTCGGTAATGGGAACGCCGGAAATACGGAACTTACCCATAAGGTCGTCAGCATCGGCAAGAGTATGTTCGGGGCTGAGGAAGAAAGGATCACTGATAACTCCGTTCTCCGATCTCTTAACCTTGTCTACCTCATCTGCCTGAGCTTCAATGGACATATTCTTATGAATAATGCCGATACCTCCCTGTCTTGCCATTGCGATGGCCATACGATGTTCGGTAACAGTGTCCATGCCCGCACTCATAAGGGGAATGTTGAGTCTGATCTTCTTGGTGAGGTTAGTGTGAAGGTCTACCTGATTAGGAATGACTTCAGAGTAAGAAGGGACCAGAAGCACGTCGTCAAATGTGATACCGTCTTCAACTATCTTTGCCATGATCTTCCTTTCCGCAGCGAATCTGCTAATGATAATTTGTGATGTAAAAAAGAAAAATTTTTAAGATATTATCATCACCCAAAATAAATGTCAAGGAAGTTTTTATCCCTTTTCCAGGTAAAAAACTTCCTTGACTGATTTAATCAATATTCACTGAATATCCTGGGACATTTATTCTTTAAAAGCTTGATCATTTCCTCATCAAGTGAGAACAGGATCTTGCGGTTCCCTTCATAGAACATAACGAATTTCTTCAGTCCGTTGTTTTCTTCTCCGCAGCTGTAATCCGTTACCTTACCGCTTACTTTTCCGTAATTGTCCAGCTTCGAACTTTTCTCCGGTGCAAATACCTGGGCTTTATCAAGGCTCAGAGTCTCAACATGCTTTCTGCGCTCCTTGTTGAAGACTTTGTCTATGGAGAGTTCTTTTTCCAGATACAGGTACTCATATTCAACATCGGTAAACATCGATGCAAAATATGTTCCCACTCCGAATGCTATCCCGGCGACTATCAGTATCATGTTGCCTATAAGGAGGGCTCCGATAAGGGTGAGGACTGCAAGGATAAGCAGAACCACCTTTAAAATCTTAGCCTTGGTATTGGGCTTGCCCTTCACCATAAATTCATAATAACCCTTATCCATGAGAATATCTGTCCTCCTGAGTTTCTTTTAACGGTCTACGTAGTTATAACTTGAGTTAGAAAGTGTGTAACCTGAAGTGCTTGCAAAGCTTACATACTCAACACGGCTTGCGATCTTGAAGGTTTCCTTGCCGTTGTAATAGCAGAGCTTTTCATCGGCTACATAGATGATCTTCTTGTCGGAGATGTAATTGATATCACTCCAAACGGAATCGATGGATCCCAGCTTAACGATCTCATCACCTGCGGCATTGTAAAGAATGAACTTTCCGTTGTCGTTTGCGAAGATCATGCTTCCGGAATCAAACACTATTCCCGAGTTGTAAAGACTGATGTTCTTAACAACCTTGGTGTTGTCCTTGCCATCGTAGATATAAAGGTCTCCGGTGGAGCTGTTATAATCGACATTCTTGATGAAGTAAACCTTTCCATCCTTGTATCCGGATACAACTTCAGCTTCATCGTCAAATTTGGAATCCTGCTCAAGAGATGATCCCTTAATGTTGTAAAGGATGATCTCTGAATTCTCTCCGTCTGAGATCTGAACGGCAACGCGGGAATCAGTGGAAGATCCTCCGATGCTTCTTACGGCTCCGCTCTCTCCGAGAGACATATCGGCATCCTTGCCTATAGCATAGAAAATATCACCATAATCATCGCCTGCCGCATAGCCGAAAAGCTTATCGTATGCATCATATGCATATGAAACCTCATCAATGCTGAGCTTCTCGATCGAATCGGAATTTGCCGCATGATAGAAAGCCATGGGAGTATCAAGTCCGATATATGCAAACTGTACATCAGTGCATTCACTTACGATCTCTTCGCTCTGTCCGTCATGATAATAGTAAAGAGCTACATATCCGGGATCTACTTCATACTCCTTAAGAGCCTCTCTTAAATTGATTCTGCTCTGGATGTCATTCCATACATCGATATCTTCATAGTACTTATCTCTTGCTTCCTGCATCTTATCGCTGTCATAACGATAATATACATCACCGGCAATATCATAATAATATGCCTCATAGGTATCGCTGTTGTAGGTGTAGTAGTAATCTCTTCCGTTATAGGTATAGGTAGAGCAGTTGCTCTCCATATATGCAACGGGGTCTCCGCCAAACTTCTTGACGATTCTTGTAAGTTTGTAATCATCAAATACTTCTTCGGGATCTGCCTGAACAAATCCTGCATCGGAATCGGGATACTTAGGTTCCTCTGCCTGAGCATCGGAAGATGCATAGGGATCGTCGATAAAATCGTAAACGGTTACGGTAGAAGCAACCTTCTCGGTGTAGTAGAAACCGCCTTCGGTTACAGAACCGTAAGAACCGAGAGAATCGGTAATCTCATCAACGTTGCCTTCGAAATCGCACTTGTAAAGAGACTGAAGATAATTGTAATTGTCATCATACTCTGCCTTGGTGTAGATGACACAGTCGTCTCTTACAGAAGTAACATAGGCAACTCCGTCGTCAAGCTCGTTGGAATCGTCGCCTGATGCGGAAATATAGAAAAGAGTGTATCCGTCTTCGGAATCATAATCTCCGGTGTAGATAAACCCCTTTTCGTCATTTACTACATAGAAATCTTCAACGTCCTTGGCAATCTCTTCGGGCTCTTTTCCACCGTAAATGCAAAGCTTATCCTTAGCGGTGGTATAAACAAGCTTTCCGTCTGAAAGAACACTGAAGCTGTAGATATCTACATTGTCATCGATGACAACAATCTTGGACTCGTTCTTGGATTTATCCTTGCCGAGCTTGGATATCTGAACACTGCAAAGATCTCCGATTCTGTCACTGTCTACATCGTCAAAGAAATAGATGGTCTTATGATCTTCACTCCAGGTGATGAAGTTATAGGGATAACTAATTTCCTCATCAACATCAAGATCACATACTTCATAGATCTTGGGCTCTTTATTTGCAGCGTCTACGATAACGCAAAGAGTTCCTTTGCTTACATATGCAACTGCGGTTGATGAACCGCCCTTGCTTCCGAGTCCGCTGATAAGCTTAGCCACAAGTACCACAAGAAGGATAAGAGCAACAGCTGCTCCTCCGATGATAAGAGGAAGGGCTGACTTTTTCTTCTTGGGTTCTGCTGCCTGAGGCTGGGGCTGTGCCTGAGCCTGGGGCTGCGCCTGTACTTCAGGTGCGGCAGCGCTTTCTTCTTTCTTCTCTTCTACGGGCTTTTCTTCTGCCTTGGGAGCTTCTTCCGCCTTAGGTGCTTCTTCGGTCTTGGGAGCTTCCTCGGCCTTGGGTGCTTCCTTGGTCTCTTCGGGCTTTACTTCCGCTGCAGGTTCATCCTGCTTGGTTCCGCAAGCCTGGCAGAATACAGCACCGTCCATGAGCTCGTTTCCGCAATTCTTACACTTCATTTGTTTTCTCCTTTTCTTTCGGGACTATAAAACATATGTATTTTCCACTTTTAATGTGGAAAAGTCAATGTTTAGAGCAAATAGAGGTATAAAGACGGGGGTAACACCGAAGTTACATATCTGATCACAGGGAAATATCCGGCTATGTCAAAAAACACGGGACAGATGGCAAAACACACGAACAAAAGTACCGATACAGCGGGAAGATATTTCTCGTTTCTCTTGAAAAAGCTGACAAATACCCCGCTCCATACACAGCTGAAAACCACAAAAAGGGCATAAACAGCAATCTCGCGTATCAAAGGCACCTCACGAGGGTACAGGATTCGTATCATAACAAGTCCGCAAACCGCAGGTATCATTATGGAAGAAAGTTCATATAGGAAGAGACTTACCGCCTTTTCTCTCCTGCCCAGGGCCTTGAAAAAACGTCCCGCTTTTCCGAAATAGGAACTTGCACTGTAAAGGCTTAATATGAATATCAAAACCGCTGCGGTTCCTCTTATGGGATCCGAACTGTCCCTCAGGAAATCCGTCGAAGCATCCGGCGCGGTTTCCGCTATCTCATATTCCAGCCCGAAAACCTCATCGCTTCCAACGTAATAATTATATCTTTCTTCTATATAATCCCTTACAAGAAGGGGATCTTCGAAGAGCGAGGCTTCCGCCGCCTCAATGATATCCGCATTCATAACACGGTAAAGTGCGGCAAATACGCTCTCCCTTACCGCGGGACCCTTGGCCGAGAAAGTGGAGGTGACCATAACGATCATATGCTTCGTGTCGCCCTCGGCAATTTTCTCTTCCATATTTTCAGGGAAAATAAAACCGCAGGCGGCCTGTCCTTTTCTCACAAGTGTTCTAAGGCTCTCCTCATTTTCAGCTTCCTTATAGATGTAAGCCCCCCCATGCTCGGATGCCGTATTAAGCAGTTCAAAAACCTTCTCACCGTATTCACCTGCTTCGTTAAGGATCAGCACCTCCGAAGGCTCTGAAAGCGGGATCACCGATTCGGATACCAGATAAAGGGAAAACGCGATCAACACGATCCACACATAAGTGAAAGGACTCTTCAATCTTGATTTAAGGAAAAGAAGAAATCTGCTCAGGTATACAGACATGTAATCCCCTCCCCTCCGGCAAAGAACAAAGCGCCCATGATGATCTCCCTTGCAAGACCGCCGGAGAATATGTCATTCCTCCATAAAGCCGCAGGAAGATATGCCCCGAAATTTTCTATTGAATCGGGAAGAAATACGGAAGGAACAATACACCCTCCCACTATAAGCATGATCATGAAAACAATGAGAAGAATAAGCCCCGAGTCCTCCCTGCTTCCCAGTGCGGAATAGATAAAGTGCGTAAATCCGCATATGCAAAAGAGAACAGGAATAACATTACCGAAAGCCTTTAATGTATCAAGGGCTTCTTTCAAAGATTTTCCCGCAAGCACCAAAGTTTCCTTATCGGAAGAAACCATGATGCGGGACGCTGAGAATACCACCAGCATAAATACCAGATAGATCACAAACAGCTGGAGCATCATGACAAACAACCTTACAAATCCCTTTTTGACGGGACCGATACCGTTTCTCTTAAGAAGATACTCAACGGATCTGGTTCTTTTCGAATACAGATATCCGAAGCCGGTACATGTTACGAGCAGTATCAAAAGACATGCCGAGACAACCGCATAGGATATGAGATCATCCACATCCAGCGAAGTTTCCAGTTCTTCATCGAAAAACTTGATTCGGTTCAGCAATGTATCAAAAGAAAGATTTGTAAGATAGTTCTCCATGTCAGTCTTACTCACGTACATTCCGTACGTATAATAAGCATCGGAAACGGCATAGATTCCGCCTTCAACCGTATCCACCAGAGAAACCGAAGCTTCCAGAAGATCACCGAAACTCTTAAGGCCGTCCGTCATTTCCTCAGGTATCAGGATAAGTGCGGGCGGATTTACTCCGTTGTTAACACCCTCATAGAAATTCTCGGGCAGAATTATGGCAGCTCCGTATTTTCCGTTATATACACCTTCTCTGGCATCCTCTTCATCCGCCAGTTCGAATTCACAGACAACCTTAATGGAATCCATTCCCTTGAGGAGTCTTATGGCAAGCTTGGCCATGTTACCTTCACCGGGAGTCGAAACCGCGATCTTAACCGGCTCGGAAATACCAAGGCTCTGCAGCAGCGTATATAACGCTGCCGCAGAGCCCAGTGTAATAACAGATATGATAATAAGCGTAACCATACCGCTCATCAAAGCATGAGCGGCTCTTTTAAGCTCTATTCTTATGTATTGTAAAGAATAGTTCATCCCAAAGAGTGGCTCTTACGCCAATCAGAACAGTGAACTTAAGTAGTAATCAAGATCCAACTCTTCCATGAGTTCCATAAGATCATCATTATCCTGAAGTTCATCAATAATATCCTCGGCAAGATCCTGGAATTCATCCTCATCGGCATTTCCGAGATCAAACGTATCTCCCTTAGGCTTAACGATCTCAGCCTTGGTAGAGAAGGTTATGGTGTACTTGTCGAAATCAACTTCGTATCCATAAGATGAAAGGCTCTCGAAATCCATGGTGTAAGAATTCTTATCGAAGGTAATGGTAGCTTCGCAAGCATAAACCTCACTGCCATACTCTTCCATGGTCATCTCGAACTCACCGGTCTTTCTGTTGTAGGAATACTCGAATGAGAAGTTCTCATCCTCGGTTTCAATGGTGGTAGTCTGAACATCACCCTTGGTCTTACCGGAAATGGTAAGAAGGGTCTCTTCATCTCCGTCATCATTGAAGATAACTTCTACATTCTGGGCAAGATAGTCACCACCCTGAAGCTGGATCTCATAATACTGATCTTCACCCGAATCGGTGAGACGGATAGCAGCGGTGATCTTTCCCTTGGTGAAGATGGAAATGGTAGCCTCTTCATCTCCGTCAAGCTCATCAAGAAGATCTTCGAATGCTTCCTCAATATCAAGATCTTCGCCGGAAAGGTCCTCGAAGGTCTCTACAAGATCGGAATTGGCCTCTACAAAATCCTCAACAATCTTCTGATATCCGCTGATCCACTCAGCTACAAGTTCCTCTGAAAGAACAGCCTGATACTCTTTGCACTCAACCTTGTCTCCGTTAACGGTGAAGGTCTCCTTATTTCCGGTCTTCTTGAAATCAAGGCTTGCAACACACTCGGTGAAGTAAGCGACTGACTTGTCATAGAACTTCTCGATGGAACCTGAGTTATCATTAAGGAATGCGATCATAGCGTTAAGATCGGATACCTCAAGATCTGCCTCGTCAAGAAGGTCTGCGATTGCTCCGTTGTTCTTGTCGGTGGAGTAATCGTACATGAAGAGATAATCACCGAGAAAAGGGCATGAAGCAAGAATCTGCTTCTCATCAATGTAAGCAGTTGCATCAATGGTAAATCCATCATAAGTAACTGTGGAGTAAACGGATCTGGTGTGTGAGGATGCCTCACTTGCAAAACTGGTGGTAACCTCAATATCATCCATTTCCATCTCGACAGTAACGGTCATATCGCCAAAAGGCTTGTAACCGAGATTCTTGGATGCATCACTGAGGAATTCACCGTCGTAAGCATTGGTAATAGTGTTAAGAAGAGAAACCTTCGCTCCGAGTCCTCTGGTAGCAAAGAAAACGATAACTCCGATAACGGCAACGATCGCAACTACGATACCGATAACCGCACCGATGGGTAATCCCTTCTTAATATTATTGGTGTCAGTGGGAACCTGCTGGAACTGAGGTGCCTGCTGGAACTGGGGTGCCTGCTGGAACTGAGCGTTCTGAGCTGCCTGAGCCTGAGCTGCTGCAGCCTGTGCTGCTTCGTTATTTGCCTGAGCAGCGTCTGCCTGTACCTGTGCAGCACCTTCCTGTGCTTGATTAACGACGTTTTCGGCGGTAGCCTGAACCTCGTCACCGGGATCCATGATCTTTTCGCCTGTGTTAGGATCAAAATGCATATTTCTTTTCCTCCTCGTATTCTTTTATGGTGCCGTCTTCAATAAGAAGACACCTCGTCGAATCCGACATTTCGTCGGAATCGTGAGTAACGGTGATAATGGTGCCGTTCATCTCTCTGTACTGCTTCATCCACTTTCTGACTTCAAGTCTGTAGTAGATGTCGAGTGCGGCAGTAGGTTCATCCATAAGCATTACCGGAGGCATGTGTACACATGCACAGGCAATGGCCACTCTTCTCTTCATGCCGCCGGAAAGTTTATACACCGGATCCTTAAGCATATCCTTCAGATGAAACATCTTAACGACTTCATCATCGGGGCGGACCCTCTTTCCGGACCAAAGCGATATGTTGTCAGCAACCGACAATTCCTCGATCAGCGGATTCTCCTGAGGCAGATAACCTACAGTATGAGAAAAACTGCGTCCGGTACGTATACCCTGTCCGAAATAAGAAACAGATCCGGAATCGGCTTTTATCAGACCGGCCATTATCTGCATGAGAGTACTCTTGCCACAACCGTTTCTGCCGACAAGTGCGATCTGCTCTCCGGGCTGAGCCGAAAACCCTACTCCGTCCAGAATGAGCTTTCTACCGTATGATTTGCGGATATCTCTGACTTCAACCATATCACCACCCATATACATTCAAAATTATATTTGCTTTAGGGGCTTATTGCAATAATATTCTCTCCTATATATAATTGAAGGAGTATACTCAGATGTATACAAGTTTCGTGTTTTCAATACGGAATACGTTTTTTTGACAGATTGGTAATTGGTATACATAATCTGTCAAAATGAAGTTTCACAGGATAAAAGGGAGATGTAAATTATGAAATGTCCTAATTGTCAGACAGAACTTACCGGTCAGGAGAAATTCTGCATCAAGTGCGGAACCAAGATCCCCGAGAATAACGATACCAAGGCAACAAGCGAAGTAAAAGAAGCCGATGCCAAAAAAGAGGAAAAAGCGCCCGAAACACAGGAAAAGAAAACCGCTTCTCCTCAACCCGTTATCGTAACTCCTAAGCCTATGAATGAGGAAAAGCCCGAAGAGAAGAAAGAAAAGGCAAAATCCGAAGAGGCTAAACCCGAAGCAGCCAAGTCCGAAGCTGCCAAGTCCGAAGAGGTTAAAAACGAAACGGTTAAGGTAGAAAACCCGAAGATTGAGCCCGTAAAGCCCGAGAATGTTAAACCCGAGCCCGACATCAAAAACCCCGAGTCAATGATAGTCAAGACTCCCGTTTCCGCTCCTCCTGTTTTCTGCGTTAAATGCGGAGCAAAGATGCAGCCCGGAGCAAAATTCTGTACCAAGTGCGGAACACCCGTAGATAATACAAGCAAGCCAGCAAGCGCTTCTTCAGCAGCTGCCGCTACTGCTGCCGAGCCCGCTAAGGCTCCTCAGGCAGCTCCCGCACAGATCGCACCCGCACCCGAAGAAAAGCCCAAGAAGAGTTCAAAGGGACTCATTCTGCTCATCATACTTGCAATCTGTGCAATTATAGTCGCAATACTTCTTGCTCTCAAAGCATCGGGAGTATTTGCGGGACTTTCGGGCGGAAGCTCACAAAACACCGAAGAAGATGCTAATCCGGAAGATGAATCCGTTGCTGATGAAGACGGTGAAGGCGAAGAAGAAGGGGAACCCGAAGAAGATCCCGAGCTGGATGAAGCAAGACGCCAGGAGATCAGCGACATAATGGATGCAATCGATGCCGCTGTTGAAGAAGGCGACAAGTCAGAGCTGATCACCGAAGATTACGGTATCGCTCTTGACGGATATATCACTCTCGCAGGAAAATACGGCCTTGCCGATGATGTTTCCAAAGAGGCATCCGAAGTATTTGAAAAATATGCCAAGCAGGTCAGAGCTTCAATCGCTCTCCTTGACGGTCAGAAAGTAAGTTCCGGACTCTATATCCAGTCCAGAATGTATTACGATGAGATCCTCGGATATGCCGATGCGATGACAAATGCAGGCATTAAATTCGATGACTGCGGTATCGCGGCTGAAGCCGATACTCTCATCGATACTTACAGAGACAAATATATCTTCGCAATCAACGAGATAACAGCACGTGAGAACTGGTCAAGAGACGAGGCATGGGAGATTATGGAAGATGCCGCTTCCATCACCGATGACGCCGGACACAGAATTCTCTTTAATGAAGACGATCCCGACGATCCCATGAGACTTCGTCTTATCTATGCTCTCGCATGGAAGACCAGAAAAGATATCGAGACCGGAATCGCAAGCGGCGAGATGACCTATGAGGATGCTCTCGACAGAATCGACTCCGTTCTCCGCGATACCGACTACAATCTCATGCTTCTCCACGACGGAATCTACTATTGTGACAAGGCAAAGATTGATTCCGCTCCTTATATGGTAGCTTTCAATAATGAGATTGAAAAAATGCAGGAATTCGATGGCGTCATAGTCATCCTCGATCCCAAGAAGGCCGACGAAACCCATATCGAGATGAACCATTTCTGGATCTTCAACGATATCAGCGACGGTGCTAACCCTGCTTATCAGGTAAGCTACACCAACGGAACGTCAGCTCAGACAAGAGCATGGATCAGAGAGAACATCAGGGTTAACAGATAATGGCCTCAGATAAAAAGAAAAACCCTCTGGATCTCGACAGTAAGCTGACCATAATCCTGTCGGCAATACTGCTGTCTCTGACCATCGCAGGTCTTATACTTTTCTTTGTGTTGCCTGACCCCGATGTCAATAAGCCCGAAGAAATACAGGTATCCGACATCCGGGAGCCGACTCCGGAACCCGAACCTGAACCTGAGCCCGAGCCGGAACCTGAGCCCGTGACCTATCCCGCTCCCGGCTATGATTTTCTGGAAGAAAATGTATATATCGAAATACCCGGACTGGAAAGGTCATACACAATAGCCTGGGTTTCGGATATTCATATGATCACAGATCACGAAGCCGGCGATGTTTCGCAGGAAAGTCTTGAGACCGTAGAATCCAGATACAATACATTGTCCATCACTCCGGATGGCGTTCACGGAGATGAGCTTTGGCCCGAGATAGTAAACTATCTGAACTATAATGATTTTGACGCCGTAATTTTCGGAGGAGATCTGCTGGATTATTGCAGCACCTCCAATATGGAAACTCTGAAAGCTGGATTCAACATACTGAAATACCCGAGTGACCGCATCCTGTATATCAGAGCAGATCACGATTACGGAAGCTGGTACAGCGACGGAAGTACCGGATTCGATGACTACAAAGCACAGGCACTCCACGCAGAGCTTGACGGAGATGACTACACCCACAAATATATTGATTTCGGTGAGTTCATTATCGCAGGCGTAAATAATTCCATCAAAAAGCCCGGCGGTGAGCAGATGGAAGTTTTAAGAGATCTGTATTCAAGAGGAGTACCCGTTATAGCAGCGACTCATGTTCCTTATTATTCACAGACGGATCCCACACTCGAGATGCTCTCAATGCTGGTCAGAAACAAGATCTACTACTGGGCACCTAACAGCGAGAACTATATTCCAGATGCTGATATGTGGGAATATCTGAATATGCTTTACGATGAGGATTCAAATTGTGCTTACGTTCTTGCGGGACATATGCACGCCGCATGGGAAGGCGAGATCAGAGAAGGACTGACCCAGCATATCTTCTCTCCCGCATTCATCGGAGCTATAGGCGTGGTTCATGTAGTACCGGAAGGATCCGTTCCCGAAACAGATACAGACATAGCCGATATATCCGCCAACTGATTACTATTTTTTACAAACAAAAAGCTGCCGTTTCCGGCAGCTTTTTTGATTGTCAAATATCAGGGCCAGGTACTCAGTATAAGGATATTTCCGAAAGGATCTTCGGTAAAGACAACGCCCTTATCGTGATATCCCGAAGCCTGTCCGATGAGTCTGGTGTAGAACAATCCGTTACATTCGGTAATATAATAAGGAATCTGCATACCTGATACTCCGCCGAGCTTTGCGGTTACATCCTCACAAGTAGCAAGATTCATAAATCCCGCAAGTGACGTACTTCTCACCGTCATTGCCATATTCATGTTTCCGTATCTGTCCGATGATGTGGTCAGATAATAATGGCTTCCCACATGAACTACCTGAACAACTCCTCCAAGCTCCGTGGGAACGGGATATGCTCCCACAAATCCGAAAGTCTTCTTATTAACCACAACGATTCCGCCGGCACCCTGACTGCACAGAAGAATATTGTTTCCGTCTATGGTAAAGGATCTGGTGTAAAGTCCGAAGAGTGCAGGAATCTTCTTAACAGCGGACAATGTGACCATGTATGTTCCGGCTGTTCTCTTATAGATATACATCTCTCCGGTGTACGAACTCCACACATAGAATGATGCGGTCGGGGCATCATATACACAATAGTGAGGTCTTATTCCCACATTGTCAAAACTCTGAAGCTCAATGAATTCACCGCCGGGAAGTCTGGTGTAAGTCGCAACTCTGCTGTTATCCGTATCGGTAACAAGATAGATAAGTCCGTCTGAAGAAATGGAGTGAGGCTTATTAAAATCATCAGCCATTACTTTCCAGGAAAAAAGATTATATCCCGGAACTCCGGTATCGTTATACAGGATCCTGTCATGGTAAGTATCAACGATAAAATCTATACCGTTAAGGTTAACCTGCTGCGTGGACACCGCGCTTTCGGGCGAGTCGCTTGTCTTTACCGCAAAGATCGCGCCCGAACCTGCTCCCGGGGCAGCATGTACTTTGCCCGGGATAAATACGCTGAGGATCAGAGCATATATTATTATTCCAAATATTCCAAAAGATCTTTTCAAAATATTCCCTCGCATTTAAATATATTCTTCACGCAAGTTAACTGCGCTTTCTATATTATAATTCATCTGAGCACAGTCATCAATTCATCTAAAACCGTTCCGGAAGATATCACTTCGCATTCGGCGTTCCAGGTCACGGCATCTCCCGCCTTATACCCCGTTATGGTAACCTTTACCGAATCTCCTTCATAATCAAGCGGTATCACAAAGTCCGTTCTGTTTTCACTAAGATAATCGGGGGAACCGGCATATACAACCGTCCCGGCAAAGCCTGACAGTGCTTCAGGAATCGTATCCCCTGTAACATACAAAACATCGTACTCTCTGAGACTTTCATCCGAAAAAGAAACCAGCACGGCATCCGGATATCCCCAGACCCGGGAGATCACATAACCGCTTTCTCCTCTTTTAATATAATGTCTGCCTTCATCATCGATCAAAGGACCTGTGACGGTATCAAGTGTCCTTACTATCTCACCGCTTACATCAAGTTCTATAAGCCCCGCACTTTCCTCAGTCCCCCGGTTTCCCACGTTATCTTCCGAGCATACCCGGATAACTATTTTTCCGTTGAACAGTTTATTGTCAAAAGACGGCTCTTCACAATCCGGATCCTGCTTAAGCCGTAGATAACAATGTTCTCCCGAGCTTGCAAACCTTCCTTCCATGCCGTTGTCCAGGTTGATCACATACACCTCAAAATTCCCGCGAAGTCCGGATCCCGAGTCTGTCACATACAGATCTATATTCACGTCCTCATATCTCCGGTCTACCACATGGCCCGAACCTATGTTGGTGATGTCACACAAGGAGAGCTTTTCATATTCTGCGCCGTTTACCGAGACCATGCATTCCGGTGCGGTTCCGTCACCTATTACCGTTATCCCGTGACCAAGATCGTTTATTCTCTCACTTGATACATAACCGTCATCCAATCCGTATACCTCATATCCCGCTTCAAGAAGCGCGTGTGCCGTGGGATACAGATACATTTCATCTTCAGACATTGTCGTAAATGTTCCGGTGAATGTAAGCCTTGAAGAACGGTTTATTCTTGCTGCATCAGACACGCCGGCAATCTGAAACGGAAACGGTCCGCAAATCGAAAACTCATCCGCCGGCATATACATATCCTCGGCTACATTCGCATTTCTTGCAAAAGAAAACCGGGCATATTCGCTTCCGCTTAAATGTATGCACGCTTTATCAATCTGATACGTACTTCTTGCAAATCCGTTTATGTATGCACCGTATTCAAGAGAAAAAGTTGTAATGCCGTCCGCCTTTACATAGTAGGTCCGTTTTCTCCCCTCAGCCTCACAGACATTATCGGAAAGTATCATTGAAATATCTTCCGTAACAACAGGGTATGGAATGAATGCACCCTCTCCGTCCACGGATGCATTTAAAACAGGACTGACATTACCTGCTCTGTCCACTGCAACGAGATGTATGTATCTGTCATTTCCGGTCGGAAGATATTTGATTACTGTTTTTTTGTCAGCCTGTGATGCCCGGTCGTACCATTCACTGAACAATGCCCCCGGCGAAGAACCTGATATACCGGACCATCCCGTCAATATCCCCGTTCCGCAGTTTCTGACATACGTGTCATTTCTTGTGGGAGAAGAATCTATTACGTAATAGTATGCATATACTCCCGTTTTGATATTCAGGTTCTCTATTTCCGTGGAGGCATATTTATCCGTCACACCCGCAAATACATCCCGTGATCTGTAAGCTCTGGCCATGTAATAATAATCCGTTCCGTTATCATCCGGCATATCCCAGGATATATCTGCGTATCCGGTCATGGCATCATAATGCAGATTCACACCTGATATGGGATTGGGAGAGGCCATATCCGGAGATAATATCTTGCAGGCGGATGAAGATAAATAAACCGATGAAGGTTCAGTGATGATACAATAACCTGCTTTGGAAGGATCCGCTGATGGATATATGCACCCGGAATGAGACTTTACTGTATGATCCGAATACAGAAGGGAGCCCGGAGTAAAGGATGTCCCAAGTCCGCTTGCAGGCATTCCTGCTATATTAACGGAACATGTTATCACCGCATATCCGTTTCCGCTTCTCATCCCGTTTAACATACTTCCGTCCAAAACACCGCCTGTATATCCGCTTCCTCCTCCGCCTCCGCATCCGTAGGATTTTCGGGTTGCATCACCGCCTGCGCCTCCGTACCATCCGCCGCCACCGCCGCCGTTATCGACTGCCGAGGAGATGTTTGAATCGGGCTCATAGGATATGCCAGCGCCACCATAACCGAATCCGCCTGCGGTAATCCCTTCACTTACCGTAGTACCTCCCGCATTTTCCGTACCGCCTCCCGCGATGCATTCTCCGTCAGGCCACGGTGATATTCCGTTTCCGCCTGCACTTCCTCCGCCCGCTCCGGATGTAGCCATGGAACCGGCCGCACCTCCGCCTCCTCCGGCAACTATGTAAACACTGTTTCTGCTGTATGACAGCTCTCTCAGGATTCCGTCTCCTGATGCTATATGAGTTGCTCCGCCTCCGTTTCCGCCGTGGCCCCAATATCCGTCATATCCTCCGGGTCCGCCTCCGTTATATCCGTCCCTGCCGCCTACACAGATATATAAGACATCCCCCTGTTTCAGCGGGATATGCCCCGTGGCATATCCTCCTCTTCCGGCCATGTCTCTTCCCGCTGTGGTTGCATTTCCTTCTGCTCCCCAAACCTGAAGCGTATAGTCGCCTTCCGATTCTACGGTAAATGTCTGTACATATCCCGTGTAGTCATATTCCTTTCTCACATTCAGGATAAAAGAGGCACCTTTACCGCCCGAGGATGACATCACGATATTTCCGTTAACCGATATGTAGGATCCTTCACCACCGTAACAGTTTGTTCCGCCGCTTCCGCTTGTAACACTTCCGGCACTTCCGGTATAGATTCCGACAACATCACCCTTATTCAGAAAGATCCTGCATGAAGAATACTCACCGTTTTCGCCGGAGTACTTATCATAGGATGCTCCCGCGCCTCCCCATAGTTCAAATGAGTATATTCCCGAAACAGGTGCTTTATACTCCGTATATTTCCCGCCTCCGGAAAAAGTTCTTACAGCGCCTGTGCCATAAGTCCCCTTATCATCCGTCATAGCTTCGGTCCAGTTGCATACCGGATAATCCGTGGAAATAAAGTATTTGTAGATATCGTATTCCGTAGCCCGTGCTATACCCAGATCCGTAAGTCCGCTATACCTTAAAGCACCGAAATCGGAATTGCCCATATAATCGGGAGTCGCCGACAAACCAAGCCCCGAAAAGCCCGCGTACAAGATCACATCAGATTCCGGTATAAAGATATCACCGCCTTTTCCGACATATGTGTCAGGTACAAGTCCCGGATCCGTAAACCATCCTTCAAATATCCCGCCGGGATAAACCGCTTCAGGCAATATTACGGATGTACTCTTCCACAGGGCATGTGCATTATCCGTATTTCCGTTAACGCCGGATGAGTGTACGTATGTAAAACTTCCGTCGGATGCAGGGTTTAATATTTCTCCCGATACGTTTCCGCAGTATTGTATATTGCCTTCTGTATAAGAAAATTCATGCACCGATGCATCACCGGAATCAAATTTCCATCCGATAAGTTCTGATGATGCGTATATATCCTGCATGGGAATTCCGCCGGGAACCACAAGTTCTATCCTGTATCCCTTCGGTGCCGTAAGCAGTGCGGGATCTATTATTGTTTCGTACATGTAGCCTTTGTTAAATGAATTCCTGCCCGGTTCAAAATATCCGTCATCTACTCCGTTATACGATCCCTGAGAGCTTTCAAATCTTCCACCCGAAATCGTGACGGTACAATCGGATCTTACCCAGACGGCATACAGTTTTATTTCTCTGTCATTGGCATCATCTCCCGTATCAGACAGATATGTGTAGTAACTTTCGATGGATCGGGTACTGCTTCCGTCTGTAAAAAGAACCTGTCCCTCCGGTGAATCACTCCATCCCGCAAATACATATCCGGGTCTGACATATTCATTTTCCCTGAGATTATTATCTCCCGTTACAGTTGTTCCTTCGTAAACACCCGCGTCTCCGTAGTAACAAACGGACTTTTCCATACCGCCTCTCGTCGCACCGTTTCCGTCATAAGCAATCGTGTATCTGTTTGCCGACACAAAACATTTGCATTCATGGGAAACCATATGCAGATCGTTCTCAAGATTATCTCCGCATATAGGGCATACAAAGAGGTATTCTGCCGGGTATCTTTTTCTGAATTCATCATCTCCCGCATAGATATAACCGATGCGACGGATACAGTCATCATTCGTATATACAAGTCCCGTAATCTGCTCACCGCAATCCGCGCAATATGCGATCCATCCCGAATCATAACGTTCATGACACTTCACATTGGATAAACCGTTTATGCCATAGTATTCAAAATCCCTGCACGCACTGAAAGGACCGTGAATACAGCGTGCTTCGGATTGAGATATTTCCCATCTGCCGACAGGGATCACCGTGTTTTCCAAAGGCTCCGCATAATAATGATGACCTGCAGGCAGAGGTCCTGCCAGCTCTTTTCTCGACACTGTGCCCTCGGGAATAACGGTAGTGCCGTCGCTTCCTCTGTATATACTTATACCTCCGCCATATGTATAAACGCCGCATCCGTTTACCGAATACCCGTCCGGTTGAATGGTAGTCCAGGCAATTCCCTCATCCCCCTCATAAAACCTGATGTACGGATTACTCTTATAAGATTCCAATACACTTTCGGGACTCGGCAATTCAACCGCGGATACTTTATCTCCTGCATATGACATCAGAAGTATAAGTGCCGATAATATGGTGACAACCAGAACCCATGCGATACCGCAGGCCACATCTTTATTTTTCAAATGTCTTCCTCCTTTTGATGCAACAAAAAAAGAGACCCACGTCTCCCCTTTGGGAAAACATAAGTCTCTTATTTGAACGTTTTAAAAGAAATCGCCTTTAAGGCGTGGTCAGACTATATCACAGTTTTTTGATTCTTTCAATAGCCTCGAGAGTATTCTCGTAAGTTCCGAAAGCGGTAAGTCTGAAGAAGTGCTCTCCGCTGGGACCGAAGCCCGATCCGGGGGTTCCTACTACATGTGCCTTGTCGAGAAGGAAATCGAAGAATTCCCAGCTGGTCATGTTATTGGGAGCTTTAAGCCAGATATAAGGAGCATTTACGCCGCCGGATACCTGATAGCCTGCAGCCTTAAGTCCTTCGTAGATTACCTTTGCATTGTTCATGTAATAAGCAACCTGCTCTTTTAACTGCTTCTTTCCTTCCTCGGAATAAACAGCTTCTCCTGCCTTCTGAATGATGTAGGGAGCTCCGTTATACTTGGTTCCGTGACGTCTTGCCCAGAGAGGATGAAGAGGAGTATCTCCTGCTTTAAGATCCTTGGGGATTACGGTGAAGCCCAGTCTTACGCCGGTAAAGCCTGCATTCTTGGAAAATGACCTGAACTCGATGGCGCAGGTTCTTGCTCCTTCGCACTCATAGATGGAGTGAGGAATGTTGTCCTCGGAAATATATGCTTCGTATGCGGCATCATAGAGAATTACCGCGCCGACTTTGTTCGCATAGTCAACCCACTTCTGAAGTTCGTCCTTGGTGATTGCGGAACCTGTGGGGTTGTTGGGGAAGCAGAGGTAGATAAGATCGGGAGTTTCGGTGGGAAGCTCGGGAGCAAATCCGTTCTCTTCAAGGCAGGGCATGTAGATTACATCTGACCAGGTCTCAGCCTTGGGATCGTAAGTTCCGGTTCTTCCTGCCATAACGTTTGAATCAACGTATACGGGATAAACGGGATCACAAACCGCGATCTTATTGTCTACGGAAAAGATCTCCTGGATGTTTGCACAGTCTGACTTTGCTCCGTCGGAAACAAAGATCTCATCTGCAGAGATGTCGCATCCTCTCTTCTTGTAATCGGTATCTGCGATCACATTTCTGAGGAATTCGTATCCGAGATCGGGTGCATATCCCTTGAAGGTGTCCTTATTTCCCATCTCATCAACTGCGCCGTGAAGTGCGGTAATGATTGCGGGAGCAAGGGGCTGGGTAACGTCGCCGATACCGAGTCTGATGATCTTCGCATCGGGATGAGCCTCACTGTATTCTCTTACCTTTTTTCCGATGGTGGAAAAAAGATAACTTCCGGGAAGCTTTAAATAGTTATCGTTTACTTTGACCATTTTTTCGTCTCCTTTTTATTTCTTAAGAGCCCTGCTTTTCTTCAGGATCTCAGTTAATTCATCGGGATTAAATACATAATCGGTGTCGCAGAAATCGCAGTGTATCTCCACATCCTTACCGGCTTTGATAAAGTCCGTGATTTCTTTTTCACCGAGACTTACAAGCACCGCTTCAACTCTGTCTCTTGAACAGTCGCACTTGTATGCGGTGTCGTATTTTTCGTTAAAGTGTATATCGAGACCTTTTAATACTTCCTCGATCATATCCTCGGGAGTCATTCCCGAATCAAGCATCTCGGTAACACTCTTTAAACTCTTCAGATTTTCCTCGATAACGGATATAACATCATCGCCCGCATCAGGCATAAGCTGAATGATAAATCCGCCGGAGCATCTTACTGTGTTGTCCTTGTTCATCAATACGCCGAGGCCTACGGATGAGGGAGTCTGCTCGGATGCCGCAAAATAATACGTAATATCTTCTGCAATCTCTCCGGTCTGAAGAGCGATTCTTCCCACATAGGGCTCTTTAAGTCCAAGGTCTTTGACTACTATCAGATCTCCGTTTCCGATTGCCGTTGAAACTCCCAGATGTCCGTTGCTATGAGCAGGAACAATTACATCGGGAACGGGAGTATATCCTTTTACATTACCGTGTGAATCTGCGCAAACGGTAAGTCCGCCTGAAGGTCCGTCGGATTTGATCTGGATCGTGAGCTTATCTCCGTCGCCCTTCATCATGATGCTCATCATTGCGGCTGCGGTAAGAGTTCTTCCAAGTGCAGCGCTCATCACGGGACTTGTGTTGTGAAGTCTTCTGGACTCTTCACTGATATTTTTCGTAGTGCATGCAAAGGCTCTGATATGTGCATCAGCAGCCGTTGCTGTCACTATATAATCTTTGGTATTAATATCTGCCATCAGTTTTTCTTTCTTAAAACCGCATATATTCTTTCGGTCTCTTCTCTTACTTCTTCTTCCGTGTCGGAATCCACCATGAGCACGATCTCAAGGCCGCACCTATCCGCAAGCCTTTCTATGTCACTTACTTCGATACCTCTTTGAAGGTGTGTTTCCTCCGCACGTTCATATAGTCCGTCTTCTCTTTTTATAAAAAGAGTAAGATCGTATTCGTTAACATTTTCTTCTTCGTCGTAATAATTTTCCCAGATAAAAGACACATCCTCACCGCTTTCCGCGATGGTGGATTCGCCTATGGATTCTCTGTACTTGTATGAAGTATTACAGTCAAAAATAAAAATACCGCCGGGATAAAGAAACTTTGAGATTCCCTCAAACGCATCATCAAGATCTTCGTCTTCCAGAAGATAGTTGATGCTGTCGCATATGCTGACTGCGGTTCCTATGGTGGAATAAAGATCGAGTTCTCTCATATCCTGGTTCAGATACATGATTCCTCTGTCTTCATCACTGTCCATTGCTCTCGAAAGCATCTCGGGTGAATAGTCGATTCCGAACACATCATATCCCATATCCAAGAGCTTCCGTGTAATGACACCTGTTCCGCATCCGATGTCCGCAACAAGATTCCTCTCACTCTCAAGAAGAGCTTCCTCAGCCTGAGCATCTTCACCGTATTCGGATTTGGTTTTGCTGATTCCAAACCTCCTGATGTCGCGGTCGATCCTTTCGGTCCACGCATCATAAGGGACATCATTCATCAGCTCATCGTAGACATCCGCAAATGCACTGTATGAATTTAATTCTGTATTATCCGAATTCATATGTCTGTCAAATTCCCGTGATCACTTAGAATATCACACTTGAGAGAAAAAAAGATGCAATACCCATTATTACTCCCGCAAGTGCTACACCAAGCATTATTGCGGTGATGCTCTCCTTGAATTTCATGTCAAGAAGTGATGCTGCAAGTGTTCCTGTCCATGCACCTGTTCCGGGAAGAGGGATTCCTACAAAAAGAAGGAGTGCAACAAACAGTCCGCGTCCTGCTTTAGCCTGAAGTTTCTCACCGCCCTTATGTCCCTTTTCGAGGCAGAAGGTAAAGAACTTTCCGATGACCGGCTTGTCCTTACCCCATTCAAGCACCTTTCTTGCGAAAAAGAAGATGATGGGTACGGGGATCATGTTGCCGATGGCTATGATCACATAGCCGAGTACAATATTGAAATTATCCGGATTCATCCCGCGAAACCAGTAAGCTATGGGTATCGCGCCTCTGAGCTCGATCAGAGGAATCATAGAGATGATGAAACATCCGAAATACTGCGTCATTGTATTGGCCACAAATGCCTGTGCTATCTTTCTTGCCAAAGAACCCATTAAATATATCTCCTGTTTGTATGTTTTTTATATGTCTAAACTACTGAAGAATCTCCTTGAGATTTGCGACAAGTGTGTCACATTCTTCATCGGTTCCTACGCTTATTCTCAGATACTCGCTGATACGGGGTTTATTCCAGTATCTCACGTAGATATTTCTGCTCTTAAGCTCTTTGAAGATATGCTCTGCAGGAACAGATACGTGCTTTGCAAATATGAAATTCGTCTTGGAATCCTGAAATTCAAATCCAAGATCCCGTAGCTGCCCTTTAAGTCTTTCTCTTGTTGCGATGACCTTTTCACAGGTTAATCTGAAATAAGCGTCATCCCTTACTGCTTCCGCGCCTATCTCAAGAGTTATGGAATTCATCGTATAAGAGTTGTACGAATATTTTACGTCCTGAAGATATGAGATCATCTTCTCACTTCCGATGGCATACCCTATCCGCAGACCTGCCATGGATCTGGACTTACTGAAAGTCTGGATAACGAGAAGATTGTCATATTCGTCAAGAAGACTGAGTGCACTATCCGCTCCGAAATCAACATATGCTTCATCAACGATGCAGACTACATCACGATTTGCATCAAGGATCTTCCTGATACCGTCAAGTCCCATGAACACACCGGTAGGTGCATTGGGATTGGCAATGACCACTCCCCCGTTTTCCTTGGCATAATCCTCAGGGATTATGTTGAAGTTTTCATCGAGAGGGATCTGCTCATAGGGAATCCTAAAAAGCGATGCCCATACATCATAGAAAGAATAGGTAATATCCGGAAAAAGAATACTTTTGTCCGAATTGAAAAAAGTAAGAAAAGCCATCGCGAGAACGTCATCGGAACCTACTCCGACAAAAACCTGCGAGGGCTTTACATTATACTTTTCCGCCAGCGCATTTGCCAATGTATGGCAGTCCGCCTCGGGGTATTTTTTTAAAACTGATACATCGAAGCTCTTAAGAAGAGCCTCCACTCCCGGTGCGGGAGGATAGGGATTCTCATTGGTATTGAGCTTGATAACTTTGCCTGTGGGCTGCTCACCCGGAACATAAGGTACTACTTTTCTGACATTTGATTCCCAGTTCATGCTTTTGCCTCTATATCTTCCGCAAACTGCTGCCCGACTTCAGGCAGCCCCATTTGCTCATATACTCTCTTAAGCCCCTCTGCGGCATCTTTACCCGCAGAAGTAATGTAGATCGAAGGAAGTGTCTCGAAAGCCGCATTGTAATACCATATAGCAGCTTCTTCGAAGTCCTGGATCCTTTCATAGAAAAGACCGAGTTCAATACATACTTCCGATGAAGGATCGGTTGCCATGGTCTTGGTAATGTACTTAAAGAACATGACTATATCGCCATGAATCCTTGCAATATGTGCGATAACAAGGCATGCCTTGTTAACACTGTCGGGGTCAAGCTCAGTATCACCCGCGCATGCTACAAAGTAAGGAAGTGCATTTCTGAAATCATCTTCGGAACCCGTAATGAAAAGCTCCCTGACATACATATCAAAGAGTCTCTTGCTGAGTTTTCCGCCGCCTGTGGTGGATTTGGAGAAAATCTCCAGATCTCTGCTTCCGTGATTTCCTTCAGGTTTATGTGTGATCACGATATCGCTGTCATAGATGACGGGATCGAGTCTGATCATCTCATGAACAGGGTCGTGCCATACAAACTGTCTTAGGCGTTTGAACATCTTGGGTCTTAATTCTTCGTCAAAATTATAGACCGTGGAATGCTCAAGCTGATTGCCGTAGCGCATCTGAACTATCTCAACTTCTTCGGGAAGAATGGTCTTAAGGTTAGCAAACTTCTCATGATTAGCTTCGTCTAAGATCTCATCCGCATCCGCTGAATAGATGTAATCACATGTAGCCTTCGAGAACGCGAAATTTCTCGCATCGGAAAAATCACCAGTCCAGGTGAAGTCATATATCTTATCCGTATACTTACGCGCAATGTCCTTGGTCTTATCGGATGATCCGGTATCTACAATGACAATCTCATCCATCAGATCCTTTATGCTGTCAAGGCATCTGGCAAGGATGTTCTCTTCATTTTTGACTATCATTACGCAGGATATCGTCATAATACATGTCCTCCCCGAAGACAAAAGCAAAAGCCGTTTATGTGATACATACGCATACATTGCATATTTTATCACAGAATATACCCCCATAACAACATCACTGCACGGGCATTTATGCCTGTTTCTCTTTATTTTCAAGGATTTTTATGCAGATACTTGACAAGAATATGCAAACAGTGTATATCTTGTATTAGCTGGAGTAATACAAAAGATACAAAACATTTCCGGAAAAGAAACCATTCACATATAACCTTTTGAAATGAGGCTGATTATGAGAGAAAAAACAACAAAGAAACAATTCATACTTTATATGATAGGAACCTTCGGTATCGCCTGGGTGATCCAGGTCGCAGCAAGTCTTCTGGCGCAGAATGGCAACACCCTCGCCTTCACGGCGCTTCTTTCGATAAGCATGTTCGTCCCCACGGCAGGAACACTTATAGCAAGGATTCCTCTCAAGGGAATGGGATTCATTCCAAAGCTTCGCGGCAAGGTGCGTTTTGTTTTCCTGGCCCTCTGGACGCCCTTAGTGATAACCACCCTCGGAGCTATTTTATATTTCATTGTATTCCCTGACAGATACGATCCCGATCTTACAGCCCTCGCATCTACAGTGCCGGAAGCTGCAATGGCGCAGTATGAAGCCGCAGGCCTTTCCATTATGTCCCTGGCGGTCATCTCCCTCATCGGAGCGATCACCTACGCACCATTCATCAATATGATTCTGGCCCTCGGCGAAGAGATCGGATGGAGAGGCGCTATGTATCCTTATCTCAAAGACAGATTCGGAACCACTCCCGGACGTATCATCGGCGGTATCATCTGGGGAATGTGGCACTGGCCGGTAATGCTCCTTGCAGGTTATGAGTACGGAACCGATTATCCCGGAGCTCCCTTCCTTGGTCTGTTTGCCTTCGCTCTGTTCGCAGCTGTGATCGGAATAATCGAGGATTATTACTATGAGAAGACAGGATGTATCTGGATTCCCGCACTCTTCCACGGAGCCATCAATGCGCTGAACATTTTCTGTTATCTGAGCAAGATGGAATATATGGATCAGATGATCTTCGGTCCCCACGTGATCGGACTCATCTCCGGAATCCCCGCACTGATACTTGCAATTGTCCTCTGCATCATTTCCGGAAAAAATAAAACAACAAAGGAGACCGCGTGATGATAATACGTATCAACGAACTGTCGGATATCCCGATATATATGCAGATACGAAATCAGATCGTCATGGGCATCTCTTCCGGTGAACTTGAAGGCGGTGAGCAGCTTCCGACGGTCAGAGCCCTGGCCATGGAGATGGGCATAAACACCATGACGGTCAGCAAGGCGTATCAGCTTCTCAAAACCGAAGGCTATATCATGACGGACCGAAAAAACGGTGCCAGGATAAGAACCTCCATAAAGCAACAGGGCATCATCAGTGACAGTAATAAAACAGAGCTTAAACGGATAGTATCGGAATGCAGATTATCAGGCGTATCAAAAGCAGATCTTTTAAATCTTATCGATGAGTTTTACGGAACAGAAAGCTGAGGAATAATATGGATGCATTTTTGGGAATAATAATGTTTATATGTCTGGTACCCACTATCTGGATAACTTATTCGCTTTTGTATCCCCGTAAATGGCGGGAAAAAAAGCTCATATTCGGAGTCACAAACAGGAAAGAATTTACCGAGCCGGAAGTATCCGAAAGGATAGATACCATCACGGATAAAAACAATAAAGCAGCTTACAGGCTTAACGTGGTATTTACCGTGATCTCAGTACTCCTCCTGTTCCTCGGAACACTGCCCATGAGAACATTTATATGGGTAATGCTCGTCTTTATAGCTATTTTTGCCGTATCCGTTCCCTATATATACGGCAATAAAGAAATGAAGTCTCTTAAAAAGAGCCTTGGAATAATTGCCGAAAAAGGCATCAGCTATACGGATCTTAAAACCGTGGGAACCGTAAGAGCACTGAAACCGGGTTCGGTAATTCTACCCAATATAGCGGGAGTATTGACAGTTATCATCGCGCTTCTTGCCGATCTTAAGATCATCAAAACATCAGGTTCAACTGCTGCGGGAACATTTCTTGCCACCTCTGTGTGCGGATCCATATTTCTGGTCGGTATCATGATAACCGTCATCGGTTTCGTCATGGATCGTATCAAAAGCGAAGTTATATCAACAGACAGTGATATAAATGCCAACTACAACAGAGCCAAGAAAAAGAATATGGCAAAGATGTTCGTGCTGATGTTATGGGCAAACACCATCTTCGGGTGCACACTCTCACTCCTTGAAATACTCTCTGGTTCCGGCATCATCATGATCGCAGGAATAGGTTTATATATGATCCTGGTCATGGGTGCGCTTGCCATATTTGTACATACCGATCAGAGCATAGAGAAGATCTATCACAAGGATATGACTGTGATTCAGGATGATGACGATCTCTGGATCGCCGGAATGTTCTACTACAATCCTTCGGACAAAAGACTCAATGTAGAGAAACGTGCAGGTGTGGGAAGCACCATAAACATGGCTCATCCCGCAGGCAAAGTCATTGGATTTCTGGCTGCGCTTTCCATCGTCTTCTCAATCCTGGTTGTCATATGGGTCGGAATGCTGGAATCCACTCCCATCAGTCTCAGAGTTTCCGACGGAAATGTCATATGCCATCAGTTAAGAGATGAGTATGTGATACCGGTAAGCGATATCGAAAGTGTTGAATACATAGAAGATATACGAGGATTAAGATTTATACGCACAAACGGTACAGGTATGGAAACCCTTCTGAAAGGCAATTTCAGTGTGGAGGGTGAAGCATGTAAAGTATTCCTCGCTCCCGATAAAATGGTAGCCATTAAGATCGTTACCTCTTCCGGTAAGATCTATTACATAAGTAGCGCAACTCCTTCAGAAACAAGTTCTGTTTACGCTCAGCTTAATGAAGCGCTATGATGACACATATCACAAACGCAATTGATATATAGGGAATAAAAGGAACCGGGGAGATCAGCTTTCCCCGGTTTCCTATATTGTGGCGGAGCTTTTGATGAACCGACAAAAGGATCAGTGATATGAACATATGCAGAATATGTCCTTCCAGCCGTGCTCCGCTGAATATCAGAAATAACGCACAACACGAAAAAGCGTGAGAATCGGCTCTTCCGTAAAATCTGCACATGATATGTTCCTGAACAAAGATTGCAAAAAGGCATTCAAAGAAATCCCAAAATCCCGGAGGCGTCCGTGACGCGGATAAGGCAAGCAAACTTGCAGGCGCGAATATCCACCAGATGATATCCGCTGCCTTTTTTGTAAGTATGTCCTCCACAGAAGCTGCCGCAAGGCAGAGAATAACCGTTAGAAGTGAAAACCCATACATCAAATTCTTTTCACCACATACATATATCCGTTCCTTAAACCTCCGTAAAACGCAGATGCGTCATCCCTTTCCAGATATACGTTAAACATCACGGCAGGCGATTCTCCGTTTACCGCATTTCCCGATGAATCATATCCGCACTCCACATACACGTCCTGACACAGAAGGATCTCTTCGCCCGTTTCCGGATCTGCGGAATATATATCGATCCTGTCTCCCGCTCTTAAACATCCGCTCACTGCCTTAGCCAGGTCCTCGGTTTTAAAACCGGCAAGTACGGGTGAAGTCATGACAGCAAGTACATCATCCGAATCCGAGAACATACCTGTCGTAAGAAGTGTTCCTTTATCTATGTCATATTCGGGGCTCATTCCGCTCAAAGTCCTGTAATCCGAAAGTGCACTTTCCGGAACGCATCCCGCATCCACGCTTTTTACCGCGATATACTGCGAAGCATTTTCTTCAGTTATCACGACTCCTTTCGGAATATCCGATACGGCCACATAGATTTCTCTTTTCTCAAAATCAGCCAGAGCCTGTCTCTGGAAATATGTCATTATGGCAAATACAGCCGCTGCAGTGATAAGTGCTGCGATCAGAAGGCCGTACTTTGATTCTTTGTTTTTCTTATTTTGCATTTATAAATTATTCCTCTCATATATCCCGTATTCTTAAAGGATCCGCTACCATCTCCGCATATGCGTCTTTACGTGCTCTTACAACAGTTCCCATAAACCCTTTGGTATCAAAAGATATGGCAGCGTAACATCCTGCAGATTTAACTATCTGTCCGCCGGGAGTTTTCATTTCTCCGTATAATCCGGATAAGCTGACGGTACCCGTATCCGTAACTCTGTATTCCGTAACTTCATCACCGTCTACCAGATATATCCTGAAATCATCAACGGAGACTCTGCCGGATACATATGAAGCATTCCCGGACACCGGTCTGTAATCACCGTCCAGATCCATATTGGCCTTAAGAGCATTTTTGAATATCTCCATTGCGTGCTCCGGATCGTTTATCACCAGCATATGATCTGCGCCATATCTGTAAGGATCAACATCCAGTGCGGCAAGTGCGGAGGCAGCAAGTGCATCCTCCGCTATATCCGAATCCGCTTTGTATTGCAAAATCTGAAGTGTGACCATGGCAAGTATCATGACAAGTGTCAGAGCATACATTCCAAGAACATATTCCGCCTGTCCGGAAACTCTACTGATATTTGGCAGTTGATGTTCTGAATTCCCTGATTTCATAACCATCCTCCGTGAATCCGTCTATGTACAACCTGATCTCATTTCCGTATCCCACTTCCGAAGTATCCGTACCCGCAAGACTCACTCCGGTCAGTCCCGTATCCGCAAGATTTCTCATAAGAGCTTCTTTGTCATTTTCCGTAAGATACCCGTATGTCTCCATTCTCAGAATGTACTGTCTTGCCACCTGGGATACCGATGCCTTTACATTTATGAGTCTTACGCAATTTGCAAAAGATATCATAACGAAAGCGATACATATCACAAAGATGCACATGGGCATCACATCTCCCACGCTTCCCGGGCTGAGCACTTTTTCTTTAACAGCCTTTTCTTTCATATCCGCGCCTCACAGATACATGGGAGGAAAAGAAAACGCTCCCGGAGTGCTCAGTATGTTTTTGGCTGATACAGTCATTTCCGCTACGATCGTCTTAATAAATTCCGTAAGTGAATCCCTCATGACAACGCAAAGTAAGAGTGCAATTATGCACAGTCCGATAGTCACAAGTATTCCGTCCAGTCCCTCTTCTTTCTTCATTGCTTTTTTTACGATGATCTCGAATGCTTTCATTTCAATAACTCCTTTCAAATTTAAAAACAAATTTCAGCAAATTCCCCTCATCTGAATCCGATGGCTCTGCTCATCATGTACATGACACAAGTGTAAAGTGCCGTGGCAAGTACCGCGCCGAGAACAAGCAGCTGACACAGGGTAAGCAGTCTGTCCAGCGATGCCTTTCTCGATTCGAACACTTCCTCTTCCATATCCCTGACCTGTTCCGCAATATCCCCCAAAAGTTCCACCGCCTGTCCGGACTCAAGAGCCTGAACCACTGTTATACATAGTGAATCTATGTACCTGTCATCAAAAGCGGATCTGAATCTTTCCAGAGAAGCATAGATATCGGACTTCATAATGACCTCCGCATAGAATTCGGAAAGTGCATCCTTAAGCCTTATGTTGGTAACCGATGTGGAGCATTCCGCAAGAGCATCCGTCACATACACTCCGCTTTTTATCTGCACTCCCAGACTGTGATAGATAAGCCTTATATCGGGAAGCATTGCTTTTGAATCCGCCCTGTTAAGTGCGGGTATGCTGAGAGGAAGAAACAAAAGAGTTACACTTCCAAGTACAATCCCCATAAATACAGAAACGCTCATACCCGCCAAAAATCCCATACACCCAAGAGCGATACACAGTCCTATGAAGCTTCCGGGCTCGATCTTTTTACCTATGTGATAAGACGCTCCGTTTTTCCGAAGCCATGCGGACAACTGCACATAACCCGCATCGTGACTTTTCTTTCTGATCATTCCTGCGAATTCTACGCCCTTAAGATATGCGAATCCCTTACCCGGATATAAAAGATTCCGCGTTAAAGCTGCAGCAAGAAATCCCGTAATCAATATCAAGACCCTTGATATCACCTGATAATGTGTCATTATTTCCATTTCAAAACCTCACTTATACAGTTTCGATGCCTGACCGAAATACATAAAGGCCACTCCCGCCATAACGCCTAAACTTATCTTTCCGGGTATACTGTCAAACAGTACTGCGGAGGGCGTAGTCTCCGAAAGAGATGCGGTTATTGCAAGGACTACGAAACTCATAAGCAGCAAAAGTACCATGTTTATTGCCGACTCTCTCAGAATTGTTTTCCTGCGGGATGCTTCTCTTATGTAATCTCTCAGGCTTCTTCTGGTTGATGTCACAAGTCCCGTGATATCCTCACTGTGTCTGGATGTAATCTCCATATTTCTGACAAGCTGTTTGAACTGCGGATGCTCTATCTTATCTGCCATGGATAAAAGTGCAAGGGATATATCCCCACTCATCCTTCCTTCAGCAGCGCATTCATCAAACACACTCCTTAAGGGTTCGTTCATATACATGCTTATCTGACCGAAAATATTGGAGTAAACAGCTCCGGTAGCGGCAAAGGATCCCAGAAGGTCAAGGAGCCTCGGAAGATCATCACCCGTTTTCTTAAGAGCGGAAATCTCCATACATCTGATCAGGATATAAACAAAGGCTAAAAACGCGGACGTTACAATAAGCGACATTACAAACCCTGATAACATTCCCGCGGTGATCAGTAACATGGCACATATCACGCTTAATCCCGCCACTAACTTTTCGCTCGTCACCTTCGGAACTCTTCTCTTGATGCAGCTGTATTCAAGCGCCCTGTTTACACGTGCAAAAAAGCCTTCTTTGCCGGTTCTTTCTTTTATACGTTTTCTTCTTTCAACTGCGCTTTTTGTTTCGTTCTTATCGATCCTTGCAGCCATGAGATAAAACGACTTTCTTATCTTCTCCGCAGTTTTCGATCTGTCCATAAGGCCGTACAGTCCCGCTGTCAAAAGCACAAATACGCATATGCTACAAAATGCGTTCATAATCCAGCTCCCTCCTTTCCTCGTTCCAGCCCTTGCATGCGTAGACATTGGCCACTTTGAAATCCTTCATGAAGATAAGCGTTTTAAAACAATCCATCATTCGCATAAGTTCGTTTCTCGAATACCTGCTCTCATACATGGCATAATCCACCAGCTTATCCGGAGCTCTCATGGCGGAAGTGGAATGGATCGTCCCCGCACAAATCTGACCTGTGCATGCCGCATTCAGGATATAAAGTGCCTCGGCGCCTTTGATCTCACCTACGATAAAAAAATCCACATCCATGGTGAGTCCCGCGATACTTATATGTTCCAGATCATAGGAAGCCATACTCTCCGTACTTGTGGGAACCGAATGAAGGAACATCATATCCGGATGAAACATCGTGGTAAGTTCATCCGCCTGCTGTACGATCATCACAGCCGTATCGTCGGGAATGGTCTCTTTTAATGCATTGAGAAGTGTTGTCTTACCCGAGGAATTACCGCCGCATATAAGAGTTGATCCCATGCGAAACCTGAGGGTAAGGATCCTCGCACTCTTCTCATCAAGCATTCCCTTTTCCACCAGATCCTTCAGCATGGGAAATGATCTGGGAACCTTTCTGATACACAGATAGGGCTCGTCATAGGTATTTACTATGGGCATGCAGACCGTAAATCTCAGGATGAAATCAGGATGCGATGCGCTGTCCGTAAATCTCTGTATGGCGGACAGATTGGAGACACTTACCTGATTTCTTGCAGCCACATGCTCTATGAATCGCAGGTATTCTTTTTCCGAGGAAAAAGAAACCCCGGAGTCCGTTCTCTTACCGCTTCTCTTAACCCTGACAGTATCGTGTGCGGTTACCCTTATATCCGATATATCCGGATCGTCTATGAGAGGAGTAAGTATGGAATAGCCGAAGATATACTCCTCGAATTCTTTGATAAGGGCATCCTTAAGAGGCTCGTCCCCTCCGAATCTTGACAGGATGTATTCACCGGCATCTGCCATGAATTTTTCTTTTGTGATCACGCCGCGTCTGAGTAAGATGAGTTCGTTTCCCTTACGCGAGATGTATTCATCCGTAAGGGATTCAAGTAGATCGCGGGCATTTTCGGTAGTATTAGTCATTTCATCACCCGTAAGCTGCCCGCATATTTAGACATGATAAAAGGGCAGTTCTTCAAACTGCCCAAACTGATGGTGAGGTCAACTTTACAACACAGATTTCACACGGTCAACCCAAAAAAGGACAAAAAGACAAATTCGGCGCTGTGCATAAAAAGAGCTCTCCGGAAACACCCCGAAGAGCTCTGAAATGCCTTATTTATCAGGCTTTGTCATATTGTGAAAAATGCCTTTGTTGTACTTTTCGCCCGGTCGTGATAAAATATCCCTTGTCAAAAGAAGCTCGCGCAAACGGCGCAAAAAGGAGTATCTTATGGAATCAGGAATCTTTTTGGTACTTGCAGGCGGACTGCTCGTCATAATTATCGCAGCTGTTGTCGTTTCCGCAATTACTTCAGTCGTAAGCGGTGTTATTGGTGCTGAAGAGGACGACGATTAACTCTCGCTTTCTTATCTCCACGCTTCATAACGATCACGCCTATTACAATAGCGATCACAAGTACTATTATAGCTGCCCAACCGGCAGCTTTTATTTTGCCGATATTGAAGCATCTTACGTTGATCCACATCTGATTGATACGGGCATTGGCCTCGGTATCAAAATATCTCATGACCGCACTTCTGTCCGTAACTTCCTTGGGAGGATACTGGGCAAAGAGTTGGCGGTAAGTCTGCTCTTCGGGAACGGTGAGTACGTAATCTCCGCCCTCGCTTCCGTCGAAGAAATACCCTATATCATACTCTGCGGTTTCTTCTTCATCCTCATCAGCGGAATAATTCCAGTCGATATATTCGAAGATCTGGTCTCCGTCAGTTCCGCCGGCAATGGACGAGGTATATCCGATGTAGTACATATTTCTGACAGCATTGTCAGGTCTTGAAAGGAAGTTCACGAAAGCTTCGCATGCCTTCTGCTTCTCGGCATCTCCTTTTATTCCAACATCCAGCATTACCCATCCGTCGAACCAGAGATTGGTGCATTCCTCGGGAACGGAATATGCAAGGTACACATCCTCTTCCTCAGCAAGATCCATTGAGTAAACCGCATCACCGGACCACTGAAGGTTGGAGTAGATCTTACCCGTTACCATGTCGGATTTTCCCGAATCCGTCTCAAAAGAATACACGATGTCCTTGACTCTCTGAAGATATTCAAGAGCAGCCGCAACAGTTTCCTCGGAGGTATCATTCATCTCCGCTCCGAGTCTTTCGTGATAGTCGGGATCGTTTAAAAATTCTTCACTTAAGAACAGATCTCCCTTGAGAGCACCGAGGGCCGCAAAATAACTGTCGCGCACATTGTCCTTGGTGGTGATCTGTCTGATGTAGTTCTCATTTACAAGAAGTTTCCAGGTAGAAACCTCTTCATCCGTGAGATATTCGGGATTATAGAGGAATCCCAATACGCCCCACATATAACATGCGGCATACTCGTTCCAGTATTCGCCGTTTATCTCATTGGTCTCGAAAGTCTCTCTGATAAAAGGAGAAACGTTTCTGATGTAATAATTGTACTCATTGTCCTCGTTGAAGAACTCATCGCTGTAGGGAACAAGCCTTCCTTCGGACATTAGTTTCATGATCATGTACTCGGAAGGAGCAACAAGATCGAATTCATCGCCCAGAGTAAGCATGTTATAAAGCTCTTCGTTGGTTCCGAAGCAGCTGTATTCAACCTTTACTCTCTGACCGTAGGTCTCGTAATACCACTCTTCGAAATCTTCGTAGAGCGCATTTTCTCCGAATATATCGCCGGATTCCAGATCGATCACTTCATCTTCATCCCAGCCGCCTTCGTCGATATACTCTTCCCAGTTGCATACCCTGATGGTGATAACATCCTCGGCAGCGTGCGCGGGTACAGCAGGAACCATTCCTGCCAAAAGAATACCGGAGCAGGCCAAGACAATAAGCTTTGAGGAGATCTTCTTAAAGGTCATCATGCATTTGCCCTCCTCATCTTATTTGCTTTCTTTTTATCCTTGTTCGAAGTGCTTCTGTTCATTCCGATACAGATGATAAGAACTATGGCAAAGATAACGGTGGAAAGTGCCCAGAGCGCGGTCTTGATATCCGTCTGTGAACCGCGGGTCGCGTTAACTACATATGTAGAGATGGTATCGAATGATGCGGGCTTGGTATATGTTGCAACGAAATAATCATCCAGAGAAAGAGTTACCGCCATTACAAATCCCGATACGATACCGGGCATGATCTGAGGGATAACTACTTTTCTGACTGCAACGGAAGGTGATGCGCCAAGGTCCAGAGCCGCTTCATATATGAAAGGATCCATCTGGCCAAGCTTCGGATAAACCGAGAGATATACGAAAGGTGCACAGATAACGGTCTGTCCCGCAACAAGAGGAAAGAAAGTATCCTTGTTAATTCCGAATACGATTACCAGAAGGATGCACACGGAAAAACCGGTGACTACGTCCGCATTTACAACAGGCACCTGGTTAACGATACGGTATACGCTCGTTGCGGCAGGCTTTGAGTAAAACGAACCCAATGCGCCAAGTGTTCCGAGAATCGTAGATAATACAGCCACTCCCACTGCAAGAAGGAGAGTTCCTCTGATCATCTCCGCAAGTTCCGGAGTGGTGAAAAGAGTCACATAATTCTGCAGGGAAAACACTGCCTTCTGTCCTATGGTCGATGCATCGGTAAAGCTGTAGAAAGCAAGGATCAGTATCGGTGCATAGATAAGAAGAAGCACTATGAGAAGTACAAGAGGAGTTACGATCGATTTCTTTTTCATAATACGGATCCTCCTCTCACATTTTTCTCACCTTCGTCGCCGCCGACTACAAGTGTAAAGATGCATATGATAACAAGGAGGATCAGTGAAATGGTCGATCCGCCGTGCCAGTCGTATGCAGAGAAGTAGCTTCCGATGAGGCTGCCCATGATGTAGGTGCTGTTGTAGAGCATATCAAGAACAACATAGTTGGTCATGGCAGGTAAAAATACCATGGATATTCCGCTGATGACTCCGGGCATTGAAAGAGGAAGAAGCACTCTTAAGAATGCCTGAACCTGATCTGCACCAAGGTCTGAAGCTGCTTCCAGAAGGCTCTTGTCGATCCTTGAGATCTGGTTGTAGATAGGAAGGATCATAAAGGGCAGGAAGTCATAAGTCATTCCTATAACGGAATTGGCAAAAGGATGCAGAGCAAGATTCCCTTCGATCATGGTAAGAAGCTCTTTGAGAGCTGTGATACGAAGGGTGAAGTTAATCCACATGGGCATGATCATGAGCATAAGGATCGCACCTTTCGATGAGATCTTACTCATGGCAAGACAATAAGCCGCGGGATATGCGATAAGAAGGCATATCATAGTCGTGGCAAATGCAAGGAAGAGCGAATACACGAGAGTTCCCAGTGTATTCGGATCCGTGAAAAAGTTTATGAAATTGCCGATTCCCGGTCTTCCGCTTGCATCCGTAAAGGCATACTTTACGATGACGATGAGCGGCATGATAACAAATACCAGGAGATACAGCGCATAAGGAATACCTAAGTATTTCCTCTGAAATGTTCCCTTCATTGTTTTCTCCTGTTATTTTGCAAGTGTGAAAGTCATCTTATCCGCGGGCATGACAAGACCGACTATGTCTCCCAGGTTCCAGAGGTACTCATCATCTACGATCAGATCATGACCTCTTGCGGTACGGATGACATAGCTGTAATGGTCTCCTTTATATATAAGGTTGATGATCTCGCCGGAAGTAAGTCCTTTCTCGGCATCATCGGTAAGTTCGATATCCGCAGGCTCGATGGAAATATGAACCTTGATATTCTCGGGTCTGATGGTCTCTCCGGAAGAATCCTTGAGAATGCCGTCCTTAAGAGTCGAACCCTTTATTATAGAAGTAATGTCGGCTTCGATCTCTTTTCCGTTATATTCAAGTCCGTATTCGTCGGTGATATCGGCATCAAATCTGGTGGTATGATCCTCTGCGATCATGATGTGGATTCCGTCTGGCTCAAGGCACATTCCAACCTCTTCTCCTACCTTGGGAGTCTTGGTGGACTGGATAACCATCTCATACTTGCCGCTCTCAACGGTGATCTCGTAGTGGATTCCCTTGAAGACGACATTGGTAACAACGCCCTTAACGGTACCCTTTTCGGGAGCGGTGAGGATAACATCCTCGGGACGGACAACCGCATCAATCTGGGTTCCTTCGGGAACATCATCCATACAGTCGAACTCTCCTCCGCAGAATCTGACCTTGAGCTTTCCGGTCATGATTCCTTTGAAAATATTACTTTCGCCGATGAAGTCCGCTACGAAAGCGTTCTTGGGCTCATTGTAGATATCCTCGGGAGTTCCGATCTGCTGGATCTGGCCGCCGTTCATAACGACGATCTTATCGGACATGGTCAAGGCTTCTTCCTGATCATGAGTTACATATATAAATGTGATGCCGAGCTTATCATGCATGGACTTAAGCTCTATCTGCATCTCTTTTCTCATCTTGAGATCGAGTGCGCCAAGAGGCTCATCCAGGAGAAGTATCTCGGGCTCATTGACAAGGGCACGGGCAATGGCGATACGCTGCTGCTGACCGCCGGAAAGGGTAGCAACACTTCTTTCCTCAAAGCCTTCAAGGTCAACCATCTCAAGTACATGCTTAACCTTGCCCTCTATCTCCTCACGGGCCATTTTCTTAAGCTTAAGGCCGAAGGCGATATTGTCATAGATATTCATATGAGTGAATAATGCGTAGCGCTGGAAAACCGTATTAACGGGGCGCTTGTTGGGCGGAAGTTTGGATATATCCTTGCCTCCGAGTAAGATCTGACCGCTTGTGGGCCTGTCGAAACCCGCGATCATTCGAAGAGTCGTGGTCTTACCACAACCTGAAGGTCCGAGGAATGTGACAAATTCGCCTCTTTCAATCGAGAGATTGAAGTTATCGACGGCTATGAAGCCGTTGTCATCAAACCTCCTAGTGACATTCCGAAGCTCGATTATAGGCTCCGGGGCAGTTAACGATGAACTCATTTCTTTTCTCCATGGTGTAAGGATGCCCGAATCCCGCACATTTTAACATTTTTTGCAGGTGTATACAAGATGACAGTGTGTACGCTACAATTTTGTCATCAAGTCACATAAAATCTAACTTTTGCTCCATTTGATGACAAAATTGTAGCGTACACACTGTCACTCATGCTAACATATTTTCATAGCTATGCCGTCGGCACGCGTTGCAGGCACGTGCCACGGTTAAACCTTCCTGCAATAAGGGGTTATCTTATGAGGGTACGTAGAATAAGTCTTTCTTTGCAGATCCTGTTGATCAATGTTGTCGTGCTTCTCGTCACTACCGTAGTTCTCGGTACCATTTCCATTAAACAGTCATCATCCGTCATGGAAACTCTCATCAAGCAGAGAATGATGGACATCGCAAACACCGCCGCCGCAGAGATTGACGGTGATGTTCTTGAAGCGCTGGAAGACGGCGATCAGGAAACAGCCGAATATGCCTCCGTGCTTGATGATCTTGCGGCATACAGAGACAATACCGATCTTGAATATATCTACTGTATGGAACAGACCGGGGCAAACAGTTTTATTTTCACCGTAGATGCGGATCCGGAAGATCCCGCGGATTGGGGAGATGAGGTGGAAGTTACCGATGCGCTTATCGTTGCAGGTAACGGTACCGGTGCCGTGGATGATCAGCCTTATGCGGACGAGTGGGGCAACCATTACAGCGCATACAGCCCTGTCTTTAATTCCGCACATAAAGTAGTCGGTGTGGTAGGTGTAGACTTCAGTGCTGACTGGTATGACGAGCAGATATCAAGCTTTATCCGCACCATATTCCTGATTGCGCTGGTAATCCTGGTCATAAGCATTCTCGTGATCCTGTTCCTGACATCAAGGATCAGCAAGAGCTTTAAGACTCTCAACAACAAGATTTCCGATATTGCGGACGGTTCAGGTGACCTTACCAAGAAGATTGAAATCTCATCCGGTGATGAATTTGAAGTTATCGCCGGCAATATGAATACTTTCATAGACCAGATAAGAGACATCGTATCCGGAGTAAAGAACAATGTTGATGTATCGGTAGCAGACTCCAAGGAACTGACGGTGATAACCGAAAAGGCTACGGATACCATGAACAATCTCTCCAATGCCATATCCGGCGTATCAAGCGGAGCGCTCCAGCAGGCAGAGGATGTTAACAGCGCATCGGATAATGTAAGAACCATAGTCGGTAAGCTGTCCGAAATGTCCGATACTGTTGAGACCGCCGAAGAGTGCACAAGCAGCATGACGGCAAATTCCAATTACGTGGCCAAGACCTTCGAAGAGCTTATAGCATCAATTCAGGAATCCATGCGTGAGCTGGAGACGGTTACCAAAGAAATGGCGGATGTGGGTAACTTCGTAGAAGAAGTAACCAATGCCGCAGACGTTATCAACTCCATCGCTAATCAGACCAATCTCCTGTCCCTCAACGCTTCCATAGAAGCTGCAAGAGCAGGTGAAGCGGGAAGAGGCTTTGCAGTCGTAGCGGAAGAGATCGGAAAGCTTGCGGTCCAGTCCAACGAATCATCAGCATCCATCAAAAACATCATGGATGAACTCAAGACTCAGACCGATAAGACCATTGGTCTTGTTACCAAGCTCAACGATGTAATGTCCAAACAGGAAGCCACAAGTATGAATTCCAAGGAATCCCTTACTACACTGTTTGACAACATCAGCAGCACTAAGGAGAATTTCGAAGTCATCAGACAAAACGTTGATGATATTAATGCGGTATGTAACGTGCTCAACGATTCCATCAGCAGTCTTTCCGCTATATCCCAGGAGAATGCATCATCCGCAGAGATCACTGCTAATGCATGCACCGAGATCACGGATATCATTAACAACGTTTCGGAAAAAGCAGACAATATCAAGAACCAGTCCGATAATCTCGGAAACATGGTAGGAAAATACAGAGTTTAAAT
>JAGAYR010000040.1 GCA_017940415.1 Lachnospiraceae bacterium
CGAAGATTTTGAATCACGTTTGCCGGAATATCTTAGAAACGCTCTTCACCGCAATATATCGGTAGCATAAATCATTTATTTGGCTGAAATATTGAATTTTCAAGGAACAAATCCCATTTCAGGTATGGGAAGTTTTAGTTACTTACTGTCTTTTATTTCTTGTTTATGCTTCTGACCATGCTCGCATGGACAAGGTATATTGTCGCATACATAAATAAAGCCCGCCGCCGCAGTACGGTGCTGCTTTACGGTGTATGGATAATGGTCACTATAGGAGTGATATGTCTGATACTGAACCGATTCTATCATTTCATGTTTTCGTACAATGAAGCTTATGAATATGTCGGAGAAACCGGAAGAAATATCTCTTTTCTCCTTCAGATAGCTTTCTATACAGCAATCTCGGTTTATACACTGTATGTTGCTTATAAAAGTAAAGGCCGTCAAAAAATCAGATATATGGCTGTGGCGGTGACCAGTATAGTTCTGGGTGTTTCTCTGGTATTTCAGATTCTTTATGCATTTCTCCCTTCTTACGCCATGGGACTTATGTTCGGTATCTGTCTTGTTCATTCTTTTGTTTTGTCCGGCGAAAAGAAACAGAAGGAGATTCATGATCATATAGCTGCCGCAATGGCTGAGGATTATGAGGCCATATTCTATATTGAGATAGAATCGGGAGAGTATCTTTCTTTTTCCAAAAGTCAGAAATACATGACAATTAATGTAAAGGCTTTCGGAAAAGACTTCTACAAGGAGGCTTTGGAAAGCATTGACGCATGTGTTTATTCCGAGGACAGGGAATATGCCAGAGGATTTTACGATAAAGATATAATGCTGAAAAGCCTTGGGGACAAGCGTTCATTTTCGTTTAAATACAGGGTGATGGTCGGCGGAGAACCCAGATTCTTCCTGTTTACCGTGATGCGTGACAGAAACGGTCAGTATTTCATTTTCTATGAAAAAGACATTCAGGATGAGCTTAATGCGGAAATGGTGCAGAAAGAAAACCAGAAGAAGACAGTTACTTTCGGTCAGATTGCTGAGAGTCTTGCCTCCTACTACGACGTAATATATTACGTGGATATAGAGAGTTCCTCCTATATCGGATATGAAGCTAACAATATATACGGACAGCTGGAAATCGGTAATTCAGGAGATGATTTCTTTGGCGATGCACTTGCCAATATACCTAATATCGTTCATCCGCAGGATATGGAAGCGGTATCTGATTTTATCAATAAGGACAATCTGATCTCCCAAATGGAGATTCATAAAGACTACAGTATTGATTACCGGATAATTGTAGAAGGCAAACCCAGATTTACAAGAATGATCGTCAAAAAACCCAGCGACGGAACGCACTTTATCATAGGCGTGGAGGATATTGATGCCGAAGTACAGAGGGAGAGGCAGCAACTCAGAGCACTGAAGACTGAAAAAGAACTTGCCAGACGTGATGAACTTACCGGGATCAAGAATAAGACCGCATACAAGGAGTTGGAGGATTCGGTACAGGGCAATATTAATAATGGACTGGATTATCTGAATTTTGCCTTGGTAGTAAGTGATGCCAATAACCTAAAGCAGATCAATGATACTCTGGGCCATGCTGCGGGAGATGAGTATATCAAGTCAGCGGCACGTCTCCTTTGCGATATTTTTGTTCATAGTCCCGTATTCAGAGTCGGCGGTGATGAGTTCGTAGTTTTTTTAAGAGGAAATGATTTTATGTCGAGAAATGAACTGATGGACAAGTTGCGCAGTCAGGTGCTTGAGAATAAGAAGAAAGGTTCGGGAGTGATCTTAGCTTCCGGAATGTCTGAATATGATCCAAAGAATGACAGTCTTGTATCGGAAATATTTGACCGAGCGGACAAAGAGATGTATGAGGATAAACAAAGACTGAAATCTGTTAACTAGTTAGAGAGTATAGCCTATGAGAAAACTTTTTTTGAGTTCCTTGCGGAGATTTACCGCAGAATGGTCCGATTAATATGACTAATGATCAGGTTATACTGATCAAAGGAGACCAAAAGCAAATTATCAGCTAAATGATTCCGGGCCAAATTGATAACGGACCTTATAAGAAAAATAAGATTATACGCATAAATTTGCGTAATTTCCGTGTTTTCCGACATAACCCCGATATGATAGTATTAATGCATGAGGGATTTTGGAGGATATTATGGATAGTTCGGTAATGAAAAAGGTCGGGATCACCATGAGCGCTTTCATGGGCATTGCGATGAGTTTCTTCCTGTCGCTGACAGGTACCATCACTTCGGGACATTTCACTGTTCCGTCGTGGCTCATAAGTTTTGTGATAAGCGGACTTATCAGCATGGTCATAGGTATCATAGTTCCGATGAAGAAAGTAAGCGACAAGGTTGTAGCCGTGTTTAAAGTCCCTCCTTTTTCTTTTGCCGGAAGGTGTCTGGAGAGCTTTGTATCAGATCTGATCTACACTCCGATAATGACGTTTTGCATGGTACTTTTCGCATATAAATCCGCAATCGCTCACGGAGCGCCCGCAGAGAGCATGGATTTCGGAAGGATGTTCTTAAGCTCTTTTTTCATCTGCTTCGTAGTCGGATTTGTACTCATCATCATTTTGATGCCCATTTTTCTTAAGATTGCCATGAAGATGCATGGTGCGGATCCTTCTAAGAAACCTGTATAAAAATTTTTCAAAAAAATAAAGGGATTAAGTGACCGGCTCGGTATATATATACTGGCCGGTTTTTTTATTAGGGAGATTGCCATGAAAGTCAGAGAAATGCTCGAAGAGCGTGAGGAGCAGATCTTAAGCCCCTACGCGTCACTTTCCAAAAACTCAAAAGGACGTGATTTTGATGAGCCTCAGTGTGATATAAGACCTGTATATCAAAGAGACCGTGACAGGATAGTCCACTGCAAAGCTTTCAGAAGGCTCAAGGATAAGACTCAGGTTTATCTGATACCCGAAGGAGACCATTACAGAACGAGACTTACTCATACCCTGGAGGTTTCCCAGATAGCCCGCACCATTTCCAAGGCGCTGAGACTTAACGAAGACCTTACAGAGGCCATTGCCCTTGGACACGACCTTGGACATACTCCTTTCGGACATGCGGGAGAGAGAGCTCTTGCATCCGTTTGCCCCTATGGTTTCAAACATAACGAGCAGAGTGTAAGAACCGTCGAGAAGCTTGAAAAAGACGGAAAAGGTCTGAATCTTACATGGGAAGTAAGAGACGGAATTCTCAATCATCAGACTTCCCTTATGCCTCACACACTTGAGGGTAAGGTTGTAAGACTCTCCGATAAGATCGCATATATCCATCATGATATGGACGATGCGGTAAGGGGCGGAGTTCTCACTGAAATGGATGTTCCCGAGTCCATAAGAGAAGTTCTCGGATCCACACCCGGCGACAGACTCGATACTTTTATGCACGATATCATCACAAACAGTACCGACAAAAATGATATCTGCATGACTGACAGAGTGGGTCAGGCCATGAAGGATATCAGGCAGTTTATGTTTGACAGGGTTTATACAAACCCCGATATCAAATCCGAAGAAGGCAAGGCCGAGACTTTAGTCATTACCTTGTACGATTATTATCTCCATCATCCGGATAAACTTCCCGATGAAAATAAGAAGATGATCGCCGAGGGAGAGAAACTTGAAATAGCGGTTTGCGATTTTGTCGGAGCCATGACGGACAGATTCGCGATCCTTACATATAATGACCTCTTTGTTCCCAAATCATGGGAGATGATTTAACAGATGAGATTTTCCGACGAATTCATAGAGGAGGTAAAAGCCCGGAATGACATCCTCGATGTTGTGGGCAGTTACATCCCTCTTAAGAAAAAAGGGAATAATTACTGGGGGCTTTGTCCGTTCCATAACGAGAAGACTCCTTCTTTTTCCGTATATCCTCCCAAGCAGATGTTTCACTGCTTCGGATGCGGAGAAGGCGGTAATGCCATCACTTTCGTAATGAAGTATGAGAATGCATCGTTTACGGAAGCGGTCAAGATCCTGGCTGAGCGTGCCGGGATGGAGATCAAGGAGATGGAGGAGACTGCGGAGGAAAAAGCAAGGCGTTCCAAATCCGATACATTAAGGCAGATCAATTCGGATGCGGCTCTGTATTTTATGAATAACCTCTACACTCCGCACGGAGAGAAGGGACTCAGGTATCTTAAAGACAGAGGACTTTCCGATGAAACCATCAGACATTTCGGACTTGGTTTTGCCGGCAATAACGGCAGGGAAGTGGTTGAAGCGCTGAGGAAGAAAGGCTATTCCGACGAGATGCTGGTTGCCTCGGGAATAGCGAGCAATTCCGAAAAATACGGCATGAGCTGTTCCTTCTTCGGAAGAGTAATGTTTCCGATAATAAGCGGTGATAAGAAGGTCATCGGATTCGGAGGCCGTGTTCTTGGAAGCGGAGAACCCAAGTATCTGAACACTTCCGAAACACAGATCTTCGATAAGAGAAGAAATCTCTACGGATATAATTTCGCAAAACGCGCGAGAAAAGATTACTACATTCTCTGCGAAGGATATATGGATGTAATATCCATGCATCAGGCAGGTTTTGATACGGCAGTCGCTTCGCTCGGAACGGCATTTACGGAAGAGCAGGCGGCCATGATCAAAAGAGACAGACGTGAAGTCTATCTGGCCTACGACATGGATGAAGCGGGAGAAAAAGCGGCCTTAAAGGCTGTGAGGATGCTCACTGCGGTGGGTATAACTCCCAGAAGGATCAGTTTAAAGCCCTGCAAGGATCCGGATGAATTCCTGAACAGATACGGGACGGAAGAGTTCGAAAAGAGGCTTAAAGAGGCTGAGAACGGATTCCTGTATATCGAAGACAGGGTGCGTGACAGATACGACCTGTCAGATCCCGAAGAGAAATACAAATGCGAGCGGGAGATCGTTGAGAACCTGTGGATGTTTGCAGGTGACGAAGTCAGGATGAACACCTACGCACCGGAACTCGTCAAGAGATACGGATACACCGCATCGGAGATCTCAAAGCTCCTGGATGAGACAAGGCCCCGTGAATATGCGAGAAAAGATGACGCAAAATTTGCCACCGCTTATTCACCGCCGAAGAAACCTTCCGGCAGGAAAAAAGAAAACGAATGGACGCCGGCGGAAAGTTCTCTTTTGACCTGGATAACCGATGAACCGGATATATACAGAGTCGTGAAGAGATACCTGGAACCCGATGATTTTTCTCCGGGAATCTGCAGAAGGATCGCACAGCTTTCGTTTGAAATGCTTGAAGCCGGAGATTTCACCAATGATAAGCTCATGGCTCAGCTTGAGAGCGAAGAGATATTAAGCGAAGCTACGGGAATACTTCAGAATTCGGCACCCGATATAGATACCGCAGAAAAGCGGATGGGCATGCTTAAGGATCTGATCATAAGCGTCATGGAGAGGAAATGTGAGATGCTTTCTTCCGGTGACGATCCCGAAAACGAAATGAAAGTTTTTACAACAAGACTTGAAATTGACAAACTAAAATCCGGAAAGCTCCGGATGAGTGACGAGGAGGAGTCCTGAAATGGCTAAGAAAGACGATAAGAACACCAAGAAGAACGCTAAGGCTGTAAAGCCTGCAGCTAAGCTTGCAGCAAAGACTGCCAAGAATTCAAAGCCCGTTAAGGCTTCCAAACCTGTAAAGGCAGCTAAGCCTGCAACTAAAAATGCAAAACCCGCAAATGCAGCAAAGAAAGCGGCAAAGCCCGTAGCTAAAGCACCTGCAAAGAAGGCAGCAAAGCCCGTAGTAAAGCCTGCTGCAAAGAAAGCAGCGAAGCCCGTCGTGGCAGTAAAGGGCACTGCTAAGGCACCTGCAAAGAAGGCAGCAAAGCCTGTAGCAAAGACCACTGCAAAGAAGGCAGCAAAGCCTGTAACAAAGGCGCCTGCAAAGAAGGCGGCAAAGCCCGTAGTAAAGCCCGCTGCAAAGAAGACAGCAAAGCCCGTAGTAAAGCCCGCTGCAAAGAAGGCAGCAAAGCCCGTCGTGGCAGTAAAGGGCACTGCTAAGGCACCTGCAAAGAAAGCAGCAAAGCCCGCGGCTAAGCCTTCAAAGCCCGTAAAGCAGGCTAAGGCTCCAGCTAAGAGTGCGGCTAAGCCCGTAAAGCAGACTAAGGCACCTGCTAAGAGTGCGGCTAAGCCCGCAAAGCCGGTCAAGGCACCTGCTAAGCCCGCAAAGCCCGTAAAGGCAGTCAAGGCACCCGCTAAGCCTGCAAAGCCCGTAAAACCTGCTAAGGCTCCTGCCAAGGCACCTGTAAAGAGCGCGGTAAAGCCCGCTCCCGAAAAAGCACCGAAGAAAGAAAAGGCGACCCCGGTTAAGGAAACTAAGGCGCCTAAGAAAGACAAGGCAAGTAAGACCAAGGATATGAAGACAGAAGTTATGACCGCACCCGCTACCCAGGAGGAAGAGGGCGCTTTGGATGAGAAGATCAATGAGGTAGTAAATAATCTCATAAAGAAAGCAAAGAAGGGTGCAAAGCCCGTAGAACTCGATTACACCATGATCGTTGATGCCGTAATGAAGGTTACCGACGATGATGAGATGGTAGATAAGGTTATCGATATGCTCGGAAAGAACGGAGTCGATGTTCTTCCCATGGAGCCCATCGGAGCTGAGATTGATGATTTTGAACTGGGTGAGCCCAGTGCCGACGATCTTGCCGAGGCAGAGGACGAAGGCGTTGAGAAGATCGACATCGATTCACTTGTTGAAGGCGTAAGCATTGAAGATCCCGTTCGTATGTACCTCAAAGAGATCGGTAAGGTACCTCTTCTTACCGCAGAGGAAGAGATCGAACTTGCAAAGCGTATGGAAAAGGGCGATGAGGAAGCTAAGAACGCACTTGCTGAAGCAAACCTCAGACTCGTTGTATCAATCGCAAAGAGATATGTCGGAAGAGGAATGCTTTTCCTCGATCTGATCCAGGAAGGAAATCTCGGACTTATCAAAGCTGTTGAGAAGTTTGATTACCGCAAGGGTTACAAGTTCTCCACCTATGCAACATGGTGGATCAGACAGGCGATCACCAGAGCTATCGCCGATCAGGCACGTACCATCAGAATTCCCGTACACATGGTTGAGACCATCAACAAGCTCATCCGTGTAAGCCGTCAGCTTCTTCAGACTCTCGGAAGAGAGCCCAGCCCCGAAGAGATCGCAGCAGAGATGAACATTCCCGAAGAGAAGGTTCGCGAGATCCTCAAGATCTCTCAGGAGCCCGTATCTCTTGAGACTCCCATCGGTGAAGAGGAAGATTCACATCTCGGAGATTTCATCGAGGATGATAATGTTCCCGCACCCGCAGAAGCTGCAACTCAGATGCTTCTCAGAGAGCAGCTCGACAAGGTTCTTGATTCACTTACCGACAGAGAAAAGAAAGTACTCAGACTTCGTTTCGGTCTTGATGACGGAAGACAGCGTACTCTCGAAGAGGTAGGAAAAGAATTCAACGTAACCCGTGAGAGAATCAGACAGATCGAAGCGAAGGCACTTCGTAAGCTTCGTCATCCCAGCCGTTCAAAACAGCTCAAGGATTATCTGGAGGATACATGAGGCTTTCGGACAGACTTGAAAGCATTATAGAAATGGTTCCGAGAGGTGAGATATGCGCCGATATCGGATGCGACCACGGTTTTATATCCATAGAACTTGTGGAAAGGGGCATCTCTCCTAAGGTTGTTGCATCCGATCTTCGTGAAGGACCTCTTGCAAGTGCCCATGAAAACATAAAAAACGCGGGCCTTGAAGATAAGATAAAGCTTATGATCTCCGACGGCTTTGATGCTTATGAGCCGGGAGAAGTTACCACCGCAGTTATTGCCGGAATGGGAGGCGTCCTGATAAAGGACATGCTCACAAAGGGAAAAGAATGCGTTTCCAAAATGGGTGCATTCATCGTTCAGCCCCAGTCAAACATTCCTGAATTTCGTAACTTCCTCAGATTAAACGGTTACGAGATAGAGCGTAATGAGATCGTACTTGATGCCGGAAAGTATTATTTTCCCATGAGGATAAGATACACCGGTAAAGATGCGGCGGGTGAAGATACTTCCATCACCGCAGAGGACAGGTACGGTGCGGATCTTATCGAAGAAGACAGAGGCTTGTCGGAATATCTGAAGTTTCAGATGGCTTCATATGAGAAGATATATGAAAAGCTCAGTTCCGAAAACGGAATGCACGATGATAGAACCATTGAAATAAATTCACTTATGGAACTTAACCGCAGTATTTCTAAGCAACTATTTAAAGATTGAGAGGACATCTTATGTATACGCTTATTATTGAAGGCGAGAAAAAGGAATATCCCGAAGGTGTGATCTGGGAGGATATTGCAAAAGAATACCAGAAGAATTACTCCTCACCCATTGCCGCCGTCAGCCTTGACGGTAAGATCAGAGAACTGTTTAAGAAAGTTTCAAGAAGCGGAGAGGTAAAATTCTTTACTCTTTCCGATAACGTAGGACACCTTACCTATATCAGAAGTACCACCATGCTCCTTATGAAAGCAATCTTCGATATCTATGGTCAGGATGTTGTAAACAAGTGCAGAACAGACTTTACCGTAGGAAGAGGTCTGTTCATGAATACAAACGGTACCATCGAAGCGACTCAGGAAAACGCTGACAAGATCAAGAAGCGTATGAAAGAGATTGTTGAAGCGGGTACTCCTTATATGAAGAGGTCCTATCCTCTCGACGATGCAATGGATATCTTTTCCAAGAGAGGCATGTTCGATAAGGTTAAGCTCTTCAAATACAGAAGGAGTTCAAGCGTAAACATCTATGAGATGGGCGGATACCGTGATTATTATTACGGATACATGCTTCCCAATGCATCATATGTAAAATATTTCGACCTCATTGTTTACGATAACGGATTCATGCTTCTTACTCCCACCAAGCAGGAGCCTACTGTTGTTCCTAAGTTTGAAGAGAGCAGAATGCTCTATGATACATTCCAGAAATCTCACGAGTGGTGTAAGTATGTGGGAATCCAAAATGTAGGAGACCTCAACGAGAGAATCTGTTCCGGCAATATGGACGATCTAATCCTCGTTCAGGAAGCAGAGCAGGAGAGACGTATCGCAGAGATTGCATCCACCATCGCTTCCAGAAAAGACGTCAAGTTTGTCATGATTGCAGGACCTTCATCTTCCGGTAAGACAAGCTTCTCCCACAGACTTTCCATTCAGCTTCGTACCTTCGGACTTAAGCCTCATGCCATCGGTCTCGATGACTATTTCGTAAACAGAGAGGATACTCCCAGGGACGAAAACGGAGATTACAATTTCGAGTGCATCGAAGCTATCGATACCAAGGGATTTAACGATGACATGCTTAAGCTCCTTGCAGGAGAAAGAGTCGAACTTCCCACCTTCAACTTTAAGGTCGGCCAGAGAGAATATCATGGCAATTACATGCAGCTTGATGAAGGCGATATTCTTGTCATCGAGGGAATTCACGGTCTTAATCCCAAGATGAGTTATGCTCTTCCCGATGAGAGTAAGTTCAAGATTTATATCTCAGCTCTTACTTCCATCAACATCGATGAGCACAACAGAATCCCTACCACCGACGCAAGACTTTTAAGACGTATGGTAAGAGATGCAAGAACCAGAGGTTCGGATGCCAGAAGAACCCTCAATATGTGGGCTTCCGTAAGAAGAGGCGAAACCGAAAATATCTTCCCCTTCCAGGAAGAGGCTGATATGATGTTCAACTCGGCACAGATCTATGAACTTGCACTACTCAAGCAGTTCGCTGAGCCGCTTCTTTTCAGCATAAGCAAGGATGATCCGGCATATTACGAAGCAAAGAGACTTCTTAAGTTCCTGGATTACTTCCTGTCCGTGCCCAGCGAATTCCTTCCCAATAATTCCATCTGCAGAGAGTTTGTTGGAGGTTCATGTTTTAACGTGTAAAACATGGGGAATGATACTGAGAATCGACCATGCTTGCATGGTAGAGATTCTCAGTATTTTTATTATTATTTTCTTTTTATAGGTATTTAATAGGTTTATTTGACACGTGTTGTATAATACATGTTGAGCGAAACGGACGATCGCGGGAATAATATTCGTGAGGAAAGTCCGGGCTCCACAGGGCAGGATGCCGGATAACGTCCGGCGGAGGTGACTCCCGGGACAGTGCAACAGAAAATAACCGCCTGCTTATGCAGGTAAGGGTGAAAAGGCGGTGTAAGAGACCACCGTTCGCATGGTAACATGCGAAGCCGTGTAAACCCCATCCGGAGCAAGACCAAACAGAAAGGTTAAGGGCGGCCCGCCCGTCTTTCAGGTAGGTCGCTTGATGCGTGCGGCAACGTACGTACTAGATAGATGATCGTCAGCGATTTATCCGCAAGGATGAATTCGTATACAGAACCCGGCTTATAGTTTCGCTTATTTTATTAACTTTTATCCGCTTTGTGCGGATTATTTTTATCATCCGATCGGAGGAAACAAAATGACCAGAATAGACGTTGTCAGCGGATTTTTGGGCGCCGGCAAGACCACACTTATCAAAAAGCTTCTTAAGGATGCTGTTGATGCAACCAAGACCGTACTTATAGAGAACGAGTTCGGTGAGATCGGTATCGACGGCGGATTCCTTGAAGAGTCAGGTATTGAGATCAAGGAGATGAGCCAGGGATGTATCTGCTGCAGTCTCGTAGGAGATTTCGGAACCTCGCTTAAGGAAGTTATCAATACTTATTCACCCGAGAGAATCCTTATCGAGCCCTCAGGCGTAGGAAAACTTTCAGACGTGCTCAAGGCTATCGAGAGAGTAGCAGGCGAGCTTGATGTTAAGATCAACTCCGCAGTTGCTGTTGTTGATGCATCAAAGGCTAAGATGTATTCCAAGAACTTCGGTGAGTTCTTTGTTAACCAGATTGAGTATGCGGGAACTGTTATCTTAAGCCGTACCGATACCGCATCCGCAGAGAAGATAGCCGAGGCTGTTGCAATCGTTAAAGAGCATAACCCCAAGGCAACCGTTATCACCACACCTCTCGATCAGCTTGATGCTAAGGCAGTTCTTGATGCCATAGAGGGAAATGATTCAATAGATGTTCTTCTTGCAGAGATGATGGAGAAGGCTAAGGAAGCTCCCGAGCATCATCACCACCATCACCATGATGACGATGATCATGAGTGCTGCTGTCATCACCATCACGACGATGATGACGATGACGACGATGATCACGAGTGCTGCCACCACCATCACCATGATGATGACGATGACGACGATGATCACGAGTGCCATCACCACCATCACCATGATGATGACGATGACGACGATCATGAGTGTTGCTGCCATCATCACCATGACGATGATGAGCATGAGCATCATCACCATCATCATCACGGACATGATGCGGATGAGATCTTTACCAGCTGGGGAATTGAGTCTCCCGTTAAGTTTACCGCTGAGCGCATAGAGTCCATACTTAAGGCACTGGATTCAGGAGATTACGGTATCATTCTCAGAGCTAAGGGAATGGTTCCCGCAGAAGACGGAACCTGGATCTATTACGATTATGTTCCTGAAGAGACCAATGTACGTACCGGCAAGCCTCAGGTGACCGGTAAGATCTGTGTCATCGGATCCGAACTCAAAGAAGACAAGCTTAAAGAGCTTTTTGCATAAGGAGTTATGATGTTTGGAGGAAAGCCTAAACAGGTATATATAATCAACGGTTTTCTCGAAGCCGGTAAGACAGAGTTCATTAAGTTTACTCTTGCACAGGACTATTTCCGTATAAAGGGAAACACTCTCCTTATTCTTTGTGAAGAGGGTGAAGAGGAATATCCTGCGGAACTCATGAAGAAATCCGGAACCGATATGATACTTATCGAGGAAGAAGAGCAGCTCAATCCCATGCAGCTTGCGTCTATCGAGAAGACATATAAGCCCGACCGTATCATCATCGAATGGAACGGCATGTGGAATTTCAAGGATTTCAAGATGCCCGATAACTGGAAGCTTGCACAGCAGATCACCGTTATCGATGCATCTACTTTCCCTGTTTACTACATGAACATGAAGTCTCTTCTTGCCGAGCAGATCAGAAATTCCGAGATGATCATCTTCAACAGATGTGACAACGTCAGAAACGATCTGCCTACATACAGAAGAAATATCAAAGCGGTCAATCCGCGCGCGGATATCGTATTTGAGGATGCCAACGGTGAGATCAACGAGATCTTCGAAGAGGATCTTCCCTATGATCTAAAATCCGATGAACTTGTTCTCGACACCAATGCATACGGTATCTTTTACCTGGATGCAATGGATCATCTCGAGAGATATGTGGGAAAAAGAATCGTGTTCCAGGCACTTTGCATGACACCTCCCGATTTCCCCAAGGGATATTTCATTCCCGGAAGAATGGCAATGACCTGTTGCGCACAGGATATGGCTTTTCTGGGATATGCATGCAAATACGGAGAGGGTCAGGACCCTGTTAAGGATAAGGACTGGGTTGTTGTTACCGCTACCGTCAAGCAGGAATTCTTCCCGGAATACGGCGGAGAAGGCCCCGTTCTCTATGCGGAGAAAATAGAGAAATCCAAAGAACCTAAAGATGCTGTGGTTTCTTTTACGGCATAAAGATTTCTGCCTGACTAAGGAGTCAGGCAGTTTTTACGAGGATGGATTATGAGTCAGTATCTGTTAAGAGAGTGGGTATTCATTTTCTGTTTCTATTCGGTTGTCGGATATATATGGGAAACGGTATTCTGCTCCATCAAAGAAGGAAAACTGTTGAACAGAGGATTCATGAAGGGACCGTTTTTGCCCATCTACGGTTTCGGTGTCTGCATCATGATGATAGCCGCCGGGCCTTTTAACGGTAAGAACGTTTTATTTGAATGTTTCTCCGGAATGGTATGTGCCACGGTTCTCGAATATGTCACCGGCGATCTGATGGAGCATCTGTTCAAAGTCAGATATTGGGATTATTCCAAGGATAAGTTCAACTTAAACGGACATATATGTCTGAGTGCATCACTGGGGTGGTTTGCTGCCACTTTTATCGTAAATGAGATCTTCAGAGGTCCCGTCGATACACTGGTTCATTCACTCACTGCTTTCCAGATGTATCTCATAGATAATATCGTGATGGGAATCGCAATAGTGGATTTTGCCATCTCATTTAAAGCGGCCATGGATCTTCGCTTTATCCTCGTTAAGATGGAAAAAGCGCGTCATGATCTTAAGCTCATGCAGAAGAGACTTGATGTTATCGTAGCCGTTGTTTCTGATGAGACAAAGCAGACCTATAAGGAATTTGCCGGAAATATCAGTGAGATGTACGATGACTTTACCGATTCCGTCAGCGAAAGATTTGACCATTTCGAAGCAGGCATCGGCAGAAGACTGGATTATCTCAAGGATAATGCCAAGGTTATCGGTGATAAGATGATCCCTGATTCCGGCAAGAAGATCATGGACGAGATAGTTACCATGACCGAAAGATACACCGCGGCCATCAAAGAGCATGCATCCTTAGATCACTTTAAGAGCAAAATCAAGAAGCTCTACATCATGAGTGTCATCAGATCAAACCCTTCCATGACTTCCGACGAGTACAAGGAAGCACTTGAAGAACTGAAGTCTTCACATAAATCTTGAAATACCAAATATGTGATGATAAAATTATCAGCGATAAGTTTTTCCGAAGGAGGCTGAGATGGAAACAGTAAAATGCATTAAAGAACGTCGCAGCGTACGTAAATTCGATACTTCCCGCGAAGTATCCAAAGAGCTTATCGAATCCGTTATAGATACTGCTCGTTTTGCTCCCAGTTGGAAAAATACCCAGGTTACCCGTTATTATGTACTTACCGGTGATGCAAAGAACGCACTTGCCGATTGTACCAATATTTGGGCCAAGAACGGAGACATTATGAGAGGAGCTCCAATGGTAGTTGCTCTCAGCGTTGTCGATAAGAGAAGCGGATATGAAAGAGACGGATCGCCATCCACTCCTTTAGGATCGGGATGGCAGATGTTTGATTCGGGAATTGCATGCCAAACATTTTGTTTAGCTGCACATGATGCAGGTCTTTCATCCGTTATCATGGGACTCTATGATGACAATGCTGCCGATGTTATCGGTATTCCCGAAGGACAGATCCTTACAGCACTCATTGCCGTAGGATATGCAGCTGAAGAACCCATAGCTCCGAATCGCAAAGAACTTTCCGATCTGGTCACCTATAAGAGTTGATCTTTTTAAGGACTGAAATTTATTTCAGTCCTTTTTTATGGAGGTATATTGTATGAGACATTTGATGAGTCCTCTGGACTTCACCACCGAAGAGCTTGATAAGCTTTTCGACCTCGCCGCAGAAATTGAGGCAGATCCCGAAAGGTTCGCTCATGTATGCGACGGCAGAATTCTTGCAACGGCTTTCTATGAGCCCAGCACAAGAACAAGATTATCATTTGAGGCTGCCATGCTCAGACTCGGCGGCAAAGTAATAGGATTTTCCGATGCGGGTTCTTCATCCGCAGCAAAGGGAGAGAGCGTATCCGATACCATCAAGGTTATCTCTCAGTATGCGGATATCTGCGCCATGAGACATCCCAAGGAAGGTGCTGCGTTCGTAGCTGCGTCCAAATCCGAGATTCCTGTCATTAACGCAGGCGATGGCGGACATCAGCACCCCACCCAGACCCTTGCGGATCTTATGACCATCAGAAGCATGCACGGTAAACTGAACGGTTTTAAGATCGGACTTTGCGGAGACCTTAAATTCGGACGTACCGTACACTCGCTTATAAATGCTCTTGTAAGATATGAGAACATCAGCTTCGTATTTATCTCACCCCCTGAGCTTAAAGTACCCGATTACATCACTGACATGCTCAAGGAAAAGAATATTCCTTACACCGAAGTTATCAAGCTCGAGGATGTCATTGCTGACCTTGATATGCTCTACATGACAAGAGTTCAGAAGGAAAGATTCTTCAACGAGGAAGATTACGTAAGACTCAAAGATTTCTACATCCTGACCAAAGAGAAGATGAACATGGCAAATGAGAACATGCTGGTTCTTCATCCCCTTCCCAGAGTCAATGAGATTTCCGTTGAGGTCGATGACGATCCCAGAGCCTGCTATTTCAAACAGGTTAAATACGGAATGTACGTAAGAATGGCTCTTATCATGACCCTTTTGGGATTAACAACGGAGGAATAACCAATGCTAAACGTAGGCAAGATTGAAGAAGGCTTCGTCCTTGACCATATCCAGGCCGGAAAATCCATGAGTATCTACGAGCACCTTGGACTCGACAAAATGGACTGCACCGTAGCCATTATTAAAAATGCCCGTTCCAAGATCATGGGCAAAAAAGACATCCTGAAAGTAGAATGCGATATCGATACCCTCGATCTCAACGTCCTCGCTTTCATCGATCACAACATCACCATCAACGTCATCAAAGCAGGCGAGATCATCGAAAAGAGAAGCCTCAAACTTCCCAAGGAAGTCAAGAATGTCATCAAGTGCAGAAACCCCAGATGCATCACTTCCATCGAACAGGAACTCCCCCACATCTTCTTCCTCGCAGACGAAGAAAAAGAAATCTACAGATGCAAATACTGCGAAGAGAAGTTTTCTCAGAAGGATAAATTCTAAACAAAAGACTTGAAATAAAGTAATCAGCTGAGTCAGCAGGGCGCATTCTGCGGGCTCAGCTTTTTATTTGCCCAAAAGGCATGAACCCATATATTTATTTATGCGATTTTGAGCGAGTTTAGCTGTTCTTGTGGATGTATCCTTCTAAGCACAATTTTGCCCGGATGGCAAAATTAGCAGGCATGAGACATGGATGTCGAACGCCTGCGGTGCGCAGCCATTGCTTTATATACATCCACATAGAACAGCTTAACGAAGCGACCATGAGCATTAATAAATATATGGGTTTATGCCTTTGAGAATACATGAACCCCAGCCTGCAGTATGCGTCCTGCAAACTCTCTTATTTGCTTTATTTATGGGGGCTTTTGTGGTATATTCGAAGTTGAAAGATTTTGTCCGTCTGGGAAAGGAGGAGAGCATGGGCTTTATTAAAAAGCTTGGTTACGGGCTCCTGGCCATCGTGGCCGCCGTTGCCCTTTTTGTGCTCCTCTGTGCCATGAATCCCAACCTTACCAAGGGCCTCAGCGAGATCCTCTACGGCAAGGACGGAAACAGCGGACTTATCGGATCCAACACCTCCGAGGAAGTCAGTGCCGGTTCACCCGGGCTGTCTACTCCTGCGGAAATAGGATTACCCGCGGCGGATTCGGGAATAGATGCTTCATCACTTGTTCCCTATATGCCCTATAACGGTACCATAACCACAATTCCCGAAAATGTTCTGGGAAGAAACGGATATACTCCCGTTACCGGTACCGGCGAGGTTCTTTCCGAGGCTCAGGCCAAGGAGACCGAAGAGAGCATAGATAAAGGTTCCGACGGATCGAACCTGGAATTTGACCCGGAGATCTATCCCTACTATGCAATGCTGGATTCCACATGTCAGGCACTTTATAAGCAGATATATGCCAATGCCTGCGATCTGGTGTCCTCTTTTGCACCCTGCAAGATAGTAAATACCGATCAGGTCCAGTACACATTTGAAGCGGTTTTTGCGGACCATCCCGAACTCTTTTACGTTCAGACCGCTTATACTGAGAAATACACATCGGACAAAAAAGTCGTAGAGATCGACATGGCTTATTACACAATAGCCAACGATCTTGAGAATGCCAGAAATTCCTTTGAGAGTGCGGCTACAGCCATAGAAGAAGGGGCGAGACAGTTCCCCGATGATTACTCCAAAGAGAAGTACGTACACGATACGCTTATTCAGACGGTTGTCTATGATGCATCCGCACCCATGGATCAGAGTGCATACAGCGCCCTGGTAAACGGAAGGTCGGTATGTGCGGGATATGCAAGGGCTTATCAGTATGTAATGCAAAAACTCGGTATTCCCACATATTACTGCGCGGGAACATCCGGTGAAGACCATGCCTGGAACATTGTGAAACTGGGAGACGGTTATTATAATGTTGATGTTACCTGGGATGACACCGATCCTTCATCCTACGACTACTTCAACAAAACGGATGGAGATTATGCCGGAACACATGTAAGAAAGAGTTTGTCAGTCTATCTGCCTGCATGTAACGGAACTCAGTACAGGAATCTTGAAAGCTCGGCGCCCGTTTCCGATTTGGAAGATGAAAGCTCTTCTCCGAGTCAGCCGGTGAGCGATGCGGAGCCCAATCACTACGATCCTTATTTTGATCCGTATATAAATAACGATCCTCAGAAGCCTCTTGATTACGAATCGGAACATCCGGAAAGTTCTCCGACTGCAACCAATACTTCGGGGAATTCGAATACAACCGCCTCGCCTTCCAACGCAGCTGCCCAGCTTGCGGTATACGGATTAAAAGAAAGCGATGCGGTCACCACACTTCAGGATTATTACAATGATTGTAAAGTCCAGCTTGTATCATGTGGAATGGGCGATCATTGTTTTTATAATATTGTTCCGGAATCACTTTTTAAGACCATAGAAAGTGAGTACGGTAAACAAAATTATTTGGGCGGCTATATGAACAGTGCTCTGAAGACCATAGGTGCTTCAAACTGTAATATAGTTATCCAGGCCGAGAGGCTTGGCGGGGGGTATTACAGGATCTGGCATAATGTTTATGTCTGGTGATCCTTACTGACCGGGAGAAATGAATATGGATGCTTTTTTGTTGTTCAACATAGGTGTTGATTGCTTTGCCCTTATAGTAATGGCAATACTGATCTTCACCTGCTTTATAAGCTTTGACAACACTCAGGATGTCAGACTGATGAGAAGAACATTCCTGGCGCTGTTCCTTGTACTGCTTACGGATATGTTCCAGTGGGCTTTGGACGGAAGACCGGGATCATCGGTTACGACTCTTTTGCATATAGACAATATGTTGTATTACGCATTCCAGATGGCCGCTGTAGTAGTTTGGAATGATTACGTACATTACAGGGTTCTCAGGAAGGTTAAATCCAAGAATGTAGTCATAGCTACTTCGATAGTACCTTTGGCAGTGGTGCTGGTACTCATACTTACCAACCCTCTGACACATTTTATTTTTTCCATCGGAAGCGGTAATCATTACGTAAGAGGACCTATAAGCAATCCTTTGGCCCTTCTGGTCATGGGCTACCTTCTCTTCACCAGTTTGTGGATCATGTATATGAGGAGAAAGGAAATGCTTGCCAGTATCAGAAGAGAGTATTCGATTCTGGCAGGATTCGTAGTAGCTCCTTTCATAGGCGCAGTCATCCAGCTCAATGCTTTCGGTATCAGTCTTATCTGGCCCCTTGCAAGTATCAGTATGCTGATCCTGTATATCAACAGGTCGCAGGATGAGATTTCCATTGATGCACTTACGGGACTCAATAACAGAGGAAGCCTTGATAAGTATCTGCTTGAGCGTGTCTTCCCCGAATCTGAGGAGAGACTGACACTCATCCTTATGGACCTTGATAAATTCAAGACCATTAACGATGAACTCGGTCATGATATGGGTGACGTTGCACTCAGAGAAGTTGCGGAGATCATAAGACAGGCCTTCTCCAGCGGGAATAATTTCCTGGCCAGATACGGAGGAGATGAATTCGTTGTAGTAATACCTCAGATCGATGATCCCAGAATGATAGACAGCTACATTAAGAATCTGAGATCCACGGTTGAGAATTTTAATCAAAAGAAGACATTCCCTGTAAAGCTCAGTATCAGTTGCGGAATGGCATTTTATCCCAGAGAGGATGTTCGTACTCCCGAAGATCTGCTGAAAGCGGCGGACAACAAGATGTACGAAGAAAAAGAAAAACATCACGCACAGATGGGTTACAGAAAATAGGTGAGGGCATATGGCATCCATTAAGTTTGACTGGTCCGAGCACTATGAGACCGGAATTCCTGAAATTGATGAACAGCATAAGCAACTCTTCTCCATAGGACGTACCATAGAGCAGATGAGTATGAAAGGCGGAGACAATGTTACGGATAGAGAGATTCTCGCTCTGGTTAACAGTCTCAGGGATTACACGGGTTTCCACTTCTACTCGGAAGAAAAGCTTATGGAAGAAGTCCATTACGAGGATATGCAGGTCCATAAGAAGCACCATGCCCAGATGTTATATTTTGTATCTAACTATGACATCAGAAAATTCAGGAAAAACTTTGATGCCACCGTTAATGAGATCCTTGATATCATAAGCGATCAGGTCGTCCACCATATTCTGGGCGACGATAAGAAATTTGCAACCGCATATAAGACCTATCAGAAGATCCATAAACACATGGATGAGAAGGTTAAAGCGGATCGAATGGAAAATGAGGAAAGCTACGGATTCACCATCAAGGAATTCAATTCCTCCATAGCGTACCTTATGAGAGACCAGAGTGCATCGGGCCACTGTGTCATCGTCAATAAGGAAAAGAAAGCCAAATACCTTGCAATGACCGCCCTTGAAAGAGACTCTTTCCATGCGGATATGATCAGGGTAGCAAAGGCGGTAAAGAAAGTATTTAAGCCCGATGCCATCGATTATATGTATTTCGAAGATGTGGATGAACACCTTCTTTTTCATATAATCCCCAAATACCAAGGAGCCGAAGACTTCGGAAAAACTCCCGTCCTGAACGCGGGCAAGGAACTTACCGAAGATGAATACAAAGATCTCGTTGAGAAGATCGGTTCGGAAATAAAATGATCGGAGAAAGTTTTAAATGGACGAAATAAAGAATGTACAGCAAACCGCTTCCGAAGCTGCACCTGCCAAGAAAGTAATGCTTTCGGGAATCCAGCCCAGCGGAGATCTTCATTTGGGTAATTATCTCGGAGCCATCAAAAACTGGGGCGCCAGAACGGAAGAGTTTGACTGTTTTTATTTTATGGCAGACCTTCATACCATAACTGTAAGACAGGAGCCCGCTGAGCTCAGGAGAAGAACTCTTGAGCAGCTTGCTCTTTATATTGCCTGCGGACTCGATCCCGAGAAGAATACTCTTTTCATTCAGTCTCAGGTTCCCGCTCATGCGCAGCTCGGCTGGATTCTTCAGTGCTACACCCAGTTCGGTGAGCTTTCCAGAATGACTCAGTTCAAGGATAAATCCGAGAAGCACAAGGACAATATCAATGCGGGACTTTTCGCATATCCTTCTCTTATGGCTTCAGACATTCTTCTCTACAAGCCTGATTTCGTTCCCGTAGGAGAAGACCAGAAGCAGCATGTTGAACTTACCAGAAACATTGCCACCAGATTCAATTCAATCTACGGTGATGTATTCAAGATTCCCGAGCCTTACATTGCCAAGACCGGAGCACGCATCTACGGACTTACCACTCCCGATTCCAAGATGAGTAAATCCATTCCCGAAGGATGTGTATTCCTTATGGACGATCCCGATACCATTGCTCGTAAATTCAAGCGTGCGGTCACCGATTCCGATACCGAAAAGTGCGTAAGATACGATAAGGCAAATAAGCCCGGTGTATCAAATCTTATGAATATCTATTCCACCATTACCGGCAAAACTTTCGAAGAGATCGAGGCAGAGTTTGACGGTAAAGGATACGGCGTCTTCAAACCCGCAGTGGGAGAGGCTGTTATTGAGACGCTTCGTCCCATCAGGGAGGAGGCTTCCAGGATCATTAAGGATAAGGCATATCTCGAGTCCGTATACAAGGACGGTGCCGCAAGAGCATCAAGAGTCGCCAATAAGACTCTTGCCAAGGTTTGCAAGAAGGTAGGTTTTGTACCCCTGTCATGATCCGATTATTTATTTCAAAAGTAAAACAAAAAGGTTTTAAGACCGTTATGAGGATCTGTTTTGTAAGACTCAAGTACTTTATAAGACAGATCTTTTCGGGAAAGAGTCTGAGGGAGTCCTGGTCCCGTACTCTTTTCTATGGGATTAAACCTATTGAATACGACGATCTGGTAAGAGAAAGAGAAGCGCAGGTTCCTCATCCTACGGATCTTTCCTATCAGCCTCTCGTTTCGATTATCATACCCGTTTACAACATCGAAGACAGATTCTTAAGACCCTGCCTTGATTCGTGCATGGAGCAGATTTATAAGAATTTTGAAGTCTGTGTATCCGATGATAATTCTTCACTTGAAAGTGTTAAGAAGACTCTCACCGAGTATGAGGAGAAGTACGAGAATTTCCACGTCTTTTGGAGAAAAGAAAACGGAAGGATCTCGGAAAACACCAACTCCGCACTCTCTATCGCAAAGGGTGAGTTCATTGCTCTTGTTGATGATGACGACCTTCTGGAGCCTTACTCACTCCTTGAAATGGTCAGATACATAAATGAGCATCCCGATACCGACATGGTCTATTCCGATGAGGACATGCTCACTGAGGACGGAAGCAGACGTCACGATCCCAAGTTTAAGCCTGACTGGTCACCGGACTCATTCATGTCTATCATGTATACCTGTCATTTGTGTGTGATCAGAAAGTCCATAGTGGACAAGCTGGGCGGATTCGATAAGAGATTTGACGGAGCACAGGATTACGATCTTGTCATGCGTCTTTCCGAGATCACTGAAAACATCGGACACGTTCCCCAGGTTCTTTATCACTGGAGAGAGATACAGGGTTCCACCGCACTTGATATGGGTGCCAAGGAATACTTAAAAGCGGCCAGTGAGAACCTTAAGAAGGAAGCTCTTGAGAGAAGGGGCTACAAAGCTCATATCGTATGGTGTCCTTTGAAAGAAGTTGTTCAGTGTTTCCCTATTTACGAAACGGACGATGATGATCTTGTAAGTATAGTCATTCCCTCCAAGGATAATTTCAAGGTGCTGAAGAGATGTATCGACAGTATCCATAATGTTCCTGCGGGAGTTAAGTTTGAAGTCATTGTAGTCGATAACGGCTCAAATGATAAGAACAAGGCAAAGTATCAGAAGCTTCTCGAGGGTTACGGAGATTCATATGTATACGAGCCTCTGAAGTTTAATTTTTCCAGGATGTGCAATATCGGTGCATCACACGCGAAGGGAAATATCATCCTGTTTTTGAATGACGATATCAAGGTTGCCGGAGACGGATGGCTCTCCAATATGGCCGGTCATGCAAAACTTCCTTATGTGGGCGCAGTCGGATGCAAGCTTTATTATCCCAAGGGATGTGCCGTCCAGCACTGCGGTGTCGTAAATACCGCTGCAGGTCCCGGACACGCATTCTACGGCATCGAAGATAAAGACATCGTAATGTACGGCGGAAGAAATCTTCTTCCTTACAACTTCAGCGTAGTAACCGGTGCGGCTCTTATGGTTACCGCGGACAAGTTTAAAGAGGTTGGCGGATTCGAAGAGACTCTGACTATCGCATATAATGACGTAGCTCTTTGCTTCTCGCTTCTCGAAAAGGGTTATAAAAATGTTTTAAGACCCGACGTTGCACTTACTCATTATGAGTCGGTGAGCAGAGGGCTGGACGATAGGGACAGCGAGAAGACTAAGAGAAGAATAGCGGAGATGGAAAGACTCTATGAGCTTCATCCCGCAATGAAGGGATTCGATGCATGCTTCAATCCCAATCTCAAGAATGATTCGGCTGATTTCAGATACGAATAACAGTTGGTAACGGAGGTGTGATATGGCTCTTAATGATGCTTGTGCAAAACTTGAAAAAGCGGTTAATGCTTATGTGTTCCGTAAAAGTGACGAGACAGATCTTGAGTTCAGAGAAGAGCTTGTTAGTTTCATAAACAGAAACGAGACGGTTCTTACCTCCGTGAAGATCCTTAAAAAGGGTGCTGCTTTTGATGACGTTGCCACAGAAAAGAATGCAGACGGATCCCGCCCCATTTCCATCAGCCTGGTAGGCGCATCGGACGGAGTATGGATCCCCGTATTTACCGGAAACGAACAGAAGAATCTCGGCTACGGACATGAACTTCTCGAAGCCGGCATTATCTGGGTTCTTGATTATGCCCTTTCCGTAAACGATGTTAAGGGGGTATCCATCAATCCCTTCGGAGAGCAGATTAATCTTGACCGTAATTCCATCAGATCGCTTCTCAGAGCTGCAAATGTTGAAGCGGGCTTTGAAAATCAGGGCTGATTACCATGATGAACGAGGATAAATACAGAGGAATAGAATATCCCAAGAGGGAAGCTACCGATGAATTCATCGATGAGGTCATAGCTCATCTTGATAATGAGCTTGAGATAGGTGCGGTCAAGATGACCGTTGAAATGGATGATCATCAGGAAGAGCATGCAAAGGTTTCTCACAAGTGCTCCAAGGCATATGGCCGCGAAGCCACCACTATGATAGCTCAGCTGGATATGATCCACGACCTGTATTTATCAGACTTGGAAGACGAGTGAAAACATGGGGACGGTTCTGCTGTTTCAAAGAACCACTGAAACAGCAGAACCGTCCCCATGTTTTCTTTTTTAGAAAAGTTTTAGATATCCCCAAATGCAGTAAATATAAGGGTTTCAAGCACTTTGTTAGCACTCAGGCGATCTGAGTGCTAATTTTTTCTTGACTTTAAAAATGGGCGGTCATAAGATGATAATCGTGGTTTAGCATTACGCGCTATAAGGAGGCGATTTTTATGAACGAAAAAAAGGGAAATCTTTCGATAGACAGCGAAAATATATTCCCGATAATCAAGAAGTGGATGTATTCCGATCACGATATATTCTACCGTGAGCTGGTATCCAACGGATGTGATGCGGTTACCAAGCTTAAGAAGCTGGATATGATGGGAGAATATGAGCTCCCCGAAGGTTATAAGGGCAGAATCGATGTTGTTCTTGACCCTGCGGAGAAGACCATTTCCATCATCGATAACGGTCTCGGAATGACCGCCGATGAGGTGGAAGAGTACATTACCAAGATCGCATTTTCCGGTGCTACCGATTTCATCGAGAAGTACAAGGATAAGAGCAATTCAGACCAGATCATCGGACATTTCGGACTCGGATTCTATTCCGCATTCATGATCGCCGATGAGGTTCATATCGATACCCTTTCATACAAGGACGGCGCAAAGGCTGTTCATTGGGAGTGCGACGGAAGCACTTCATACAGTATTGCAGACGGAGACAAGGCTGAGGTCGGAACCAAGATCACGCTTTTCGTAAACGATGACTGTCTTGAGTTTTGCAACGAGTATAAGGCAAGAGAAGTTCTCAAGAAGTACTGCGGATTCATGCCTACCGAGATCTTCATGTCCAAGGCAAATGATGATTCCACCGAGACCATCGATCTTGAGGACAAGAGAGATGACGACGTGGTCGTAGAAGAAATCCATCCCACCGTAGAGAAGAAAGAAGACGGTACCGAGGAGGTTAAGGGCAAGGAGAGATTAAAGATCAAGAAGCGCCCCGAGCTTATCAACGATCCCAATCCCCTTTGGACAAAAACTCCTTCGGAGTGCACCAAGGAAGAGTATCTTGAGTTTTACCGCAAGGTATTCCAGGACTACAAGGAGCCTCTTTTCTGGATTCATCTGAATATGGATTATCCTTTCAACATGAAAGGAATCCTGTACTTCCCCAAGATCAACATGGAATATGATTCTCTTGAGGGAACCATCAAGCTTTACAACAACCAGGTATTTATCGCGGACAATATCAAGGAGGTTATCCCTGAGTTCCTGATGCTGCTTAAGGGTGTCATCGACTGTCCCGATCTTCCTCTCAACGTATCAAGAAGCGCACTTCAGAACGACGGTTTCGTAGCCAAGATCGAGGAGTATATCTCCAAGAAGGTTGCTGAGAAGCTTTCCGGAATGTGTAAGACCGAGAAGGAAGATTACGAGAAGTACTGGGATGATATTGCTCCTTTCATCAAGTTCGGCTGCCTGAAGGACGACAAGTTCTGCACCAAGATGAACGACTACATCCTCTTCAAGAACATCGACGGAAAGTATCTGACTCTTCCCGAGTGTCTTGAGACCAAGCCTATCGACGGCGCAGAGGATGAGGAGAATACCGAAGAAAAGACCGAGGAAACCGCAGATGCCGAGGAGACTTCGGAAGAGACCAAGGAAGACGAGAAGAAGGAAAAGACCATCTACTACGTCACCGATCCTCAGCAGCAGAGCCAGTACATCGCCATGTTCAAGGCTGCCAAGATGGATGCGGTCATCCTTACACATCACATCGACATGCCTTTTGTACAGCAGCTTGAGAGCAAGAACGAAGGTATCAGATTCAAGCGTATCGATGCGGATGTCACCGATGCCATGAAGACCAAGACTTCCAAGAAAGTTGAGGAAGAACTTGCAGAACTTACCACCAAGGTTGAGGGCATCATGAAGAAGGTCCTCAAGAAGGATAAGATCACCATCAAGGTTGAGAAGCTCAAGAACAAGAAGGTTGCTTCAATGCTCACTCTTTCCGAAGAGACCCGCAGAATGCAGGATATGATGAAGATGTATTCCGCAAGAGGCATGGATATGGGCGATTTCGGAAGTGAAGGAGAGACCCTGATCCTCAATGCCGGACATCCTCTCGTAAAGTATGTTACCGAGCATGAAGACGGTGAGAATACCCGCATGATCTGTGAGCAGCTTTACGATCTTGCCAAGATCCAGCAGGCTCCCCTTTCAGCCGATGACATGGCAGCATTCATCGCCAGAAGTAATGACATTCTCCTGATGCTCGCCGGAGAAAAATAATAATAAAAATCTTTTTGAACGCCCCAAAGAAACGGCACAAAAATGCCCTTCCTTCGGGGCGTTTTTGGTTTACTAAACAGCCTTTTTTTGATATAATTTTTCTATCTTTGTGAAGGTGGAGAAGGATAATGCGCCGGGTTCTTTCGAGGATATTACAAGGCAATTACACATCTGAAGATCTTTCTCTTGATTTTTCCTGTTCCAGGATAGAATTGGACGTTCTCGCAGGTGAGGAATACGAAGGTTCTTTCCATGTTTATTCATCATCAAATGCGATTCCCGAGGGAAAGGTAGTATCATCCGATCTGAGGATGGTGCTGATTTCCGATACCCTTACGGGCAAGGACTCCGAGATCACCTACAGATTAAATCCCGCATATTGCCATGAAGGAGACAATGTCAAAGGCGTTTTCTCCGTCATTTCCAATATGGGTGAATACTATATTCCTTTTTCGGTCAACATTGTAAGATCGGTTCCCGATTCTTCCATAGGACCGGTCAAGAATCTGTTTCATTTCACAAATCTTGCAAGAGCAGAGTGGCATGAAGCACTCGGACTTTTTTATTCCAAAGATTTTCCCCATGTCATAGCCGATTCCGATACACAGACAAAGCTTGCCTATAAGGCGTTGTCCGTGCAGAGGGGCAATGAACTGAATATGGAGGAGTTCCTCATCTATGCCGGCAAGAAGAACCGTGTAACTTATTCTTTCAGGGCAGGTGAGGTCAATATTTCAATCCCCTCATCCGAGCGCGGAATGGGGCTTAAGGAAGTTACCGTTGAGATTGGTAAGGACGGATGGGGCTATACCCATCTTGATGTTAAATGCGAAGGCGGTTTTCTTTTCTCGGAAGCATCGGTAATTAAGGCCGAGGACTTCTCGGGAAATATCTGCTCGCTTAAATTCTTCGTGGATTCATCAGCATGTGCCTCGGGACTTCACCCCGGCAAGATAATCCTTTCGAATTCGTATACTAAGCTTGAAATCCCCGTTTGGCTCAGCGTAGGCGGAAAGAGCAAGAAAACGGGAGAAGAGCATTCCAAGAAAACTCTTTTTATCAGGGTTACCAAATTATATGAGAAAAAGATACTCGGCGAGATAGAGAGAAATTCTTATATCGCTGAGGCAAGCAGGCTCATAGATCATATCCTTACCCTGGATGAGTATGACGTTACCGCAAAACTCATGCAGGCACACATACTCCTGATGCAGGGAAGGGAAAGCGAAGCCGAATGGACCTGTGATTATGCTTCACAGCTTCTTGAGAAAAACGACTCAAGGAGAGCATCTGATTCCCAGTCATATGTGCTTGATAATGCATACCTTGACTATCTGAGAATCATTTCAGGCGATGACAAGACAAAGACCAAAGCACAGAAGCACCTGGATGAGATGACCAAGCGCTTCAGGGATGACTGGAGAGTAAGATGGCTTCATGCCAAGGCACGCTTCGGAGAGAATAATGATTCCGCAGCTTTTTGGAATGCCATGAAGAAGCTTTGCGAGGAGGAGTGTAACAGCCCCGCTATCTATGCCGAAGGAACACTTCTGTTAAAAGAAGACCCTTCGCTTGCAACCGAGCCCGACAGATTTACTTTAAGGACTATTCTCTTCGGACTTAAGAGAGGCATCCTCGGAGAAGAGATCAAAGAAAACCTTCTCTACATTTCCGGAAGAAGCCGTGCTGCGCTTCCCATGCTTCTCAAAGCTCTGGAGGAAATGTATAAAGTAAGCCCCGATAACCGTATCCTCGAGGAAATCTGTTCACAGCTCATCAGAAGTTTCAGACGTGATGAACAGGCTGCCGTCTGGTATAAGAGAGCGGCTCAGGAGGATGTGAGACTCACCAATCTTTATGAGAACTACATCATGAGTCTCGGGGAAGATTCTTTTGAAGACATTCCCATGAATGTCCTTAAATATTTCTCCATGTCTGATACGCTCGATGCGGTTCATACCGGATGCCTGTATCACTATGTGATCAGGCATAAGAGAGATATCGGTCCGCTCTTTGACGTATATCTTCCCAAGATGGAAAGCTTTGCCATGGAGCAGATCGGCAAGGGCGTGATCACAAGGCATCTTGCTGCGGTATATTATGACGTCATCAATCCCGCATCCCTTGACAGAAACAATGCGAGGATTTTTGCGGACATGCTTTATTCCGTTTGGCTGCAGTCATCGGATCCCAAGTATGTTAAAGCATATGTATATCAAAAGGGATTTAAGGCTCCCTGGGAATACAAGCTGGGAGAGGGCAACGGATGGATATCCGTATACGGTAACGATTACATTGTGGCTCTCGAAGATTCCTACGGAAACAGGTATTTAAAGAGTTCCGATTATACACTTGAAAAACTTATGCTTCCCGGCAAGTTCATAAAAGCTGTTGCCGATTGCGTTTATGACAATGACAGGTTCAACATGAACATCCTTCATACCGTAAAGGGAGAGGATGAAGTTGATGAGACAAATATTCTCAGATATCAGAACCTTGCCGCATCCGAAGAACTTGAAAGAAGCGTTGCTGATTCATACAGGCTTAAACTGCTTGATCATTTCGCACTTAAGGGAGACAGGTTATCTCTAATAAACGGACTTAAAACTCTCCATCCCGGACTTATGAATGCCGAGGATAAATGCGAAGTCATGAGACTGATGCTCATGACCGCGGACTACAAGCCCATCTATGAACTGATCAAAGCATGCGGACCTTATTTTGCGGATCCCAGATACATGCAGACATTCCTTGACAGAAGGCTTATCGATACGGAGGGCGAGGATGAGATACTTACCGCATCCGCCATCTACTGCATAAGCCTTGGAAAAAAGGACGGCATCATCCTTCAGTACCTGTCAGATCACTATGAAGGACAGTGCAAGGATCTGAGAAATATCTGGAAGATGTCGGGCGGTTACGGTGTTAACCGTAAGGGTATCGAAGAGAGAATGATCATACAGATGCTCTACAGCGGAGCGTTTGTTGGCGAGAGGAACGAGATCTTCGAGGATTATCTGATAGACGATCCCGATCCCGAGGTAGTAAGAGCGTTCCTTCTTCAGTCCTGCTACGATTATTTTGTTCATGAAAAACTGATTGCTCCCGGTATTTTTGCCGAGATGTCCAAGTATGAGAAGGAACTGACAAATCTTCCCAAGGAAGCGGCGCTTGCTTACCTGAAGTATTATTCCGAATCTCCCAAAGAGATCACGGATGAGATAAGAGTCAGGATCCTGGAACTTTTGAACATGATGATGAAGGAACGCATCCATCTGGGAATGTTCCAGAGTTTCTTATCGGAGGATGCTTTCCCCGAAGGTGATCTGAGAACGAGTCTTCTGGAAGTTCTGGATGTTATGCATGACCGCACCATCATCGATTACAGAGCATCCGAAGGAAACACCGCCATCATTCATTACACCTTTGCGGGTGATTCCGAAGAAGACTGTAAATACCGCGAAGAACGCATGAGAGATGTATGCGGAGGAGTATGCTTCAAGGAGTTCGTACTCTTTTTCGGAGAATGCGTTCAGTACTACATAACCGAAGAGACTGCCGCAGGTTCGGAACTTAAGACCAGCGGGGTTTTGAGGAAAAATGATGTGCTTGGTTCTGCTGAAGGATCGGAATTCGGACTGATATCCGATATGCTGGTTAGCAACACTCTTCAGGACTATGACACATTCGATAAGCTTTACGACGAATATTACAGAAAAGAATTCTTGAACAAGAAGTTGTTCGGTTTGGAGTGATATGCTTAAACTTCCCGGGGGCTTTGGAAGCTCCGGAAAACGATATATAGTCGGCTTTGACTTAAGCGATGTTTCCTGCGGTATCAGTTATTGCTGTGACCGCGGAGATATCCGCACGGTTTCTCTTGTAGCCGGAAGCGAAGAGTATGTCATTCCGGTAGCTCTTTCCAAAAGGCACGGCGCAGGACAGTGGTTCTTCGGAAAAGAAGCCTATGCCTCAGCCGATGCGGGAGAGAGCGTACTTGTTACGGGGCTTTACAGCAAGGCTCTTAACGGTGAAGACACCCAGATAGACGGTCTGGTATATGGTGCGGATTCACTCCTTACACTGTATCTCAAGAGAGCATTCGGACTTCTTCAGAGCGTAGGTTCATCGGACAGAATGGAAGCGGTTATGTTCACTCTTCCCGAAGTTACCGATAAGGCCATGGATCTTATCAAAGAGTGCCTGAAGAGTCTTCACATCAAAACTGACAGAGTATATTTCCTTAGCCATTCCGAAAGCTTTTTCTATTACGTATCAACTCAGGGTGAAGACAGGATGCATTTGAATCCCATTCTCTTTACCGTTGATGATAAATACATAACCCAGACAAAGCTTCCTTTGAACAGACATACTACACCTCAGGTTGTATATGCCGAGAATTCCTATTTCGAACTTCCCGCAGGGAGAGGTGCTCTTCCCGACGAACTGGATAACCTGCTTCTGAAGGCTGCCCAGGGCGGAAGAGAATTCGGTCAGGAATATTCCTACTATCTGGTGGGCGAGGATTTTGCCGAAGAGGCCATTCCCAATTCCCTCAAGTTCATGTGCAGCAGGGGTAAGGTTTACGGCGGAACCAATCTCTTTTCCAAGGGAGCGGTATATGCGCTTTTGGAGAAGCTTAAGAAATCCGAGGAACACTCGCCTTACATCTTCCTGGGAGATGACAAACTTACAGCAAACATCGGAATGAATATCTTAAGCCAGGGAAGCGACGTTTATTACGCACTGCTCGATGCCGGCACATGCTGGTACGAAGCGGCTGCCGAACTGGAATTTTACATATCCGGAGGAAATGACGTAACCCTTACTTTATCCTCCATAATCGGCGGAGGAAATTCGGACGTCATAATAACCCTCGAAGGATATGAAGGCGAACTTACAAGAATGAAGCTGACCGCCACCATGTCAGGTCCCGGACAGCTCAGTGTGATCATAGAAGATAAGGGACTCGGTGTGTTTACACAGACCAAAGCCCGTAAATGGGAAGAGGAGATCAAACTTCCGTAATGGCATCAAGAATATCGCTAAGCATCGGAATATATTCTCAGGTCCCCTATGTAATGCCGGCAATTGAGGTACCGGTTTATTGCATAGAGGAACTTTGTGTTGCTCTCAAAGAGAATGCGGTTCTCATCGATGAGCAGATCATGAACAAGCCTCTTCTCGAGTGGATCTACAGAGATCTGGGACTCAAGGAGCTCGCGGATTCTCTTGCGGGTATCATCGCATCGAAGGGAAGCCTCGGTGATTTCTGCAGATACATTCTTGAGTATACGGGATTGTTTGACAGAGCCGCTGTTTTCGAGATCTGTAAGATGCTTACCATGGGCGTGGGAATGTCCACTCTCGAAAGACAGAAAAAACAGGCCGACAATCTGGCTGAAAGCGGTAACTACGAATCGGCCGTCCATGCCTATAGAAACGTGATCGCCAAATGCGACGGAATAGACAGCGGAAATTCTCAGGCATCACTTTCGCTTCTCGGAAATGTTTATCACAATCTGGGATGTTCATATGCCGGAATGATGAAATACAGACTTGCGGCAGCTTCGTTTAAGAAAGCCTGCGAATGTGAAGATACTCCAGCACATCGTCACAGTTATATCGCGGCACTCAGACTGTCAATGCCCGGTCCCGAGTTTGTCAAATACATTGCTTCTCACCCGGACCTGGGGCCCGAATCCATCACCATCGACGGTGAGATAGATGCTCTGAAAAAAGAATACGAATCATGCGGCGAGGGTATGTCACATCAGATTCTCAAGAAGACCAAGGAATCAATGGATTACAATGACATAGCCCGCGATAACGAACAGATCCTTGAAGGACTCAAGGATAAATACAGAAGCCGGATACCGGTGGGTTAAATGGGATTTTTTTCAAAACTGTTTAAAATTGCATCGGGTAAAAAATTTGCCTTTTCCGAAGATGAAGACGAAGAGATCGTATATGACAGGGAAGGCATTGATTTTCATGACCAGACCCAGCGTACAAGGTACATTGCCGAATGCCTTGAGCAGGTAGCCGAAGGCAGCAGGGAAATGGAAAGCCTTAAGAATGAGTACGATCTTGTTACTTCGTATCTGAAAGATATGGAAGAGATCGAAGCACTTCCCGAAAAGCCCAGACGTGAGATCGATACTCTGGCAAGGCAGATTGAGAATTATGAGAGCGACATAGAGAAATTCAGGACCAGGAAGTCCCCCCTTACGGATGAGCAGTTTGCTTCTCTGAGAAGAAGGGAAAAGGAAATTCCCGAAGGACTTGCCAAGATCAAGGAAAACGAGCGCATGGCCGTTCTCATCAAGAAGGATCTGAAACGCCTGGATGGAGAGAGAAAAGCACTGGCATTCAGGGAATCCGAACTGGGCGAGACCATGGATAATATGAGAGGTATGGCGGTGATCTTTACCGTATCTGCCGCGGCTCTTATGATCATCCTAGCGGTGATGCAGTTTGCCTTGGGAATGAACGTATACATCGGATATTTCCTGACCATCGCAACGGTAGCCATCGCGCTTACGGTTGTATGTGTAAAGTACATCGATGCCAATAAGGAACTTTCCAAAGCATCCGGAAGTATGGGCAAGCTCATACAGCTTCAGAACACAGTCAAGATCAGATATGTAAATAACAGGAATCTTCTTCAGTACCTTTACATTAAGTTCGACTGCAAGAACGGTAAAGAGCTTGACGACCTCTGGGGAATGTATACCAAAGAGGCGGAGGAGAGAAGAGCCTTCAACGAAAACTCCGCCGGCGCAGAGATAGCAAAGGACGATCTTATAAGACTCCTCAGTAAATATCATGTTGCCCGTCCTAGAAGATGGCTTGATCAGATACCTGCGCTTCTGGATAAGCGCGAGATGGTCGAACTCAGGCACGGATATATCTTAAGACGTCAGTCTCTCCGTGAGCAGATCGATTATAACGAGACCAGGGCACGCTCCGCCAAAGACGAGATTACAAGCGTTGCCAGGGCATATCCCATGTATGCCGAGGAAATCCTGGAGATGACCGAAAAATTCGATCCCGAAACCGAATAATTGATTTGCAAGTAGGGGCATAAAAGTGTATATTATTTGGGTCTTTAAACTGACTCATTATAGGAGATGAAAAAATGGAAGAACTTAAGCCGGTCAAAGAGGGAAAAGTAAGAGAGATCTATGACAACGGAGACTCTCTGATCATGGTAGCTACCGACAGGATCAGCTGCTTTGACGTAATCCTTCACAACATCGTTACCAAGAAAGGAACCGTCCTTACCCAGATCTCAAAGTTCTGGTTTGATTACACCAAGGATATCGTTCCCAATCATATGATCACCGTCGATAACAACGAGATGCCCGAGTACTTCAGACAGCCTCAGTTTATCGGCAATTCAATGATGTGCAGAAAGCTTGAGATGCTTCCTCTTGAGTGCATCGTAAGAGGATATATCACCGGAAGCGGCTGGGCTTCATATCAGAAGAACGGCACCGTTTGCGGAATCACCCTTCCCGAGGGACTTAAGGAGTCAGAGAAGCTCCCTGAGCCCATCTACACCCCTTCAACCAAGGCTGAGATCGGTGATCACGATGAGAATATCTCTTACGAGCAGTCCATTGCCCACCTTGAGAAGTACTATCCCGGAAAAGGTGAGGAATATGCGGCAAAGCTCAAGGAACTTACCATCACTCTTTATAAGAAGTGTGCCGAGTATGCTCTTTCAAGAGGCATAATAATCGCTGATACCAAGTTCGAGTTCGGACTTGATGAAGACGGAAATATCGTTCTCGCAGATGAAATGCTCACTCCCGACAGCTCCAGATTCTGGCCCCTTGAGGGATATGAAGCAGGAAAGGGACAGCCTTCCTTCGATAAGCAGTTCGCCCGTGACTGGCTCAAGGCTAACGACGGAAAGCATGACTGGACCCTTCCTCAGGAGATCGTTGATAAGACCATCGAGAAATATCTGCAGGCTTACAAGCTTCTTACAGGCAAAGAGTTATAAAATAAAACGCGGAGTGTAAAAACTCCGCTGTTTTGCGTAATAGTTTACCGTTTATTCAGAAAGGAATTGCCATGGCAACTGATCGTTACACAAGTCCTCTCTCCGAGCGTTATGCAAGCAGGGAGATGCAGTTTATCTTTTCACAGGATAAGAAGTTCCGTACTTGGAGAAAGCTCTGGATCGCACTTGCAGAGACCGAGATGGAGCTGGGACTTTCCGAGAACGGAAAGCCCGTTATCACTCAGGAGATGATCGATGAGCTTAAGAGTCATGCTGAGGACATCAATTATGATGTTGCCAAAGAGCGTGAGAAGCAGGTTCGTCATGATGTAATGAGCCATGTATATGCATACGGTCAGCAGTGCCCCAAGGCTGCGGGAATCATCCATCTGGGAGCTACCAGCTGCTACGTAGGCGATAATACCGATATCATTCTTATGAAGGAAGCACTCCTTCTCATCCGTAAGAAACTCCTCAATGTTATCTCTAATCTTGCCGAGTTCGCAGATGAATATAAGGATCTTCCCACCCTTGCATTTACTCATTTCCAGCCCGCTCAGCCTACTACAGTAGGTAAGAGAGCAACTCTCTGGCTCAATGAGTTCATGATCGACCTTGAGGACCTTGATTATGTACTCGGGTCTCTCAAGCTTCTCGGATCAAAGGGTACCACCGGAACCCAGGCTTCTTTTAAGGAGCTTTTTAACGGTGATGACGAGACCATCGACAAGATTGATCCCATGATTGCTAAGAAGATGGGCTTTGACGATGTATATCCCGTATCCGGACAGACTTATTCACGTAAAGTCGATACCAGAGTTATCAATGTTCTTGCGGGTATTGCGGCATCCGCTCACAAGATGAGCAACGATATCAGACTTCTCCAGCACTTAAAGCAGGTTGAGGAGCCTTTCGAAAAGAGCCAGATCGGATCTTCTGCAATGGCTTACAAGAGAAATCCCATGAGAAGCGAGAGAATCGCCTCTCTTTCCAGATATGTAATGGTTGATGCTCTTAACCCTGCAATCACTTCAAGTGTTCAGTGGTTTGAGAGAACCCTCGATGATTCCGCAAACAAGAGACTCTCAGTTCCCGAAGGCTTCCTTGCAACCGACGGAATCCTTGATCTTTGCATGAACATCACCGCTCCCGGCGGAATGAAGGTTTATCCCAAGGTTATCGAGAAGCAGTTCATGGCCGAGATTCCTTTCATGGCTACCGAGAACATCATGATGGATGCGGTTAAGAACGGCGGAAACAGACAGGAGCTTCATGAGAAGATCAGAACCCTGTCCATGGAAGCAGGAAAGCATGTCAAGGAAGAGGGAAGAGACAACGATCTTCTTGAGATGATCGCTGCAGATCCCGATTTCGGAATGAATCTTGAGGACCTTAAGAAGACTCTTAAGCCAGAGAATTATGTGGGACGTGCTCCCAGACAGGTTGAGGTTTATCTCAGAGATGTGGTCAGACCCGTGCTCAAGGCTAATTCCGAGGCTCTCGGACTTGAAGCGGAGATCAACGTTTGATTTAGTACTTTACTAAATGAAAGTGCTGTCTTATAATACATTAGGTTTGTAAACAAGCTGTTTAAGAAAGGCGGAAATGTAAATGGTCACAGCGATCGTAGGCGCTAACTGGGGTGATGAAGGAAAGGGCAAGATGACCGATATGCTTGCTCAGGATTCCGATATTATCATCAGATTTCAGGGCGGAGCAAATGCAGGACACACCATAGTAAATAACTACGGTAAGTTCGCACTCCACACGCTTCCTTCGGGAGTGTTCTATTCACATACTACTTCTATAATAGGTAACGGTGTTGCACTCAACATCCCTCTCCTTGTAGGTGAAATCAATGGTCTTGTGGAGAAGGGCGTACCCAAGCCCCACATCCTCGTATCCGACCGTGCACAGGTTGTAATGCCTTACCACATTCTTTTCGATGAATATGAAGAGGAGAGACTTGCAGGCAAGTCATTCGGATCAACCAAGTCCGGAATCGCTCCTTTCTATTCCGACAAATATGCTAAGATCGGCTTCCAGGTAAGCGAGCTTTTTGATGATGCACTTCTTGAAGAGAAGGTACCCAGAGTACTTGTTCAGAAGAATGTTCTCTTAAGAGAGCTTTATCACAAGCCCGAGATTCAGGCTGAAGACGTTCTTAAAACTCTCAGAGAGTACAGAGATCTCATCGCTCCTTACGTATGCGATGTTTCTCTTTTCCTTGATGAAGCTCTTAAAGCAGGCAAGAAGATCCTTCTCGAGGGTCAGCTGGGAACCATGAAAGATCCCGATCACGGAATTTATCCCATGGTTACTTCCTCTTCAACGCTTGCTTCCTATGGTGCAATCGGTGCCGGAATTCCTCCTTATGAGATCAAGAGGATCGTCACCGTATGTAAGGCTTATTCTTCGGCGGTAGGTGCGGGCGCATTCGTTTCCGAGATCTTCGGAGATGAGGCAGAGCAGCTTAGACGTAACGGCGGAGATGGCGGAGAGTACGGCGCTACCACAGGACGCCCCAGAAGAGTAGGCTGGTTTGACTGTGTAGCTTCCAAGTACGGCTGCAGACTTCAGGGAACCACCGATGTTGCATTTACCGTTCTTGATATCCTCAAGTACCTTGATGAGATTCCCGTCTGCGTAGCTTACGAGCTTGACGGCAAGGAGATCAAGGACTTCCCTGTTACCTCCAAGCTTGAGAAGTGCAAGCCCGTTCTTAAGACATTCAAGGGTTGGAAGACCGATATCAGGGGGATCAAGAATTACGAGGATCTTCCCAAAGAGTGCCGCGACTATGTAGAGTTCATCGAGCAGGAGATCGGATATCCCATCACCATGATATCCAACGGACCTTCCAGAGATGATATCATCTACCGCAAGTCACCTCTTTCAAAATAAATAATGGCAATGGGGTCAGGGCACTAAGGCAGCCTTGACCCTTTTTAGGAGTAATAAATGATCAAAAATATTGTATTCGACATCGGAAATGTTCTTACGGATTTCAGATTCAGAGGATTTCTTGCGGATAAGGGACTGGATGAAGCCATGATAGACCGCGTAGAGAAATGTACCGTGGATACACCTTACTGGCATGAATTTGACAGATGCGCCATCAGCTATGATGAGGTGGTGGAGAATTTTGTTTCTCTGGATCCCGAGATCGGAGATCTTCTCAGAACGGTATTTGCGGATCTTCACGGTATGGTAACCGGCAGAGATTATGCCATACCCTGGATAGAGAAGATCAAAGCCGCAGGATATAAGGTGTATTACCTCTCCAATTTCTCCGAGAAGGCATATAACGAGTGCAGGGATGCACTGGAATTTGATAAGCATTGCGACGGCGGTATTTACAGTTTTACTGAAAGACTGGTAAAGCCGGATCACGCATTCTTTAAACTGCTTCTGGACAGATACGGGCTAGAGGCTTCCGAGTGCGTTTTCTTTGACGACACGGAGAAGAATGTAAAGGCGGCTATAGAATGCGGTTTTAATTCATTTGTCTTTACAGATCAGTGTAAGGCAAATGAGGATCTTGAAAGCCTTGGAGTTAAGATCTGAACATAAAAATTTCCCGGGTTGTCACCCGGGAACTGTTTTGTCAAAGCGGTTTGCCTTTGCTTATGGTATACTGATTACTTGGAAAAGGTTGACTCTTCGGACTCGTCATCCGCAGCAATCGTTTCCTGAGTATCAAGCAGTTCCTCACCTTCTACCTTGGGAACCGAGGCAATGGTTCTTTTGCCGGTTATCTGAGAGTAGACCCATATGTATGCATACGCGACTATGGGAACGATGACTGTGGCAAATAAGCATATGGCGAAAAGTTTTCCACCGTTACCCGGCCAGACGATAGCCACAACCAGCGTCATCACATATATCATCACCAAAAAGATGATCACTAAGATCGCACATATTCTTTTGGGTGTCCATTTGTTATTGTCCATGACTGCTCCTTGTTTTTGTTTTTTTGTACGTTTGACTTTAGTATCATACTATTTACACAGACTGACAACAACACTTTTCTCATATGTGAAAAGGAGCCGTATATGTCCGATACCATTCTTGAATATCTTGAAAAGTTCGGAAGCAAATCTTTCAAACGCCTGCCCTTCGGTGAGGTAGACGCTCTCATTCTGTCACAGTTTTCATATCTGAAATTCGACGGCATCGTCCCCGGACCGGAGGATGTGGATTCTTTTGTCACTTTGCATGATATCAAAAACCATCCTTCCTTCAATGATCTGTTCACCGATAAGAGATATGAAAAGCCCAACCGAAAGCTTTTTAAGCTCATGGAAGAGAGCGTAAGATTCGGTGATCTGAAGATGGATTACTATGTGAACATCATCGGAGAAGAAAGGGAGATTCAATTTTCCGCAGTCACTTTCAGATTCCCCGAGGGAATAGATTATGTGGCTTACAGGGGAACCGATGAAAATATGGTTGGCTGGAAGGAAGATGCCAATCTGTCCATCATGGAAGAAATACCCGGTGAAAAAGAGGCCGTAAAGTATCTCAAAGATGTCGCCAAAGTGCTTAAGGGAAACTTCTACGTTGGCGGTCATTCCAAGGGCGGACTCAATGCGATTTATGCTTCATCCGCCGCGCCGGTTTCCGTAAAAAAGCGTATAATGGGCATATATAGTTTTGACGGACCTGCCATCAGGGAAGATGTCAGGAGCAAGGTCGATTATCAGGGAGTCAGGGACATGTATCATAAGTTTGTTCCGAAAAGCTCCCTTATCGGTATGATTTTTGAAACGGATGACATCTATACCGTTGTCAAAAATAAATCCGCCGGAATACTTCAGCATGATCCGTACACATGGGTTGTTAAGGATATAGACCTGTGGTATGAGGATTCACTCAGTAAGAGTGCGGAGATAGTCAAAACCGCCATGGCAAACTGGCTCAAGGACCTGGATAAGGATGCCAGAACACGTTTCATAGACTGCGTCTTTGAAGTGGCGGATGCATGCAAGGATAATGACCTGGTATCCATATATCTGAATCCGGTTAAGAGCATACGTCAGATGATGGACGGCTATGACAGGATGGATGAGGGAGAGAGGAATTTCCTCAAGGAAGTTCTGAACGGCCTTATCCAGAATACCGAAGGCCTTGCCAAGGATGAGGTCCGGAGCGGATGGGGAGAGTTCACCGATTCCGTTGATAAATGGATAGTTATGGTGCAGGGAGTTATGGAGGAGAGAAAAGCCTCCAAGGAAAAATCCGAGAAGAAAAAACCTGCGAAAAGAAAACTTCCGGTTAAGAAAAACAAAAAAACTTCGAAAGGGTAAAGAGTATGGAGCATATAGCTGAAGAGTTAATGGAACAGCTCGAGACAGCGGATGCGTTTTCTTTTACCGTGTCGGGATACACGATAAACATTGCGGAGTCCGTGGTCGTAAGCTGGATCGTTATCGGAATAGTCCTGGTGCTGTGTCTGATACTGACTACGGGACTTAAAGTAGACCATATATCGAGAAGACAGGCTCTGGCCGAATGGCTGGTTGAGAAAGGCGAAGGACTGATCGAGAGTATGGTGGGAGAAGAGGGTAAGGAGTACATTCCCTACCTGCTGACGGTTCTGATATTCATCGGTCTGTCCAACACAATAGGTCTGATCGGAATGAAACCGCCTACGAAGGATCTGAACGTAACCGCCGCACTTGCGATAATGAGTATCGTCATCGTACAGGTGGCTGCAATCCGTAAAAAGCGTATCGGCGGATGGCTCAAAGGGTTCACGCATCCCGTTGCCATAGTTACACCGATCAATATACTGGAGCTGGGAATCAAACCTTTGTCTTTGTGTATGCGACTTTTCGGTAACGTCGTCGGTGCATTCGTCATCATGGAGCTTTTAAAGACGGTAGTACCAATCCTGGTACCTGCGGTATTCTCACTTTATTTCGATATTTTCGACGGTTTGCTGCAGGCATATGTATTTGTATTTTTGACATCAATGTATATCAAGGAAGCGCTTGAATAAACAGCGTAAAATCATCTGACTATTAGGAGGAAACAAAATGGTAGCACTTGGAGCAAGTATTGCGGCACTCGGATGTATAGGAGCAGGCGTAAGCCTCGGACTCGCAACAGGAAAGGCATGTGATGCATGTGCACGTCAGCCTGAAGCGGATTCCAAGATCATGAAGCTTCTCATTCTCGGAGGAGCACTTGCGGAGGCAACTGCGATCTATTCTTTCGTTATCGGAATACTGATCATTCTTTTCATGGGCGGCGCATCATAAATAAACACTTAGAGGTGAAAAATGCTCAGATTTGATATTAATTTCGTGTTTACGATAATAAATGTTCTGATCCTTTTTGCAGTCGTCAAGATCTTTCTGATCGGACGTGTGCATAAGATTCTCGATGCCAGAAAAGCCATTGTGGACGAGCAGTTTTCCGAAGCGGAGAAAAAGCTTGAGGAAGCTGATAAGACCAAACAGCAGTATGAGGATTCCATCAAGGATATCGAAGAAGAAAAAGAACGTCGCTTCACCGAGGCCAGAAATCAGGCCAACAGTGAGTATGAGCGTCTGATGGAACAGGCTAAGAAAGAATCCGACAAGATTCTTGCAACTGCACGTAAAGAGGCAGAGGAAGAAAGGCAGATCAGACTCAGACGCGCCAACCAGGAGATTACCGATATGGTTGCCAAGGCTGCCGAGAGAATCGTTACTGCCGATCAGAGTGAAGAGATGGACAAACAGCTCTATGACAGATTCCTTGAGCAGGTGAAATAAGGGGGAGCAGTTTAATGGGTAAAAAAGCCGCATTCAAAGTGGTTTTATATTATGTCACGCCTCCTACCGCAGAGCAGCTTCAGGGCATCTGGAATTTTGTGCTGAGCAAATATGTGACCGAGGAAAGAAAAGCGGAAGATATAGAGTTTTCCGTAGAAGAAGATCCTTCCCTCGGCGGAGGTTTCATTCTCAAATGTGAGAATGAAGTCTACAACTGGAGCACAAGAGGAAGGCTCGGACAGTTTAATGAAAAGCTTCAGAACATCCGCAGAAAAGTGGGTGCCGATGAAGATGTAATTTCCATACTCAGAACCACCGTTGACGAATTCAAACTCTCGAAAAGATTCAGAAGATCCGGATATGTAACCAGTGCCGGTGACGGAATAGCGAGAGTCAAGGGATTGGAAAGAGCAGAGTACGGTGAGATCCTTATTTTTGCCAGCGGTCTCAAAGGCATGGTACAGGATATCCGTAAAGAAGACTGCGGTGTAATCCTCTTCGGTAAAGACGATGAGATAAGAGTCTGGGACGAAGTTGCGAGAACCGGAATGAGAGCAGGTATCCCCGTGGGCGACGGACTTCTGGGAAGAGTCCTCAATTCACTGGGTGAGCCCATAGACGGAGGAAAGGATTTTGAATCCGAAGGATTCAGACCCATAGAATGTCCCGCTCCTTCCATTACCGCAAGACAGCCTGTCGATACTCCTCTTGAAACCGGAATACTCTCCATAGACTCCATGTTCCCTATAGGACGCGGACAAAGAGAGCTTATCATCGGTGACAGACAGACGGGTAAGACTTCCATCGCGATAGATACCATCATAAATCAGAAAGGGAAGGGCGTTAAGTGTGTTTATGTAGCCATCGGTCAGAAGGCTTCAACCATCGCACGTCTTGTTAACCGTCTCAAAGAAGCGGGAGCAATGGATTATACGGTAGTCATTTCCTCCACCGCATCGGATCCCGCACCTCTTCAGTACATAGCACCTTATTCGGGAACATCCATTGCTGAGTTCTTCATGCACAAGGGTGAGGATGTGCTTATCGTATACGACGATCTTTCAAAACATGCCGTTGCATACAGAGCGCTGTCCCTCCTTCTTGAAAGAAGTCCCGGACGTGAGGCTTATCCCGGAGACGTATTCTATCTTCATTCAAGACTTCTTGAAAGAAGTGCGAGACTTTCGGATGAACTGGGAGGTGGCTCCATTACCGCACTTCCCATTATCGAGACTCAGGCGGGTGACGTTTCCGCATACATACCTACCAACGTAATATCCATAACCGACGGACAGATATATCTGGAAAGCGAACTCTTTTTCCTGGGATTCAGGCCTGCCGTCAATGTCGGTTTGTCCGTATCCCGTGTAGGAGGTGCAGCTCAGACCAAGGCTATGAAAAAAGCTGCGGGTTCCATCAGAATAGATCTGGCTCAGTACAGGGAGATGGAAGTGTTCACCCAGTTTTCATCGGATCTGGACGACGCTACGAAAAATCAGCTCCGTCACGGAAGAATTCTCATGGAACTGTTAAAACAGCCCCTGGGATCTCCCAGATCCATGGCGGATCAGGTAATGCTTCTTACCATAGTCAATTCGGGAGCCATCGATTCCGTTCCCGTTGAGATGGTAAGAGAATTTACGGATAAGCTCCTTGCCAAGATCCATGTTGAACAGCAGGCTACGGTGCATGATATCGAGACCATGGGTGTGCTTAACGATGACGAAAAATATTTCCTCGTTGAACTTGCTGAAAAAGAACTTCGCGAATTCATGAGCGTAAGGGAATGATATGGCCGGATTAAGAGAGATATCGGGACGCATCAAAAGTGTCCGCGATACCATGAAAATCACAAATGCCATGTATATGATCTCCTCGACCAAACTGCGTAAAGCCAAGAAGGATGCGGAGCTTAATAATCCGTACTTTGAAGCAATGCAGGAGATGCTCCTTGGGATAATGAACACCTCGGATCATCTGCAGCATAAATACACCGACAGAAGGCCGGAGAAAAAGGGCAAAAACAGAACTCATGCCGTCATTGTCATAACGGCTGACAAGGGACTTGCGGGAGCGTATAACCACAATGTGGTAAGGCTTACGGAAGAGCGCTTTTTCGGCGGTCAGGAAAAAGTCGTTTTGTATGTTGTGGGCGAGGCAGGCAGGACTTATTTTGCAAGTAAAAAAGTGCATCTTGAAGGACAGTTCAAATACACGGCTCAAAATCCCACACTTCACAGAGCGAGGGTTATATGCGACAAGATGCTTGAAGAATTCAATGCCGGTAGAGTTGATGATGTTTCCATTGTCTACACCGGAATGAAGGATCAGCTCACCAGCGAGGCAAGGGTAATGCATCTTCTTCCTCTTGTTCATGAAGAAGTGGACGGTAGGATCGTAGTGGAAGAGTCCTATGATGACGATCTTAAGTTCCATCCTTCGACCGAAGAAGTTATGAACATCATAGTTCCCGATGTACTGACAGGATATATATACAGTGCACTGGTTGATTCTTTTTGCAGCGAACAGAATGACCGCATGATGGCAATGGATGCCGCTGACAGGAATGCGGGAGAGATGATCAGGACTTTGTCCATCGAGTACAACCGTGAAAGACAGGCCATGATCACTCAGGAGATAACAGAGGTTGCATCCGGGGCAAGAGCTCAGAAAAGAGCCAAAGCCCGGAGGGGAAACTGATATATGAAAAATATAACCAATAGCGGAACAGGAACGATAGTACAGGTAATGGGACCTGTCGTTGACGTTGAGTTTGCACCCGAGGTCAAGCCTTTTATCAGGGATGCACTCACAGTTGAAGTCGAAGGCGAGACCAGAGTCATGGAGGTTGCACAGCTCCTCGATGATACGACGGTCAGATGCATCATGCTCTCACCTTCGGAAGGTCTTTCCAAGCATATGGAAGTTGTTGAGACGGGAGAGCCCATCAAAGTGCCCGTAGGAGAGATGACTCTGGGAAGACTCTTCAATGTACTGGGAAATACTCTGGATGATAAAGGGCCTCTCGACAATGCCGAGAGATGGTCCATACACAGAGCGGCTCCTTCTTTTGAACATCAGTCACCCGTTGTAGAGATTCTTGAGACGGGTATCAAGGTCATCGATCTTCTGGCACCTTATTCAAAGGGCGGAAAGGTCGGTCTGTTCGGGGGAGCAGGCGTAGGTAAGACGGTTCTCATACAGGAACTTATCACCAACGTTGCTCAGGAGCACGGCGGTTATTCCATCTTTACAGGTGTTGGAGAAAGATCCAGAGAAGGTAACGATCTTTGGAGAGAGATGGCGGAGTCCGGAGTTCTGGGACGTACCGCTTTGGTATTCGGTCAGATGAACGAGCCTCCCGGGGCGAGAATGAGAGTTGCCCAGACAGGCCTTACCATGGCTGAGTATTTCAGAGATGTTAAACGTAAGGATGTTCTGTTATTCATAGATAATATTTTCAGATTCGTACAGGCAGGTTCCGAGGTTTCCGCACTTCTCGGAAGAATGCCCTCCGCGGTAGGCTATCAGCCCACTCTTGCTACCGAGCTTGGTGAGCTTCAGGAGAGAATCGCATCCACAAGAGACGGAAGTATCACATCGGTACAGGCCGTATACGTACCTGCGGACGACCTGACAGACCCTGCACCCGCAACAACATTCGCACATCTGGATGCCACCACCGTTCTTTCAAGAAAGATCGTAGAGCAGGGTATATACCCGGCTGTCGACCCTCTTGAATCGACTTCCAGAATACTTGAAGCTGACATCGTAGGTGAAGAGCATTATCAGACAGCAAGAAAAGTACAGGCTACACTTCAGAACTACAAGGAACTTCAGGACATCATCGCCATCCTCGGAATGGATGAACTTTCCGAAGACGATAAGCTCACCGTTTACAGAGCGCGTAAGATCCAAAAATTCCTTTCGCAGCCTTTCCATGTTGCGGAGAATTTCACCGGCGTAAAAGGTGTATATGTACCTATTTCCGAAACCATCAGAGGATTCAAGGCAATCCTTTCGGGTGAGATGGACGAATATCCCGAGAATGCATTTTTCAATGTGGGAACCATCGACGATGTGATAAAGAAGGCAGAGACTCTTTGATATGAGCGAAGTTTTTCGTTTGAAAATTTTAGCAAGCGATAAGACTTTCTATGACGGGCAGGCGATCAGCATGACGATTCCGGCTTTTGACGGATCCTATCAGATCATGGCCCATCATGAGCCCGTTGTAATGGCTCTCAAGGAAGGCGTTATCCGTTTGAAATATGAGAAAGAAGACGGAAGTGAAGCTACCATAACCGGTATAAACGGTCTGGGGCTTGTGAACATCACCAGGGATATGGTCACTGTATTGGTGGATTCCATTGAAGCTCCCGAGGATATCGACAGAGCAAGAGCTGAAAAAGCGCTGAAAAGGGCTATGGAGCAGCTCCGTCAGGATCAGAGCATCCAGGAATATGAGATGAGCAGGGCTTCCATGGCAAGGGCTATGCTGAGGCTCTCCAACTCGGGAAATCCTAATGACGGATTCGGTGATAAATAAAGACTATCTGAAATCACAAAAATTTGGTAAAATAGACTGTTGTTTGCACAGACGAGTGACCGATAAGGAGATATATTATGGCGCTTCGTAAAAACGAGTCGATCGAAGATTATCTTGAGTGCATTCTGATGCTGGCTGAGAAAAAGCCGGTTGTCAGAAGTGTGGATATCGCTAACGAGATGGGCTTTAAGAAATCATCCGTTTCCGTTGCCATGAAGAACCTCAGAGAAAAGGAACACATTGTTGTCTCTGATGAAGGTTACATCACTCTCACGGAATCCGGCAAGGAAATCGCAACCAGAATCTATGAGAGACACTCACTTTTGACAGAGTGGTTTGTGAACATCGGTATCAATCCTGAGGTTGCTGCGGATGATGCATGTAAAGTAGAGCATGACATATCTCAGGAAAGTTTTGAGGCAATTAAGAAGTATGTGCTTAATTGCCGGAAAAACTGTGAGAACTGTGAGATTTATAAAAGGAGATATTCCAAGTGAAAATTGCTGCCATTATATTGTTTGTGGTCATGTATGTATGCATGATCGCTTTTCCCAAGAGAAGACCCATATTTGCACTTTCAACAGCCGCAATCTATATAATCATTTCGCTTCTTCCCATGGCGGATGTTTCAATACTTAAGCTTTCGGATCTTCCGAATGTGATCGACTGGAACGTAATAATGATGATCACGGGAACCATGCTGATCGTCGATTATTTCATAGAATCCAAGATGCCTAATGTCATTGCGGAGGCCCTTTTAAGAGCCGCACCCAATGTACTTTGGGTTACTGTTTTGATGTCACTGTTTTCCGGCATCATCTCTGCGTTTATAGACAATGTAGCTACCGTACTTATGGTAGCTCCCGTAGCAATCGTAATCTGCAAGAAACTTAAGATCTCACCTGTAGGAATGGTAATCTGTATCGCTGTTTCATCAAACCTTCAGGGTGCTGCAACTCTTGTAGGAGATACAACTTCCATTATGCTTGCGGGCGCTGCAAACATGAACTTCGCAGACTTTTTCGTAATGCACGGAAAAGCGGGAATGTTCTTTGCAACCGAGCTTGGAGCGCTCTTTACCGTTCCCATCATGATGATCATGTTCAGGAAGGAAAAAGAGCCCGTAACATCCGATGAGAGAACCAAGGTAGAAGATTATTTCCCTACCGTTATGATGCTCTCATATGTACTTGCACTTATCATCGCATCATTTATACCGAACACTCCCGAATGCATCAACGGATATATTTGCATGACCGGTGCAGTTATCACCGTGGTCGTTGAACTTCTTATCCATAAAAACACCGAAGGTCTTAAGCACTCCTTCAAGAATCTTGATGTTGATATGATACTGCTCCTCATCGGTCTCTTTTCCGTTATCGGAGGAATTACCAATGTGGGAGTTATCGGAGATCTTGCAGGCCTGATCGCATCAGCAGGCGGAAGCAATAAGTTCCTGCTCTATACCATTGTTGTATGGGGATCCGTTGTAATCTCGGCATTTATCGACAATATCCCTTATGTAGCTACCATGCTTCCCATTCTGGGCGGTGTTGCCTCTACACTGGGCATTGAACCTTACTTCCTTTATTTCGGACTGCTCGTCGGTGCAACCCTCGGCGGAAACCTTACCCCCATCGGTGCATCAGCCAATATCGCAGGTGTGGGCATGCTGAGAAAAGAAGGATACGAGGTCTCTTTCGGAGACTTCATGAAGATCGGTGTTCCCTTCACACTTACTGCGGTTATGTCGGGTTACCTCTTCATATGGTTCGTATGGGCTTGACAATAAGGTTATAATTTTATTCTACACATCTATACAGGAGATCTTTGAAAATGAGTTCCGGAAATACAGCTACAGAAATCAACCGAAGGCGTACGTTTGCCATCATATCCCACCCGGATGCAGGTAAAACTACCCTTACAGAAAAATTCTTATTATACGGCGGAGCCATAAATCTTGCAGGTTCTGTTAAAGGAAAAGCGACTGCAAGACATGCGGTTTCCGACTGGATGGAGATTGAAAAGCAGCGTGGTATTTCCGTTACATCATCCGTTCTTCAGTTCGAATATGACGGTTACTGCATCAATATCCTTGATACCCCGGGTCACCAGGATTTCTCGGAGGATACCTACAGAACCCTTATGGCAGCGGACTCCGCAGTCATGGTCATAGACGGATCAAAGGGCGTTGAGGCTCAGACCAGAAAACTCTTCAAGGTCTGCGTAATGCGCCATATCCCTATTTTCACATTTATCAATAAGCTGGACCGTGATGCCATGGATACCTTCGATCTTCTCGACGATATCGAAAAAGAGCTCGGCATCGCTACCTGTCCCGTAAACTGGCCCATCGGTTCCGGTAAGGAATTTCAGGGGGTTTACGACAGAAAATCCCAGACCGTAATTACATATTCCGATACCGAAAAGGGTACCAAAGAAGGTGTATCCGAGGTTGTATCCGTATCCGATGAATCGGCTATGAGAAATCTCATCGGTGATGATGCTGCGGATAAGCTTCTCGGAGAGATGGAGCTTCTTGACGGTGCAGGCGCTGATTTTGATCTTGATGCCGTAAGAGCAGGAGAACTTACTCCCGTATGTTTCGGTTCCGCACTTACCAATTTCGGTGTAGAGATATTCCTGAAGCATTTCCTGGACATGACCACATCACCTCTTCCCAGAGAGGCTACAAACGGAGCGGGAGAGAGAATCACCGTTAATCCTCTTGAGGATGATTTCTCCGCATTCGTATTCAAGATTCAGGCAAACATGAATAAGGCTCACAGAGACAGAGTCGCATTCATGAGAATAGTATCCGGAAGATTCGATGCCGATAAAGAAGTCAAGCATCTGGCAACCGGAAAGAGCATGAGGCTTTCACAGCCCCAGCAGATCATGGCGGACGAAAGAAAGATCCTGTCCGAGGCGTACGGCGGAGATATCATAGGTGTCTTCGATCCCGGTATCTTTTCCATAGGAGATACGGTCTGTGCACCTTCAATGACCGTTAAATTCGACGGAATCCCCACATTCGCTCCCGAGCATTTCTGCAGGGTACATCTGATGGATACAATGAAGAGAAAGCAGTTTGTAAAGGGTGCTACCCAGATAGCTCAGGAAGGTGCCATTCAGATCTTCACCGAGCTTTCCGGAACCATGGAAGATGTAATAGTCGGAGTTGTCGGCGTACTTCAGTTTGATGTATTCAAATACCGCATGGAAAATGAATACAATGTAGAAGTCAGGATGGATTCACTTCCCTACGAGCACATCCGCTGGATAGTCAATCCCGGAGACTTCGATCTGGACCGCCTTACCGGTACTTCCGACATGAAGAAAGTACGCGATATGAAGGGCAATCCTTTGCTCCTGTTCGTTAACGAGTGGAGTGCCCAGATGACCGTAGACAGAAATAAGGGTCTTGAACTTGCCGATTTTTCAAAGAATTAGAAAAAAAGCCCGAAATATGGTAAAATATTAGGGTCTGTACAGACAAAAGGTTTGTTTTTCGAAAGGAGACCTAAAATGGCTGCTGTAAAAGAAAAGAAGGTCAAAGCACCTAAGAATACCACCGAGAAATCCGGTATTTCAATCGGAACCAGTGAGAATAACGGTCACGTATTTATTGCCGATGCGGTAGTTGCCGAGATCGCTGCTCTTGCCGCAAGCGAGATCGAAGGCGTTGAAGGCATTGCCGAGAAGGCTAAGAATAAATCACTTATCAAAGCTGACATTGCGGGAACCAATGTTAAGATATCCATGATCATCTCCACCAGATTCGGATATCCCATCCCTGCAACCTGCCAGGCAGTTCAGTCCAGAGTTAAGCAGTCGGTTGAGAATATGACCGGCCTTACCTGCACCGACGTAAATATCAGAGTAAGCGGAGTAGAGATCTGACGTGGATATTACCGATAAAAAAAACATGACAAGACATATGTTGCGGGACAAGGTCTTCGGACTTGTGTTCCGCATTGAATTTTATCCTGAAAACGAGCTTGAAGAGCAGGTGAAATTCTTCGAAGAGTACGCCGGAGAGGAGGAATATCTTCCCGAGGATCTCGAGTATATCACCGGCAAATTTGGGGCCGTTAAGGATAAACTTACGGAGATAGATCAGGCGATAGACAAATGTGCCGTCGGCTGGACCAGAAGCCGTATGGGCAAGTGTGAACTTGCGGCACTGAGACTGGGCATATATGAGATGCTCTATGACGATGACATTCCCGAAGGCGTAGCTATGGATGAAGCCGTAGAGATTGCCAAGACTTACGGGGATAACACCTCGGGAGCATTTGTAAATGCCATCCTTACCAAAGTCAGGGAAAATTCTTAATGGCATTTAAAGTATCGGAACTTGTTCAGAATCTGAATAATGCCATCAGACTGAGCAACTCTTTGAGCAAAGTAGAGATAGAAGGCGAGATAACAGGTTATCACGGTCCTAACAGGAGCGGCCATATCTATTTTGATCTTAAGGATGATAAAGCAATAATCAAGTGCATGATGTTTGCAAGCAAATGCACTTATGAGTATAAACAGATCATCCGCGAAGGAGCTGAGGTCGTCTTATACGGGAGCCTGAATTACCACCAGCAGTTCGGGCTTTCTTTTGTATTTGAGAGAATAGACGACGGCGGCGAAGGCGCAAGGATGAGAGCTCTCGAAGAACTCAGGCGTGAGCTGGAAGAACTGGGGATGTTTGATGAGATGTACAAAAAGCCCATTCCCAGATTTCCCAAGACCATAGGACTTATCACGGCTCTTTCGGGAGCAGCCATAAGCGATGTGGTTACCAATGCACGCAAGAATAATCCTTATGTGCAGATAGTCGTTGCCCCCGCACTTATGGAAGGCGACGGAGCGGCAGCGGAAGTTGTCCGGGCAATAAAGCTCATGGATAAATTTGGTCCCGACGTTATCCTGCTTACAAGGGGAGGAGGATCCAAGGACAGTCTTTGGACATTTAATGAGCGTGATGTGGCACAGGCGGTTTTTGACTGCGAAACGCCTATAGTATCGGCCATAGGGCATGACAGGGATCATTCACTGACGGATGACATAGCCGATCATCATGAATCAACACCTACGGGCGCGGCTCTTTTCCTGACGGAGGATTTCAAAGATCTTCTGGGATATCTGGACGAGGCTCCGGACGTACTCCTTTCACTTATGAACTCTCACATTAAAGATTGCAGAGTAAGGGTCCGGGAAGCTACTGCGCAGGTAAAATACAATTCTCCGCAGAGCAGGCTGGAACGTCGTAAAAAAGAACTGGAAAAGTACGGCGTCACATTAAAAGGACTTATGGATTCAAAACTTGCTTCGGATAAAGCAAGACTTGATAAAACCAAGAATATGCTTCCCGCACTGATGGACAGGTCCCTTAAAAAAGCTCATTACAGAAAAGATCTGTATGTGGGAAAACTGGAAGGACTGTCACCCGTATCCAGATTAAAGAGCGGCTTTTCATACGTATCGGATGAGGGCGGCAAGAATGTCAGATCCGTTTCGCAGGTGAAAGCAGGCAATCAGTTAAGGATCAGGGTGACCGACGGAGAAATCACATCTACCGTAGATTCCGCGGTTAAACTATCGGAGGAATAAAATGGCAGCAAAGGCTGATAAAGATATTGCAAAAGAAAACACCCTTGAAGAGAATTTCGAACTCTTAAGTGAGGTTACGGAAAAATTGCAGTCCGATGATCTTCCTCTTGAAGAGGCGTTCGAGAATTATAAAAAGGGTATGGATCTGATCAAAAAATGTTCCGACCAGATCGATAAGGTTGAAAAAGAAGTACTCAAGCTTAATTCCGATATGAGTCTGGATAAAATCTGAGGGGTAAAAGTGGACAGAAAAGTATTCGTAACAGAATTAAAACGTCAGACTGAGATTGCAGAAAGCATTGTGATGAAATATCTTCCCGATCCGGAGGATAAGTTCCAGAAATCCGTCATTGAGGCGATGAATTATTCGGTGACTGTGGGAGGAAAGCGTTTAAGACCTCTTCTTATGCAGGAAACTTACCGCATGTTCAGGGGACAGGACGAGATTATCGAGCCTTTCATGGCTGCCATCGAAATGATCCATACATATTCGCTGGTACATGACGATCTTCCGGCAATGGATAATGACACTCTCAGAAGAGGTAAGGATACCACCTGGAAAAAGTACGGCGAAGCAATGGCAATCCTTGCAGGTGACGGGCTTCTCAATTACGCGTATGAGACTGCCATAAAGAGTTTCTACCTCATCGAAAAAGAAGGAGCTCTCTACGAGGCGGGTCCCGAGACCATAACTTCCAGATACCAGTCCTGTGCAAAGGCTATGAACATCCTTACACAGAAAGCCGGAATATTCGGAATGGTGGGTGGCCAGTGCCTTGATGTGGAGGCGGAAAAACAAAACCTGGATCTGACGGAAGAACAGCTTCTTTTCATACACGAACACAAGACCGCAGCACTTATACAGGCAAGCTTCATGATAGGCGGAGCGCTTGCGGGTGCGGGTAAGAGACAGATAGAAAGACTCGAGAAGATCGGGTATAACATCGGAGTCGCATTCCAGATAAGGGATGACTGTCTTGATGTTATAGGTGATACCGAAACACTGGGTAAGAATGTAGGATCCGACGAAAAAGACGGTAAGAAAACCTACGTAACACTTCACGGACTGGAGCAGTCCGAAGAAGATGAGAAGAGAATGACCGAAGAGGCACTTGAACTTCTCACCGGCTTACCCGGAAAACATGAATTTATGGAGGAGCTGCTTTTATCGCTCCTTGGAAGACGAAATTAAAATGATCCTTGATTCAATAAATAAAACAGGTGACATCAAGAATGTCCCTTTTGACAAGATGGATGTGCTTGCATCCGATATCAGAGAGTTTTTGATCGATAAGGTCAGTAAGACCGGCGGTCATCTCGGAGCTAACTTAGGTGTTGTGGAACTTACCATGGCGCTTCATCTTGAACTTGATCTTCCCAAAGACAAGATCATCTGGGACGTAGGTCATCAGTCATATACTCACAAGATACTTACAGGAAGAAAAGACGGTTTTGATAATCTTCGCAAGTACGGCGGTATGAGCGGATTCCCCAAAGCATCAGAGAGCGATTGCGACTGCTTTGATACGGGACACAGTTCAACATCCATATCCGCGGGCCTCGGCATGGTATGTGCCCGTGATATGAGAGGAAGCGATGAGACCATCGTATCCGTTATAGGTGACGGATCTCTTACAGGTGGTATGGCTTACGAAGCACTCAATAACGCGGGAAGACTGGATTCGAATTTTATCATCATTCTCAATGACAACAACATGTCCATATCGGAGAATGTTGGCGGTGTTCCCAAGTACCTTAATTCCATCAGAACCTCAACCGGATATCTGGGACTTAAGGAAAGCGTATATAAGAAGATCAAAGACAAGCCTTACGGTGACAATGTTGTAGGCAAGATAAGAAGAGCCAAGAACTCTTTTAAATCCCTCATGGTTCCTGCGGGAATGATGTTCGAGGAAATGGGCGTTGTATATCTGGGCCCCGTTGACGGACATAACATATATGCCCTCAGAACCGCCATCACCGAAGCTAAGCGTTTTAAGAGAGCTGTGCTTATCCATGTCATCACCAAAAAGGGTAACGGATTTGAGCCTGCCATCAAGCATCCTGCAAGATTCCACGGAACAGAGCCTTTTGACGTAACAAACGGTGTTCCTCTGAATCACAGAACCGTTGCGGGCTGGACTGACATTTTTTCCACCGTAATGTGCAAGCTGGGTGAAAGAGATGACAAGGTTGTTGCCATAACCGCTGCCATGGCTGAAGGATGCGGCCTAAAACGTTTCAGAAATAAATTCCCGGAAAGATTCTATGATGTGGGAATCGCCGAACAGCATGCGGTAACCTTTGCCGCAGGACTTGCACGTGGCGGATTCAAGCCCATAGTTGCGGTTTATTCGTCGTTTTTACAAAGAGCATACGATCAGGTTCTTCATGATGTATGCCTCCAGAATCTTCCCGTTGTATTTGCCATAGACAGAGGCGGACTTGTGGGCGCAGACGGAGAAACACATCAGGGTGTATTCGATCTGTCCTATCTGACTCAGATGCCTAATATGGTGGTGATGTCTCCCAAGAATAAATGGGAGCTTTCGGATATGCTCAAATTTGCGGTTTCTTATAACGGACCCGTTGCCGTAAGATACCCCAGAGGAACCGCTTATGCCGGACTTGAAGAGCACAGACAGCCCATTGAACTCGGAAAGAGTGAATGGATCTGTGAAGAGGACGGCATCTGCATCATGGCCATAGGAAACATGGTGGAGACCGCACTTAAGGTAAAAGAGCTTCTTGAGGGAACTTCACTTCATGTAAGTATTGTAAATGCAAGATTTGCCAAGCCCCTTGATAAGGACATGATATTGAGCATCTGCAAGAATCATTCGTTTATCGTGACCCTTGAAGACAATGTGGTAAGAGGCGGCTTCGGAAGCGGAGTACTTGAACTATTATCCGAAGAAGGCATTGAAAAAGAAGTTATGTGTCTGGGAATTCCCGACAGATTTATTCATCAGGGAAGCATAGATCAGCTTAGAAAAGAAATCGGACTCGATCCCGAAAGTATTGCCGATCAGATCAAGAAGAAGCTTTCCATGGGACTTTGATATGAAAGAAAGACTTGATGTTTTGCTCGTTAATATGGGTCTTGCTCCTTCGAGAGAAAAAGCCAAAGCACTTATCATGGCAGGTGAAGTATTTGTGGACGGAAACCGCGAAGATAAGGCCGGAGCAAGTTTTAATCCCGAAGGGTTAAATATCGAAGTAAGATCCAAACAACTTAAATATGTAAGCCGCGGAGGCTTCAAGCTTGAGAAAGCTATGGAAGTGTGGGGCATTGATCTCAGCGGCAAGGTGTGCATGGACATCGGTTCATCCACCGGCGGTTTTACAGACTGCATGCTCCAAAACGGTGCGGTAAGAGTGTATTCCGTTGACGTGGGAAGAGGCCAGCTTGACTGGAAGCTCAGAAACGATGAGAGAGTCGTGGTAATGGAACAGACTAATTTCCGTTTTCTGACTCCCGCAGATATTCCCGAGAAGATAGATTTTGCCAGTGTTGATGTTTCTTTTATCTCCCTTGATAAGATACTGATTCCCGCAAGAAACCTTCTCTCCGAGCACGGTCGTATAGTTGCACTCATCAAACCGCAGTTTGAAGCCGGCAAAGGAAAGGTCGGTAAAAACGGAGTCGTAAGAGAATTGTCCGTTCATGAAGAAGTCATTGAAAGAGCAGTAAGTTTTGCGGATTTCGTGGGATTTAAGATACTCGGAATTGACTTTTCACCCATAAAAGGTCCGGAAGGTAATATCGAATATCTTATGAGCCTTGAGAAGAAGGATGATATCCCTGAAGATATTTTAAAGCTTGAAGAAAAAGAAGCCATCGAAAGCTTTGAGGAAGCCGGAAAACAGGGACTTTGGATTGCATCCGAAGATAGCTTTAAGGTCCGGATAAAAGAACTGGCAGGTAAATCTCATACGGAGCTTACATGATGAAAAAAGTTCTTATATATGCAAATAAATATAAGGATCCGGACGGAGTTATAACCAAGAGAGTTTCGGATCATCTTGATAAAAAAGGCATTGCCTGGAGCGTGATCGTATCGGACCTTGTCAGAACCGAAGACAAAGATGCCGACATGGGACTTAAACCCGGGGAATACGATTGCATTATAGTTCTCGGAGGAGACGGAACCGTTCTTCAGGCTGCAAGGGAAGCAAGAGAACTGGAGATTCCCATTGTCGGAGTGAACTTAGGCAGACTGGGATTCCTCACAGAGATTGAGCCCGACAGAATAGAAGACAGTCTGGACAGGATCATCAGCGAAGATGTGATCATCGAGAAAAGAATGATGCTTCGCGGTGAGGTTGTCAGGAAAAATGGAGAAGTGATCACAAGTCGATCTCTTAACGATATTGTTATCAGCAGATTCGGAGGAATGAATCTCATCAAACTTCCGGTATATGTAAACGGACAGTTCCTGAAAGATTATCTGGGAGACGGAATCATAGTTACCACCCCCACGGGATCATCGGGATATAATCTGTCTGCCGGCGGTCCCATAGCAATACCTACATCCGATGTTATGATCATGACTTCCATCTGTTCCCATTCTCTTATCCAGGCAAGTATCATTCTTTCAGCACAGGATAAGATAGAAGTGAGAATTCCCGAAACGGATGCTGATTTCAGACCCGCAGAGTGTTCTTTTGACGGAAGTATAAGAGTGCTTCTGGAAAAAGGAGATATTGTAAGGATCAGAAAATCTGATAAATACACAGACTTTATCAGACTTAATAACCTTAGTTTCCTTGAAACCCTGCACAAGAAACTCGGAGATACCTGATGCTGAAAAAAGAAGAAAGACAAAGAGCAATATTAAACCTCATAGAAAGCCGTGACATATCGACCCAGGAGGAACTCTGTGCGCTTCTTGAAGAAGCCGGATTTCCCGCTACTCAGGCAACCGTATCCAGAGACATCCGTGAACTGTCTCTGTCAAAGATGCCCTCGGATCTTACGGGTCAGAAATATGTAAGGATTCGCATGTCCGAAGGTGATATGGATGAGAAATATTCCAGAGTACTCAGGGACGGATTCGTCACCATGGATAAGGCACAGAGTCTTCTCGTGCTCAAGACCGTTGCCGGAATGGCAATGGCTGTTGCCGCATCCATCGATGCAATGCATCTGAAAGAAGTAACCGGATGTATCGCCGGTGACGATACCATCATGATAGCCGTAAAAGATGCGTCATCCGTGGACGGACTTATGGCAAGGATCAAAGACATAGTCGGACAGTAAACATATACCTGTTTCCACCGCTGATTCAAAACCGAAAGAGGCGGAAAAAGTTCAAATGCTTAAGAATCTACATGTACAAAATCTGGCTCTGATTGAGGATGCTGATATCGATTTCTCAGAGGGCCTTAATATCCTCACCGGCGAAACCGGTGCGGGAAAATCACTGCTCATGGGCTCTGTGATGATGGCCATGGGTTCCAAGTTTGATACCTCCATGATAAGAAAAGGAACGGAACAGGCTCTTGTGGAGCTTGTTTTTGATGCGGTTCCCGAAAAGGCTCTGGAGGTGCTTAAAGAACTTGATATATATCCGGAAGATGACGGAAGCGTCATAATCAAAAGAACATGTTCAACCTCAAGAAGTTCATGTAAGATCAACGGTTCCAACGTAGCCGTGAGGGAGATGAAAAAACTCGCACAGGCTTTTATTGATATACACGGACAAAGGGATTATGAGACATTGCTCAAAAAGTCCGAACTTCTGAGTATCCTGGATCTTTACTCCGGAGATAAAATGCCTGAACTGCTTTCCGAAGTACGGGATAAATATCATGTAATGACGGCACTTCGTGAAAAGCTTGAAGAGGAAACTTCCGATACCGGTGCATCTTCAAGAGATGCTTCGCTTGCGGAGTTTGAAGTCGGTGAGATAGAAGATGCAGCGCTTACGGAAGGTGAGGACGAAGAACTTGAAGTATCTTACCGTAAGCTGAATAACTTCAAGAAGATTGCCGAAGGTCTTGTAAGAGCTCATGAAATGATCGGTTCCGATGATGGAGAAAATGCATTTTCTCTTACGTCTATGGCATTAAGAGAGCTTTCTCAGATTTCGGAATATGACGATGAAGTTAAAGGCTTTGAGGAAGAATTAAGATCCGCGGAATCAATATTGGGTGATCTGAATATGTCCCTCGGTTCCTATATATCTTCCATGGAATTTGATGAGGAAGAATTTGCACGTGTAGAGGAAAGACTCGATCTTATCAATAAGCTGAAGAGCAAATACGGAAGAACTATTTCCGATATTCTCAGATATGCGGAGGAAAGAAAAGAAGTACTTGCCAAATATGCGGATTACGATGCGTATCTTGATAAGCTTAAAGAAGATGTGAAGAAGGCTGAGGAGGATTATTCCAAGGCTGCGCGCAAAGTATCGGATATCCGCAGAAAGAATGCACCTCTTCTTCAAAAGGAATTAACGGAAAGGTTGATGGATCTTAACTTTAATACCGTCGATCTCGAAGTGAGACTGGAAGAAGTAAAGCCCGGACCTTCAGGAACGGATCAGGTTGATTTTTATATTTCATTTAATCCCGGAGAAGACAGAAAGCCTTTGGCGGAGGCTTCGTCCGGAGGTGAACTTTCCAGAATGATGCTGGCCGTCAAAACTGTTATGGCGGGAAGAGAAGATACGGGAACTCTCATCTTTGATGAGATAGATGCCGGGATCAGCGGAATAACCGCATGGAAAGTTGCCGAGTCTTTATCGGGAGTATCAAGGCACCATCAGGTTATCTGTATCACACATCTGCCACAGATCGCGGCAATGGCTGATCATCATTTCGTCATCGTAAAATCGTCCGACGGCGGTTCTACCACCACCGATATCAGACTTACGGATGAGGAAGGATCTGTAGCTGAGATAGCAAGACTGCTGGGCTCCGATTCCCTTTCGGAAAGTTCTCTGTCTAACGCAAGGGATCTTAAATCCAAGGCAAACGAATCCAAAAAGTCCATATAAACATGTTCTGAAATGACGTTTATCACCTTAATTCCGTCTTATTAATTGAGATGACAATGGGGACGCTTCATTTTTGTCATCGGATATAGATATCTTTATTGAATACTTATACCTGATGACAAAAAAGAAACGTCCCCTTTTTCATCCTAAAAGAACCGCCCCCACTGTCTTTTGTAAGGAGGAGATTATGAAAAAGAGATACTTAGCCCTGATACTTGCCTGCTTTATGACTGTATCTTTGACACTGTCCGCATGCGGAAGTCTTTCCGATGCAATCGTTCGGGAAGAAGATGATGAGAAAGATCAGGATGAAGACAAGGACGATGACGAGGAAGAAGAGGAAGAGATTGTCTATGTTGACACCATAGATGAGGACGATCTTGAAGATCAGATTAAGGTTATCGTCAAGAAAAGCGATGAGTGGATCGTGCCCTCGGGAGGCAGCGCTGCCATAGATCACGTGGAATACTGTGTTACCGACCTTGATCATAACGGCAGGGCGGAAGTTATTTCCGTACAGCATTTTGAATATGAGGGGGCAACCGAAGTCCATATCTATGAAGTGGATGAAAAGTGTAAGGGACTTAAAGAAGCAAAATGGAAATATAAGGGAGTTGAAGTGACTTCGGATAAATGCCCTGATTTTGCCTATGATTCATACATCTCAACTTATTATGACAAGAAGAAAAACGAAACCCATTTCCTGATGGATAATTTCTTTGATAACGGAAACGGTGAGTACGGTATTACTTATTGCGAACTTACTTATTCCGAAGGAAAGATGGTTTGCTGGAATTACGGTGCATTCATCTCCGGTGATGAAAAGGAATTTTTCGTGGATGACGGAACTGAGATCGACAACATGGATGATTTTGTCGATTATATGCTCGATTATCCCAAGAGACGTAATGAAAAGCAGGCTTTCTTCGGCATGTATAAAGATTTTACCTTTGAAAAGGTGAGAAATCTTGATGATTCCTATCTCAGTACTATGCTGACCGATTCTTACAGGGTTTATGCAGGTGAGTACGATTTTGAAGAATTCTATGAGAAGTATAATATAGAGCCCATTATTGATGATTCTTCCACCGATATAGATTACGACGATCTTGTGGGCTCGTGGATGCTATATTCCAGTGATGACGGATACGAAACTGAGTACTATGACAAGGATTCAAACGGATATTTCGTTATTGAGATCCGCTCAAATATGACTGCGATATTTTACGCTTACTTTGACGGTAAAGAATCTTTCAAGAAAGATTTGACCGTATATGAAAGCAGCGGAAACTGGATTCTGGAATTACGTGATCCCGAAGGTGATATTCTGGATGAAGATCTGGACTATGTTCAGTTCATGATCATGGATATGGCGGATGACGGACAGGATATATACGTTTATAACCTTGTTTATGACAAAGACGGATATATCGAAGAAGGCTATGAGATGGTCTTCATCAAAGATAAGAATTCCGGAAGCGGAAACAGTTCGGATGCTTCCTTGGACAGATATATCGGTGAGTGGGAACTTGTTTCCAGTGAGATAGAGGGTGACGTAACTTATTACGAACCGGGCGGATCCTTTAATGCCACTTTGATCGTAAGTGAGGATGGCATGGCTTCTCTTAAAGAGTACAGGAACAGAAGGCTTGATCTGGAGATAAATGCAGAGCTGGCATTTGACAATGCCGGGCTTCCGTTTTTCGGATACGGTGACGAAGATGCACTAACCGCTCCAATCGCGTTCGAGACATATACATTCTTCCTTAACATTGCCGATTACAACAGCCTGGATGTATATCTTGATTTCTATGATGAAGACGGAGAAATGCTGGGTGGATGTGTCCTGACTTTTGAGAAAACCTACGGTTAAGTATCAGAGGATAATTATGAGAAAAAAGTATTTTGCGCTGATGATGGCGGGACTTCTTTGTTCTTCATTCTTTATGTCGGGCTGTGGAAGAGCAGCTGATACGGAAGAAGAAACAGTCCGTGAAGATGAAGAAGAGGATGAAGCCAAAGACGAGGATGAGGGTGACGAGGACGAAGATGACAGAACTTCCGATGAATCGGAGGATGAAGAAGTAAAGCCTCAGAGTTCCGCACCGGTCAAATCCATCGATGAAGATACTCTGACTTCACAGACTGAAGTTTTTTTAAACGGCCGTGATGAGTGGGTTATATCTGCGGAAGATGCTCTCGAGTACGACAATACTTTCTATGCAATGACGGATCTGAATTACAACGGCCGTGCAGAGATTTTTGTCGGATACTGGATAGGCAGGGTAAATGATACTACCGTTAACGTATATGAGATAAATGAAACAGGAGACGGCTTTAAGAAACTTGACTGGTGCTTTACCGGATGTGATTCCGAGAAAAGTTCATGTCCCGAAGTTCAGATGAGTGCATATGTTCAGGCATATTATGACAAGGACGCAGGTATATCTCATTACCTTTTCCATGATTTTTACCTGTATTCTTTTACCGACGGTGGAATGAGATTCTGCGATCTTTCCATAGTGGGGGATACAGTTTTCAGTGATGCTTATGCCATGACCTTTTCCCAGGGTTCCGACGGAGATGAGGTAGATACGTTTTACGGTCCCAATGGCGAGATGGGAGAATCGGAATATACCGTTTATACTTCTACATATCCCAGAGGCTATACCCTTAAAGATCTGAATATCGGATTTTATTACGGGGATGATGTATATTTACAGAGCGGTCCGGCAATGCAGTATATGGATGATAAAGATCTCGGTGATATCCTGAAGAATTCATACCGTGTATTTGCGGGAAGAATGGATTACGGTGATTTTTATGATCTGTACATGGTCGAAGAAACGTCCATGACTCCCGAGGAACTTCTGGAAGCATCCATAGGAAGCTGGGGACTTGTCATGACCGAAACAGAGGGAGACATCACTTATTATTCTCCCGGAGATGACCTCTATAAGACTTTGGATGTATATGAGGACAGTTCGATACACCTGGTCGAAGAAGCAGGTACGCCTGTAGCGTATGAGATGGATATGAATGTGCTCGAGCACGGAGACGGCTCGCTTATGGGTACATTCATGCCTGCGGCAAAAGACGGCAGATTCTATGATGAGATCGTAATTTCAATCATGGATGTTGAGAACGGATTGCTTGTGGTTAAAATGAATGCATGGGCCGGACAGACCTATCTCGGAGAAAGTATGTGGTACTTCGAGAAATTAGATTGATCGGAGATGATTTTATGAAAAAGAAGTATTTGGCTCTTTTACTGTCATGTATGCTCGTTACACCCTGTTTCCTTTCTTCCTGCGGAAAAATTGCTGATGAGACCACAGCAGAAGAAGATGAAGATGATGACGAAGACGAGGATGATGACGAAGACGATGATAAGGATGATAAAGAAGATGAGGAGGATGCGGAAGAATCCGTAAAACCCGAAGAACCTGTCATTGTCAAAGAGATTGCGGATGAGGATCTGTATTCGCAGATAGAAATCTTCCTGAAAAACCGTGATGATATTTTATTTCCGGAATCGGATGATTATGCCCATACTACCTGCATGCTCTGTGATCTGGATCATAACGGCAGATGTGAACTGATCCTTACGGGAGCAAGATGGTACGGTACGACACATGAATGCCATGTCTACGAGATCAACGAAGAAGGTGACGGTATATATGAACCTGATTACGAATATCTGGGCGTAGATCCGGATGAGGGGTTTATAGATTTTAACCGCTTCAGTTATACGGAAGCGTATTTTGATAAGAACGACAGCTCTTTCCATTACCTGATATGGGAGAGCCTTCCCGATAATCCTTCGAATACATATGGTTCAGTATATTGTGACATTACTTTAAGAAACGGAACCATAGAAAATAATATGTACGGAAAATATACATATCAGTACACAGACTCGGGATATGTATATGAATATTTTGGTCCTGACGGCGATATGGATAAGGATGGTTTCGACGAATACATAGAAAACTACGCCGCAGACAGAGTGACTAAGAGATTTCATTTCGGTATATACGAAGGAGATTATTATTATCCCGTATCGGACGGCGATATAGAAACAATGGATTCGGATAAACTTGCCGAAGTGCTTGCAGACTCATACAGGGTCTTTATCGAGTCGATGAGCGAATCCGATTATCTGGCAGTCCACTCTCTTCACAGCAACCATTATGATGATCCTCAGAAATTACTTGAGGATTGCGTCGGAAGCTGGGGAATATACCTGACGGATACTGAAGGTGATATTACTTATTATGAGCCGGGTGATCCTTATTATATGCTCCTTGATGTATATGAGGACGGATCAATCTGGGTTCAGAGATATATGAACACCGAATATGAAAGGGATCTCACCGCAACACTGGAAAATTACGATCCCGGAATGCTCAGAGCAATATACATCCCTGATCCCAAGGACGATGTGTACTATGATTACATGGAACTTGTGATCACAGAGATCAACACGGACGGAATGCTGGTTCTTTCCACCTCTTCCATGAGCGGAGATGAATATCTGGGAGGAAGTACCTGGTATTTTGTCAGACTTGATTGATGTATCGGGTAAAGCAGGTTTTATATTTGACTGCAAACCATGTCGGTGGTATTGTTTGATATGGCTTGTTATAAAAATGAGGAGGTTAAAAAATGAAAAAAACAGCTATTAAAAAAGTTGTATCCCTTTCACTTATGCTTACACTTCTTGCAAGCATGTGCGGATGTGGTGCAGCCAAGACTTTCCCCATCGAAGTATCCGAGACCAAGGTTGAGGTTGAGGTTGATGAGAAAGTAAAGGTAGAGATCGAGAATTATGATGATCTCAAAGACGTAGTCGTAGAGATCGATGACGAGGACATTGCTAAGGTTAAGGAAAGCAATGGAACCATCACCATCACCGGACTTGAGGACGGAAAAGCTAAGGTTACCGTTACCGCTTCCAATTCCGAAGATGAGATTACCATCAAGGTTACCGTTACCGCTCCCGAAGAGCCTGAACCCGAGCCCGAACCCGAGCCCGAACCTGAACCCGAACCCGAGCCCGAACCTGAACCCGAGCCTGAACCTTCCACCTCAACTACAGGATCTGTAGATGACTGGTACGGAACCTATTCAGGATACATCATGCTCACCGGAACCGATGCATGGGAAGATCAGGACTATGTTTGGGAAGATGTTGTAGCAAAGGTTGGACATGTTGACGGCGGAGATTACTTCGAAGGCTTCTCAGACACCATGGATCTTTGGGGTGGCGAGTGGTCACAGGAGTCAAATTATCCCATCTTCACCTTCTGGGTTGACCTTACCGAGGATAAGATGACCGCTGACTGTGAGAATGATGCATGGATCCTTGATGATAACGATATTTCAGACGCATCAAGCTACCTGTGGTGGTATGCTTCCGAGCGTGATTATCTGATGTTCTCTTATGATTATTATGATTCCGATTACAACGGAGGCTTCAGCGTATTCGTTTGCCTTGAGAAGGACTGATACGTAAATAACTAAGGGTCAAGGGGAAAATTCCCCTTGGCTCTTTTTTTGTCCGATCAGAACCGTCCTGCGGCGGCTTTCGGACTCTATACTTGAAAAATTAACTCTCATGCGTTATATTATTAAGGTTTTGAGAGGAGTTATTATGATTACGAAGAGAGAAGACATAAGAAATGTCGCAATAATCGCACATGTAGACCACGGCAAGACCACCCTGGTCGATGAGCTTCTGAAGCAGAGCGGTGTATTCAGAGAGAATCAGGAAGTAGCGGAGCGTGTAATGGACTCCGGAGATATCGAGCGTGAGCGTGGTATCACTATTCTTTCCAAAAATACCGCAGTTACTTATAAGAATACCAAGATCAATATCATCGATACTCCGGGACATGCGGATTTCGGAGGAGAGGTTGAGCGTGTACTTAAGATGGTCAACGGCGTTATCCTCGTTGTTGATGCATTTGAGGGTGCAATGCCCCAGACTAAGTTCGTGCTCAGAAAAGCACTTGAGCTTAAACTTCCCGTTATCGTATGTATCAATAAGATCGACCGTCCCGAAGCACGTCCCAGAGAGGTTGTGGACGAGGTTCTCGAGCTTTTCCTTGAGCTTGATGCCGATGATGCACAGCTTGACTGTCCTTTTGTATATGCTTCCGCAAAGAGCGGTATAGCAAGTATGGATCCTGATGAGCAGGGAACCAGCATGGCTCCTCTTTTCGATACCATTCTTGATTACATTCCCGCTCCCGAGGGAGATCCCGAGGCAGGAACCCAGGTTCTTATCTCCACCATCGATTACAACGAGTATGTAGGACGTATCGGAATCGGTAAGGTTGAGAACGGATCCGTTAAGGTCAATCAGGAAGTTGTAATCTGTAACCATCACGATCCCGATAAGCTTATCAAGACCAAGATAAGCAAGCTTTATGAGTTCGACGGACTTAAGAAGGTAGAAGTAACCGAAGCCAAGATTGGCTCAATAGTTGCAATATCAGGTATCTCCGAGATACATATCGGCGACACACTCTGCAGTCCCGATAATGTAAGCCCCATTCCTTTCCAGAAGATTTCGGAGCCTACCATCGCCATAGATTTCTGTGTAAATGATTCACCTCTTGCAGGTCAGGAAGGAAAATTCGTTACATCAAGACACTTAAGAGACAGACTTTACAAAGAGCTTAATACCGACGTTTCACTCAGAGTCGAGGAGACCGAAGATACCGACCGTTTCAAAGTATCCGGAAGAGGAGAGCTTCATCTTTCCGTTCTTATCGAGACCATGAGAAGAGAAGGATATGAATTTGCGGTATCCAAGGCTGAGGTTCTTTACAAGACCGATGAAAACGGTAAGAAGACCGAGCCCATGGAAGTTGCTTATATCGATGTTCCCAATGACAATACCGGTGCCATCATCGAAAAGCTTGGTTCCAGAAAGGGTGAGCTCCGCAACATGAGCTCTATCAGCGGAGGCACTTATACCAGACTTGAGTTCCTTATCCCTTCAAGAGGACTTATCGGATACAGAGGAGAGTTCCTTACCGATACCAAAGGAAACGGTGTCATCAACACCGAGTTTGACGGATATGCTCCTTACAAGGGAGATATCTCTTACAGAAAGCTTGGATCTCTCATTGCATTCGAAGCTGGTGAGGCAGTTACCTACGGTCTTTTCAATGCACAGGAGAGAGGTAATCTTTTCATCGGCCCCGGTGACAAGGTTTATGCGGGAATGGTTGTCGGTGAAACCGGCAAATCCGAAGATATCGAAGTTAACGTCTGCAAAAAGAAGCAGATGACTAACACCAGATCTTCATCCGCAGACGAAGCACTTCGTCTCACACCTCCCAAGATCCTTTCACTTGAGCAGGCTCTCGACTTCATCGAAACAGACGAGCTCCTTGAGGTAACACCTCAGACTCTCCGTATCAGAAAGAAGATCCTTGATTCAAGACTTCGTAAGAGAGCAAACTTCAATAACTAATACGCAGAGCCGACAGGGACGATTCCTGCCGACTCGTGCTTGACACTTGTAACGTGTAGTGTTAGTATTCTTTTCAAGTTAATAAAAAACGGTAGAGGTTGCGCCAATCATTATTAAGAAGTCAGATGTGCCGTACACAGATGAAGACTTGCGAAAGGGTGAGGCGCCGAAGGAACGGTTTATACGGAGAATCGGATCCTGGGCATACGATCAACAATCGTATGACTGTCATCCTTAACAGGATGGGGAGCTATCAAATTATTTGTTGATAACGGCTGACCGTATTTTATTACGTGTCAGTCTTTTTTATTAAAGACTGGCGGAACACGTAAACAAAATTCGAGAGGAGAACCACAAAATGAGCAAACCTATTTTCACCGGAGCTGCAGTTGCACTCGTAACACCCATGACCGCCGACGGAAGCGTTAATTTCGAAAAGCTTGACGAACTCATCGAGTTCCAGATCTCCGGAGGAACAGATGCCATCGTAGCATGCGGAACCACAGGTGAGGCATCAACCCTTACACATGAGGAGCATCTTAACGTCATCAGACATACCGTAGAGAAGGTTGCAGACCGTGTACCCGTTATCGCAGGAACAGGTTCCAACAGCACCGAGACCGCTATCTACCTCAGTGTTGAGGCAGAGAAGGCAGGAGCTGATGCACTTCTTCTTGTTACCCCTTATTACAACAAGGCTACCCAGAAGGGTCTTGTAGAGCATTTCGTAAAGACTGCGGAAGCTGTTAAGATTCCCGTTATCCTCTACAACGTTCCTTCAAGAACCGGATGCAACATCCTTCCCGCAACCGTTAAGAAGATCAATGAGCGTGCTAAGAATGTTGTAGCTATCAAGGAAGCAAGCGGAAACATTTCACAGGTTGCAACTCTTGCATCTATTATGGATGATGATTTCGCAATCTATTCAGGAAATGATGATCAGATCGTTCCCCTTCTTTCACTTGGCGGACTCGGAGTTATCTCCGTACTTTCCAATGTAGCACCCCGTCAGACTCATGACATCGTAGCTTCATATCTGGAGGGAGATGTTAAGAAGAGTTGCAAGCTTCAGCTTGAGGCACTTGATCTTATCGGAAGTCTCTTCTGTGAAGTTAATCCCATTCCCGTTAAGACTGCACTCAATCTTATGGGAATGAACGCAGGCCCCTTAAGACTTCCTCTTACCGAGATGGAAGAAGCTAATGTTTCCAGACTTAAGAAGTCTCTTGCAGATTACGGACTTAAAGTAGCAGAAGGCGCAGTCATTAAATTCAATGACCTTTCCAAAGACTGAGGAGCGGATATGACCAGAATAATAATGCACGGCTGCAACGGCCGTATGGGACAGATGATAACCGGCATCGTTAAAGACAGAGATGATGCTGAGATCGTCGCAGGAATAGATGTAGCGGATACCGTTACCACAAACGGCTATCCCGTATTCACCGATATCAATGCATGTGATGTGGAGGCAGATGTTGTAATTGATTTCTCAACCGCATCCGCAGTAGATAAGCTCATGGATTATTGTGAGTCCAAGAACCTTCCTCTTGTTCTTTGCTCAACAGGTCTTTCCGAAGAGCAGCTTTCCAAGGTTAAAGCTCTTTCCGGAAAGATTGCAGTTCTTAAGAGTGCGAACATGAGCCTGGGTATCAACCTTCTTCAGAAGCTTCTTAAGGATGCGGCAGCAATCCTCGGACCTTCCGGATTTGATATCGAGATAGTAGAGAAGCACCACAGAATGAAACTCGATGCTCCCAGCGGAACCGCGCTTGCTCTTGCCGATTCCGTAAATGAAGCACTTAATAACGAGTACGAGTACGTATATGACAGATCTTCCAGAAGGGAAAAGAGACCCGACAAAGAGATCGGCATAAGTGCGGTAAGGGGTGGTACTATAGTAGGTGATCACGATGTTATCTTCGCCGGTACCGATGAAGTCATCACTTTCTCGCACAGTGCATATTCAAGAGCCGTGTTTGCAAAGGGTGCGGTAAGAGCCGCGGTATTCCTTGCGGGAAAACAGCCCGGATTTTATGATATGAGCAACGTTATCGAGGAGTCACTTAAGAAATAATGAGATTTCGCCCCTGCATAGATATTCACAACGGAAAAGTAAAACAGATTGTAGGTTCTTCATTGAAAGATGAAGGGAGCATTGCATCCGAAAACTTTGTGTCTTCACAGACATCCGTTTACTATGCGAATCTTTTTGAAACCAAAGGCCTTAAAGGGGGACATGCGATCATTCTCAATAAAAAGGGTACTCCCGAATATGAAGCATCCTATTTAGAATGCATAAATGCTCTTAAAGCGTATCCCGGAGGACTTCAGGTAGGCGGAGGAATCACTCCGGATAATGCCTCGGAGTTTCTTGAAGCAGGTGCATCCCATGTGATCGTCACTTCTTATGTTTTTTCGGAAGGATTGTTCAAGAAAGACAATCTTGAGAAGATAAGCAAAGCCGTAACTCCGGATAAACTTGTTCTGGATCTCAGCTGCAAAAAGTTCGAAGACGGGTATTACATCATGACGGACAGATGGCAGAACAAGACGGATACCAAACTTACCGCAGATCTTCTTGAAGAACTTTCGGATTATTGCGATGAGTTCCTGATCCATGCCGTGGATTCCGAGGGAAAAGCAAACGGTCCCGAAAGAGGAGTTCTGGATATACTTAAGTGCTTTGACAAAAGGCCTGTCACGTACGCGGGAGGCATCGCATCCTATGATGATATAAAAAGTATCAGGGATATGGCTGACGGAAGAGTTGATATAACCGTCGGTTCCGCACTTGATATCTACGGCGGAAAACTTGATATGGATGAGATCATTAAGATATGCGGGTAAACTAAATTTTTATCTTAAAAGAGCTTCGGCATCTCCTGTACCGACCCCCAAAAGTTAGACCAAAAATCTAACATTTGGAGGTCGGTATTTTTATGTCTAAGTATTCTTTTGAATTCAAAAAGAAAGTTGTCAAAGCCTATTTAAACGGTGAAGGTAGTTATGGATATCTTTCTAAAA
>JAGAYR010000041.1 GCA_017940415.1 Lachnospiraceae bacterium
CATAACAAAAATGAGACCAACCTTCCAGTCGGCCTCACATATTTGTAAGAGAGAATCCATACCACTCTCTTTTACCTATAACTATTAACTTATACTACACATCCGAGATACTGGGTATGGAATCTCGGATTACAATTGAGATTTAGGTTTATATTGACCGAGGAAAGGCAGTAAGCCTTCAAGGGAGGTTATATATGAGTCAGAAAAGCTTAGCCAGATGGATCAAAGGAATCCTGCTCGGTTTTGCCGCATTCGGGATCATCTTTTGTATATGTGCTATATACTTCGGGGTTATCCCTCTTTTCGGCAGAGACATCTTCTACGAGGACAAGTCGTACGTGTTCACGCCCTGGATGTTTTTCCTGCTGATCACCGCAACTCCTTGCTACATCTTTCTGGTAATGGGATGGAAAATTGCGGTAAACATCGAAAACGACAGATCCTTCTCGGTAGAGAATGCAAATTATCTTAAAAAGATGGCATACCTGGCACTGGGCGATACCATATTCTTCGCTCTCGGAAACATTGTTTTCCTCATCCTTAACCTGAGTCATCCGGTAATGCTTCTCGGTTCTCTGGTCATCGACTTCCTCGGCGTTTCGGTTTCCGTGGGATGTGCTGCACTGTCCCACCTGGTTCAGAAGGCCACCGAGATTCAGACCGAGAATGAACTCACAATCTAGGAGGGCACGCTATGGAAGAAGACAAGATCATATTCAACATAGACGTAATGCTCGCCCGGAGAAAAATGAGTGTAAGCGAGCTTGCGGATAAAGTAGGCATCACGCTGGCCAACATGTCCATCCTTAAAACAGGCAAGGCTAAAGCCATCAAGGTAGACACGCTGTGCAAACTGTGTAAGGCGCTGGATTGTCAGCCCGGAGATTTACTGGAGTATCAAAAGGGCGAATAACCCTTGGGAGGAATATTATGGAAGTTTTCAGATACAAACGATCATTTAAAAAAGCCCTCATATGGGCAGCACTTGCAATTCTGTTCATATACAGAAACAGAGCATCCGTCGCATATCCTTTCTTTATGGCATCAACACTTGTGATCCTTGCATGGGATGCGAAGAGCATGGGCAAAAGCCTTATCAAAAATATCGAAGGCAAGATCGACATCAAACTCTTCTACTGCATCAGCCTTATGCTCCTGTCCATAAATAAAGCTCTTACCGCATCGGTCGACCTTCAGTGGGGTAGCGGACTGGGAATACTGCTTCTCTTCTCCTGCCTGCTCATGAAGCTCTACTCCAATCAGGAAGACAAAGATATCACCACCATGTTCATCAAGATCGCGGATTTCTTTGTTGTTCCCCTTGCCAACTGCACCAAGCCTTTCAGAGATGCGGCAGCAGCCAAGCAGGCTAAAGCAATGGCGGCTCTCGGCCTTGAGCAGCCCGCAGAGGAGAGTCAGGGAAAGAAAACCTTCAAGAGTGTTATCATCGGTCTCCTTATTGCGATTCCTCTTCTTTGGATCGTTATCGCACTCCTTGCATCCGCAGATCTGGTCTTCGGCAAAATAGTAAAAGACATCCTCTCTTGCATCAAATTCCCCGAGATAGATGAAGACTGGATCGGAGTTCCCTTCAAATTCTTCCTTTCATTCATGGCATTCTATACCTGGATCGCCTGCCTGCCCGCAGAGAAGTTCTATGAGAAAAAAGAAGGAAAGCGCTTTGATGCGATCGTAGCCATCACCTTCAACAGCCTCATCGCACTTGTATATCTCCTCTTCAGCGGCATCCAGTTCGTATATCTCGTAGGACAGATGGAACTTCCTTCGGGATACACCTATGCGGAGTATGCCCACGAAGGTTTCTATCAGCTCCTTGCAGTAACCATCTTAAACCTGATGCTTGTATCATTTTGTAAGAAGCACTTTGCAGATAACAAGGTACTCAAAGCAGTACTGGTAATCATCAGCCTCTGCACTTACGTAATGATCGCATCATCCGCACTCAGAATGTATCTCTACGTTAAGGTATATGGTCTGTCCCATTTAAGAGTATATGTTCTCTGGCTCCTTGTTGTACTTACCGTATGGACCACCATTCTCATCGCGGGAATCTTCAAAGAAGGCATACATTATTTCAGGATCATCACCGTTTTCGTAACCGTATGGTATCTTGCATTTGCCTTCTCCTTCCCCGACAAGTGGATAGCTTCTTACGACCTCAGTCTTCCCGAGCCTCCCAGAGATCTGGTTTACGAGGTTTATCCCGACGCGGCGCCTGTTCTTTACGAGGATGGAAGATATTGGGAGAAATATTGCGACTACATGCATAATGATTCCGAAATATATAAAGAGAAAAACGTACTCGAGCACATCCGCGAATACAATTTCAGCGAAGACGCCGCAATGAAACTCATCGATAAAACATCATAAATAATCTGAATCAAAAAGAGGACGGTTCTCCGAAAAGAATCGTCCTCTTTTAATATACTCATTAATCCACTATTCCGAATCCGAGGAAAGTAAATCTCTTATCCTTCTCGGTTACTCTGATCTCCACATCTCTTTCTTTAACCGGGCCGCCTCTGTGCGCGATGAGCACATTGCAGTGCTGCCATCCGATTATATGAGGATCTATGGTCAAAGCTTTTTCTCCGTCAATGTAAACCTCTGCGGTTCCCACACCGGGATCTGCGGAATCCATATATCCCACCAGTATTACAGAAGACTTGATGCGTGCCTTAAATACCGCTTCACCGTTTCCGTCTCCGGGATAGAACCAGTCACCCTTAAACTCAGGTGTGCCCTTCAGGTCAAGATCACGCTCAACCATCTGAAGCTCATTACTTTCTCCCGTAAATCCGCAGCAGTCATAGCTTAATACCGCAGGACATTTATCGATATTATATCTGTTTACCAGATATACATTCTCAAACTCACCGCCCTTGGGAGGAGTGATTCCGGTGATATCAAGATCATCCTCATCCGCTGCTTCATCGGCTGCCTTAAACAGATTGATAAGGCTGTCCGCCATTATGCGGTGTCCCAGACTCGTGGGATGATACATGTCGTAGAAGAATCTGTTCTTGCTTACAACTCCGCCCTCTTCCGAGCTTAAATAGAACTGATCGTAAACCGCATTCTTGATGCTTACCATGGGAAGGTTATAACCCTCACCCACGCACTTCAATCTGTCCTGAAGATTGTATCCGTCTACGAATACGGAATACAGCACGATCACTGCAGGCTTCTGAGGAGAGTTATAGATCTTCCTTACAAGTGAGTCAAAGAATTCTCCCTTGGTCTCATCACCTTCATCATTAACAGCAAACTCCACAACAACCAGATCGGGAGCTTTCTTTCCGTCATCAAGCACGTCGTGCTCATAACGAAGTATTCCTACCTCGGAAGGAGTTCCGCCAACGCCGGCCTTGGTATATCCGATACTGTCTTCGTATCCTTTTCCCGCTAAATCGCAGAATCCCTTGAAAGCATTATATGCATAGCAATTAACATTAATAGGGATAGCGCCTGCGCCCTGAGTGATGGAGCCTCCGATAAATGCAACTTCCGTTCTCTCACCGCTGCGTGCTTTTGCCAAAGCCTTCTTGATGCGGTGTACATTACCAAGCTGCATCAGAGACTTTCCGATCATCTTCTTGTACTCTTCGCTTCCTGTGTCGACTTCCTTATCGTCCTTCTGCTCAGGCGCGGTATATCCGTCATTTAAGTAAAAAGCTACCGACACCTTGGCAGTCATTCCGCCTTCCGGAAATTCAAAACGAATCTGTCCGGGAACATTATCATCATCCGACCATTCGTACTGAGACAGATCCATGACAAGTTCCATTCCGTCGGAATCAAGATCCATGGTCAGAGTTGTCCCGGAATTATACGGATCTGCTTTTCCGTACATCTGAAAACAAAACTTAACCTTAACAGGCTCTCCTGATTTCTGAACAGATACACCTATGCTGTGGATCTGCTTGCGGAAACCCACTACGGTATCCAGTTCATCAAGCATCGCCTCATCTTCTACGCTTCCAACAAGTTTTGCACTTGCTTTAAGCCTTCCGTCACTTTCATAAATAAACTGGATGCCTCTTCCGTCAGGCTGAGGAGATGCACATACATCCTTATCCCTCATTACATAATAAAACGGTCTTTTCGCTGTGGGGTCTTTGGGTGCCACAGGTCCGCGTGATTCAGCCATTATATGTTCCTCCAAATTCTGTTCAAATCAGACTGTGATCTGTGAAAATACTTTTCCGATGGGTGCGGGTATTACAAGATCCGCTCCCGAATCTCTGGCGGTGGGTGCCATGTTGATGACTACAAGTTTGTCACCCTTGAAATAATCTATAAGTCCCGCTGCGGGATAAACCGCAAGTGACGTGCCTCCGATGATAAGCACCTGTGCGTTGGATATGTAGTGAACCGCCGACTGGATGGTATCCATGTTCAGTCCTTCTTCATAGAGGACAACGTCGGGCTTGATATCTCCTCCGCACTTGGAACACTTGGGGACAGGATCCGGAGAATCGGCGATGTAATCTATATCATAAAACTCTCCGCACTTAATGCAATAATTCCTCAGCGTGGAACCGTGAAGTTCCAGAACCGTTTTTGAACCGGCAGCCTGATGAAGGCCGTCGATGTTCTGGGTTATGACCGCTCTTACCTTGCCTGCCTTTTCAAGCTCCGCAAGCTTTAAGTGAGCCGCATTGGGCTGTACTCCTTTTATGATCAGCTTATCCCTGTAGAATTTATAGAATTCCGCTGTGTGCCTTACATAGAAAGTATGTGACAGAATAGTCTCGGGAGGGTAATCGTATTTCTGATTGTACAGTCCGTCCACACTTCTGAAATCAGGGATTCCGCTTTCCGTTGAAACACCGGCACCGCCAAAAAAGACAATGTTGTCATATTTTTTGACTATCTCATTTAATTCGGCTATCTCTTTCGTGCAGTCCTTCTCAGCCATGTTTACCTCCTTACACTATTTGTGAACAAAGCGGGCCTCCCCTCCGGAAGACCCGCACAAAACTTTTTGATCAGATCAAAGGATCTTCTTGTACGCGGGTACGAAGACAGGGAATGTCTTGTCACCCCTTATGGATTTGCCGGAAGCTACCGTAACTTCCTTGTCCATTATACAATATTCGATATCACAATTTCCCGCAATATCCGTATCCTGCATCACAATGCTGTTCTTGATGCGGGTTCCCTTGCCTACGTGTACGCCTCTGAAGAGTACGCAGTTATCTACTTCACCTTCGATGACGCAGCCGTCTGCTATAAGGGAGTTGGCTACCTTGGATCCGGTGCAGTATCTTGCGGGGTTATCGTCTCTGACGGTGGTATATACATTGAATCCGTCAAAGAGTGCATTTAAGTTCTCCGGATTGAGAAGCTTCATGTTCTCATCGAAGTAACTTACCATGTCGGTGATCCTTGCGGAATAACCCTTGAACTCGTATCCGCAGATCTTGTCGGTTCCAAGCATGGGTGCGAGAACGTCTCTTTCGTAAAAAACATGTCCCTGTGCATATGCTCTTTCAATCTGAGCAATAAGCTTTTCTCTCTCGATGAGGTACAGGTTCATTGAAAGATTCTGAGGGCCGTACTCTTTGGAGTTTGTATTGATCTGGGTAATCTTGTTACCGTCGAGATCAAATGTGTAATACAGATCCGTGGTCTGGGTCATCTGCAGATTCATGAATCCGTAGGGGATGGGCTCGTTCTTATAAGCGATGGTCACGTCCGCACCGCTCTCCTGATGTGCACGTATCATATCCGCGAAATCAAAATTAAGGGCGATGTTCGAATCACACATGAACACGTACTGTTCTTTGCTGCTCTTCAGGAATTCAACGATACTTGCAACTGCCTCTACACGGCCGTTGTAAACCTTGATACCCTTTTCGGCATAGGGAGGAACGATGTTAAGACCGCCGTTCTTTCTGACAAGATCCCAGGGTCTTCCGCTTCCCAGATGTCTTAAAAGAGATCTGTAGTTCTTCTTAACAATGATAGATACATTATCGATACCGCACTCTACCAGTGATGAAAGGGTAAAGTCTATGAGTCTGTATCTTCCCGCAAAAGGGATGGATGCCATCAAACGCTCATTTACAAGAGAAGGAACCTCGTTATCGTAGCTGTTGGCAAAGATTATTGCCATTGCATCATGTTTATTCTTCAGCATTTTCCGCCCTCCTCAACATCTTCCTTGACCATGGCGGTTCCGCCTACACATGCATTCTTTCCGATCTTAACGCCGGGGCCTACGGTTGCAACATTCTTCTCGTTACCGGGTTCGGGATGTTCACCTATCACGGCATTTGCTCCGATCACGGCATCCTCACCGACTATGCAGTGACATACCTTTGCACCGGAACCGATCTTAACATTACCCATAACAACCGCATCTTCAACAACGGCACCTTCTTCAACTTCAACGCCGGCAAACAGGATCGAATGCTTGACGGTTCCGAAGATACGGCATCCGTTGGTGATCATTGCATTATCAACAACCGCACCATCGGCAATATACTGCGCTGCTTTTCCCGAAGATCTGGAATAGATCTTCCAGTCATCATCAAAGAGGTTGATTCCGCTGCTCTCGGGATTAAGAACCTCCATATTGGCTTCCCAAAGGGAAGAGATGGTTCCTACATCCTTCCAATATCCGTTGAAACGATATGCATACATCTGCTTGCCGTCGCGAAGAAGAGCAGGCAGGATGTCGTTTCCGAAGTCATTGGAAGATTCCGGATTAGCTTCGTCTGCTTCAAGATATTTCTCAAGAACATCAAAATTAAAAATATAGATACCCATTGAAGCCAGATTACTCTTGGGCTCCTTGGGTTTTTCCTGAAATTCACTGATACGTCCGTCGGAATCGGTGACCATAAGACCGAAGCGGCTTGCTTCATCCCAGGGCACTTCCATAACGGCTACGGAGAAATCGGCTCCCTTTGCTTTGTGGAACTCAAGGAAGTCGTTGTAATCCTGCTTACAGATCTGGTCACCGGAAAGTATGATGACATACTCGGGATCATATCTGCGAAGGAAAGAAAGATTCTGATAAATGGCATTCGCGGTTCCCTTATACCAATCGGAACCCTGTGCCTTCTGATAAGGAGGAAGTACATGAACACCGCCATTGAGTCTGTCCAGATCCCAAGGCTGTCCGTGTCCTATATATTCATTTAGAACAAGGGGCTGATACTGAGTGAGAATACCGACCGTATCTATTCCTGAATTGACACAGTTAGAAAGAGGAAAATCAATAATACGATACTTTCCGCCGAAAGGAACCGCCGGTTTAGCCAGCTTATCCGTCAGAGCGTAAAGTCTTGACCCCTGCCCGCCGGCCAGGATCATTGCGACCATTTCCTTTGACATTGCACGTCTCCTTTAAAAAGTTTTGTCCCTCACAAGACAGTACTATTTTATCACAAATCAGTAATCTTTCACAATAAAAGACCGTATTTCAACATTTTTTTGGCAATCTTGTATGGTTTTTGCCCAAATATCATACAATTCGACGTGGCATATTTATCGCATGATTATTTAGTTTTTTATAGGATATTGTATAAAAACGTGATAGAATGTCTAAGGAAAAATAATGCGATCAGTCGCAAGCATAACGGAGGATTTATAAAATGGTTTTAGCAATTGCAATTCTTGGTATCGTCATGGCGATCGTTCCTCAGTACTGTGTCAAAAAGGAATTCCGTGATGATCCTGCACAGATCAAGAAAATGAGAATAGCCGGCATTATCCTTGCAGTACTGGGAATCGCCGTTTTCGTCCTGGTTCAATTCGTTTGATATAACAAAGCCCCTGAGCTGTTCAGGGGCTTTCTTTATATTTATACCGGTATTTCCTTATGACAATAGATACATCCGTATTTATTCTTCTCCTGCTCTTTGCCGCAGAAAGGACATTTGATCCTGTTTTTAGTAAACAGATCTGCTGCAGACATCAAAAGCGCATCTGCCACGATAAAAGGCTTTTTGCATTTAGGACATATAGCCGCCTGCATGGAAGGATCCACGGGAAATACACTTGCGCAATTAGGGCACGCAGCCTGAACCATGCTCTTATTTTCACCCATAATCTTAAATACGTAATCCCTGATGTTCTCGGAAAGATTCTCTATTGCATCGGGCTCTGTAAGGAGCTGCGCCTGCTTCTGCCTGAACACGGGAGGAAGATCATCTACATCGTTACATGCAAAGAGCATCAGCTTACGGTCATTGAGTTCTCTTAATTTATAGAATCTGGACCATTCGTTCCTAACCCATACTGCGCTGAAATATTCGGGCTTTGTTCCGATAACCGTCATTACCGTAGCACTCTTTAATGCAGCGAATATATAAGGCTCGTAATTTACTCCCAGCTTATCCTGCAGAGTAATCCTGGAAAAGAAAACCTTCAATCCGTAGCTTTCAAGCTTTTTATAAAGTTTAAGAGCAATATCGCTGTCTTCGGTACGCTTTTCGGTTTCGTCATCGGTTTCCTTATAACAAATGAAAACATCATAAGGTTTCTCGCCTGCAGCAATGTTCAGATAATCATCCTGAATCTTTGCAATCTCCATTGCGGCATTTTTTAATTCTGCCTTCTGGGCATCATCTGCCATACTTACCGCTTCATTGAAGGAATCGGAATTCAAGATACTTTCATCCTTAATTCTGTGAAGTGTGGGCATGTATCTTCCGGATGTGGGATCCTGAACATATTCGATTCCATATTCGCAAAGAGTCTGAGCCCAAAGAACATCAACGAATGATCCGTTCTCCGCCAGTATCTCATCATATACGCGGAAAGCTCTGTCAAACTCACACTGCTGTCTGAGCTTATTTGCTCTGTTAAGCAGATCTATATACTTACCGGTACTTCCGCTGACAATATTGGTGGTACCGCAATAATCACATGTACATACAGAATTACCTAATTTAAGAGGTGCTCCGCAACACTGACAACTTAATGCTTCTACGTTCATTTAAATCTCCTGTAATATTTCCTTAAGCGCCGTATATTCTCTGAGATACATACCACGCCTCATTTCATCCGTATCCGTGTAATCCGCATGCTTCGAAAAGATTTCAACCATCTCCTCTACGGGCATCCATCTCGGTTCCATTCCGACTTCGATTTCCCTCTCGGTCAGATTACACTCCGTCTCTCCGGTGATTTCACCGAAGAAATATCTGTTGACCCATTTCCAGTCTTCATAATACTCATCGATCTCCAGAAGACATTCTGAAGGTTTTATCACATAACCTGTTTCTTCCGTGGTTTCCCTGATGACGCATTCTTTCTCGTCTTCACCGGCTTCAAGTCCTCCGCCGGGGAGCATCCACTGATCGGTCTTGGTCTCGTATGATAAAAGCATCTTACCGTCTTTGATCACAACGGACCTGCAGGCTGCCCTTGTCTTATTCCATTTTCCGAAATAATTATCTCCGACTATATTTATGGTTTTCATATACGGTCTCCAAATAAACTTTACTTACTATACCATATTTTCGATATTTCCGTAGACTTAAAACTCCCGGAAGCAACCCCGGGAGTCTTGAAATACAGTATATATCAATTCATCCTTCACCATTTTCAGGTAATTCTGAAGCTTCTTCCGCTTCAGGCGGAGTTTCCGTAAAACCGGTCAGCACATCCAGCTTGTCGGGATTATCTACATAATAAATATCCTCCCCATGTATCAGGTACTGCCCGACTATTTTGTAATCATTCGTATATCCGTTAACATCCGTAAAAGAAAGAACTATATAGTTTTCAGCCATTGCAAGTTCCGATCTGTCTTCCTCAACTATCGAAAGATGCAGCTCATGAATGGCATCTACATATATTCCTACTGTCTCTGCATCTTCAAAATGCAAAGAATCGGCATATGAAGAATTCAGATCCACCGATACCATCTCCGGTTCAATGAACTCAAGATATAATTCATCGATAGGAGCCTGTCCGTCTATCTCCATAATATATTTTCCCGTAGGATCATAATATATGGGAACCCCATATCCGGGATCACCGTCATATAATACATAACCGTCCGAATAATCACTATACCCATAACATGTCCTGTATATATAAACATAGGCATAATGTGTATCTGGAAGATTATAATTCGGAACCTTAATAAAACATACTTGATCAGTCCCAAAACCATTAAAAGTAACTTCACCGTACTGCGAAAAACGCTCGCAATATGCACGAAACTCGTCATCGGAGGCCGGAACCTTAAGATTACAATCGCACATATAATCGTAAAACCAGATATTTGATCCATCAGTATTATATCTGCTGGGATACTCGGCCCTATACTTAGGTTCACGATCACCACCCATGAGGATAATTCCGCGGTTGGCAATGCGTTCCGGAACTTCCTCTTCATAAACAATACTGTATGTTCGTGGAGTTATGGTAGGGGTAGGCTGGACATCGGAATCCACAACATTACCTATCAATGAACCGTGAAACCAGGTCAGCTCCGATATCAGATAAATACCGCCGAAAAGTATCCCGGTAAATATCATAAGGGCAAGTAAGAATTTTCCTATAGCCTGCTTCATGATCATATCCTCATAAGAGTTTTCGCCTACATCTGTATAGACGGTAACAAATACTGCATTCGTCACTTAAAACCATATCATGAATATAAAAAAATACACTCTGTTAAGAGTGTATCTTGAGAGGTGCCAGACGGATTTGAACCGCCGATCAGGGAGTTGCAGTCCCATGCCTTACCACTTGGCTATGGCACCATATTTAATTAGGAGCTCCCCGAGTAGGACTCGAACCTACGACACTTCGGTTAACAGCCGAATGCTCTACCGACTGAGCTATCGAGGAATACTTAAACCAGCCACAAAAACTAGTTTATTATAAAACAAAATCCCTGTAAACAGGGAATTTTTGCTTCTTCAAAACCGAATCCGAACTAATCAAACATCCATCTTGGCAACAACAGGATAAGCCTTCGACCTATTAGTAAATGTCAGCTGAGAGCGTTACCGCTCTTACACACCATTCCTATCTACCTCATACTCTCTAAGGGGTCTTATTACCTTATGGTAGGGATATCTCATCTTGAGGGGGGCTTCACGCTTAGATGC
>JAGAYR010000042.1 GCA_017940415.1 Lachnospiraceae bacterium
GGCAGTCAACGTGTGCATAGTGTCTGTTCTCGGTCTGATACTCAACGTGAGCGGTAGAGATGGTGATTCCTCTCTCTCTCTCTTCGGGAGCCTTATCGATGTTGCTGAAATCGGTAGCAGTATTTCCTGAAACTCTCTCTGCAAGAACCTTGGTGATTGCAGCGGTCAGAGTGGTCTTACCATGGTCAACGTGGCCGATGGTACCAATGTTACAATGGGGTTTTGTTCTTTCAAACTTTTCTTTAGCCATTTCAACTTTCCTCCTGAAATGAAGTGTTTATACTGCGCCGTACGCTTGCGCCTACGGCGCCTGATTTTCGTTACACGGCTAACCACTATTATATTAAATGATTATCCGTAATTCAAGCGTTTTAGGGCTTTATTTGTCCTTGCCTGCAAGAACCTTCTCCTGAACATTCTTGGGAACGGGCTCGTACTTTTCGAAGAACATTGAGTAGTTACCACGGCCCTGGGTTCTGGAACGAAGGTCTGTTGAATATCCGAACATCTCTGCAAGAGGAACGAAAGCTTTTACGAGCTTACCTCCGCCGATGTCTTCCATACCTTCAACACGTCCTCTTCTGGAGTTAAGGTCGCCGATAACGTCTCCCATGTACTCCTCAGGCATTGTTACCTCAACCTTCATGATGGGCTCAAGGAGAACGGGAGCAGCTTTCTGCATTGCTTCCTTGAATGCCATTGATCCGGCAATGTGGAATGCCATTTCGGAAGAGTCTACTTCGTGGTAGGATCCGTCGTATACGTTAGCGTGAACGCCGAGTACGGGGAATCCGCCGAGAGTACCTGCCTGCATAGCTTCCTTGATACCGTCTCCGACTGCAGGTACGTACTCCTTAGGAATAGCACCGCCGACGATGGTGGACTCGAAGAGAAGCTGAGGGGGCTCGTTGAGAAGGATGTTAGCCTTGGGATCAAATTCGAAATGGTCACAGTTAGCTTCCATGGGCTCGAACTTAACCTTACAGTGTCCGTACTGACCACGTCCGCCGGACTGCTTAGCATACTTCATATCAACGTCGCAAGGCTTGGTGATAGCTTCCTTGTATGCAACCTGAGGTGCACCAACGTTAGCCTCAACCTTGTACTCACGAAGAAGTCTGTCTACGATAATCTCGAGGTGAAGCTCACCCATACCTGCGATGATGGTCTGGCCGGTCTCGGTGTTGGTATGAGCTCTGAAAGTAGGATCTTCCTCAGCAAGCTTTGCAAGAGCGTCTGCCATCTTGTCCTGACCTGCTTTGGTCTTGGGCTCGATAGCAAGCTCGATAACGGGCTCGGGGAACTCCATGGACTCAAGGATGATAGGATGCTGCTCATCGCAGATGGTATCACCGGTTGAGGTGGACTTGAAGCCTACTGCAGCAGCGATATCGCCGGAGAAAACTTCATCGAGCTCGGATCTCTTGTTAGCATGCATCTGAAGGATACGTCCGACTCTCTCTTTCTTACCCTTAGATGAGTTATATACATATGAACCGGATTTAAGAGTTCCGGAATAAACTCTGAAGAACGCAAGTCTTCCTACGAAGGGATCGGAAATGATCTTGAATGCAAGAGCTGAGAAAGGCTCATCATCGGATGACTTTCTGGAAAGCTCATTTCCTTCTTCGTCGGTACCGGTAGCGTCAGCAATATCGGTAGGAGCGGGCATGAAGTCGATGACTGCGTCGAGGAGCTTCTGAATACCCTTGTTCTGGTGAGCGGATCCGCAACATACGGGAACACCGGTGTTCTCGATGGTAGCCTTACGAAGTGCTGCCTTCATCTCAGGGATGGTAGGCTCTTCACCTTCGAGGTACTTCATCATGAGATCGTCGTCGAACTCACAGATCTGCTCAACGAGCTTGGTGTGCCACTCATCAGCCTCAGCCTGCATATCCTCGGGGATATCGGTGATGGAGATGTCCTCACCCTTGCTGTCGTTATAGATATAAGCCTTCATCTCGAAGAGGTCGATGATTCCCTTGAAGTAATCTTCCTTACCGATGGGGAGCTCGATAACAACGGGGTTCTTGCCCAGCTTGGTACGGATCTCCTTAACGGTGTTCATGAAGTTTGCTCCGAGGATGTCCATCTTGTTGACAAAAGCCATTCTCGGTACGTGATAGGTGTCAGCCTGTCTCCATACGTTCTCGGACTGGGGCTCAACACCGCCCTTTGCGTCAAATACACCAACTGCTCCGTCGAGGACTCTGAGTGATCTCTCAACCTCTACGGTGAAGTCAACGTGACCCGGGGTATCAATGATGTTGATACGATGCTCAAGGGCACCGGGCTGGGTCTTGCAGTTCTCCTGATGAGTCCAGTGACAGGTGGTAGCTGCGGAGGTAATGGTTATACCTCTCTCCTGCTCCTGCTCCATGTAGTCCATGGTAGCGGTTCCTTCATAAGTCTCACCGATCTTGTAGTTAACGCCGGTATAATAAAGAATTCTCTCGGTAAGAGTAGTCTTACCTGCATCGATATGCGCCATGATACCGATGTTTCTTGTTCTCTCGAGGGGATATTGTCTCTCTGCCATTTATATTCCCTCCTTAAAAACGATAATGCGCAAACGCCTTGTTTGCCTCGGCCATCTTGTGCATATCTTCCTTACGCTTTACAGCACCTCCGGTATTGTTTGAAGCATCGAGGATCTCGTTAGCGAGTCTCTCGACCATGGTCTTCTCTCCACGCTTGCGAGCAAACATGGTAAGCCATCTTAAGCCGAGGGTCTGTCTTCTCTCGGGCTTAACTTCAAGAGGAACCTGGTAGGTTGCTCCGCCGACTCTTCTAGCCTTACACTCCAAAGTAGGCATGATGTTGTTCATAGCTGCCTGGAATACTTCAAGTGCGGGCTTGCCGGACTTTTCTTCAACTTCTGCAAATGCTCCGTAAACGATCTTCTGGGCTACGCCCTTTTTACCGTCGATCATGACATTGTTTACAAGCTTGGTAACAATCTTGTCATTGTACAAAGGATCTGCAAGAACGTCTCTTTTTGCAATATGTCCTTTTCTTGGCACGTTACTTCCCTCCTTAACAAATTAAGTTAACTCATCGGTACTCACATGTGTTTCCCCAAGTGTTCGTGCGGACGTTTGGTTCGTATCTTTATATAAAAGATGAACTACTTACATTCCAACACTAATTCTCAGTTACGTTTTTGTATTTACCGAAAACCCGGCCTCATAAGAAATTATTTCTTATCAGCCTTAGGTCTCTTGGCACCGTACTTGGAACGGGCCTGTCTGCGGTTTGCCACGCCTGCGGTATCAAGGGTTCCACGGATGATGTGATATCTGGTACCGGGAAGATCCTTAACACGTCCGCCACGGATAAGCACTACAGAGTGCTCCTGGAGATTATGTCCTTCACCGGGAATGTAGCTGGTAACTTCAATTCCGTTGGAGAGACGTACTCTCGCGATCTTACGAAGTGCGGAGTTAGGCTTCTTAGGGGTTGCAGTCTTAACAGCGGTACATACGCCACGCTTCTGGGGAGATGAGTTCTCAACAGCCTTCTTGTGAAGAGAGTTGAAGCTTCTCTGAAGAGCGGGAGCGGTAGACTTCTTAACGCTGGTCTGACGGCCCTTTCTTACTAACTGGTTAAATGTGGGCATTTCGTTCACCTTTCCTTTCTTAATATTTACGTTTATCAAAGGTTACTGCGCCGTAAGGGCATAGTAAGTCCTTTGTACGCACGCTAAAATAGTATATGTGCTTGTAAAGCCTTTGTCAAACATTATTTTCGCGAATTGATAACAGGTACTATATATGGTATAATCTCCTTCGTTGGCTTAGATATCTAGATCCTGAAAGGAGATCATTTTATGAGTTTATTTGGCGGATTGGTTAATCTGATCGTTTCTCTCGTAGTAGGCGGTTTATGCGGATTCCTCGCAGGCATCATCATGAAGAGCAAGAACGGAATCCTTGTAAACATCATTCTCGGTATCGTAGGAGGAGCGGTTGCAGGCGCTCTTTTCGGAGTTATCGGTATCAGTTTCGGAGGTCCCATCGGTTCGATCATCTGCGGAACCGTCGGTGCTTGTCTCCTTATATTCCTTTACAGACTCATCAAGAGATAATCATCAGCTTACGCAAAATAAAACGCTTCGCCGTATATGTGCGAAGCGTTTTTTTATGCTTTGAAACAACAGGTTTATTTCTCTATCTCTTTGAGATATCTTCTGAGCGCGTCTCTCCAGTCCGGAAGAGGCTCAAATCCGTTCTTTACGAGCTTACTCTTATCAAGTCTCGAGTTAAAAGGTCTTGCCGCCTTGCTGAGGCCGTATTCGGCCGTGGTGACCCTCTTGATAACCGTGTTCTTGCCGGCTTCCTGCATAATCGCTTCCGCAAAATCAGCCCATGAGATATATCCGCCTTCGTTGGTGGCATGATATGTTCCGTATTTGTCCGTAAGTATCATGTCCACAAGAAGTCTGGAAAGATCATATGTGTATGTGGGCGTTCCAATCTGGTCACATACAACCGAAAGTTCATCATGGGTCTCTGAAAGTCTGAGCATGGTGGCAATGAAATTCTTGCCGTTAAGTCCGAATACCCATGCGATACGTACTATAAAATATTTCTCCAGCTTTTCTCTTACCGCAAGCTCTCCGCCCAGTTTGGACTTGCCGTATACGGAAAGAGGAGCATAGTCGGTGCAATCGGGATCCCAGGGAGTTTCGCCCTGTCCGTCAAATACATAATCGGTGCTGAGGTATAACATCTTGGCACCGGTCTTTGCACATGCATCCGCAATGTTTGCGGTTCCCTTTACATTAACTGCTTCAACGATATCCTTCTTATCTTCGTCCTCTGCAGCATCGACGGCTGTCCATGCAGCGCAGTGAATTACAGCATCAGGTGCATAATCTCCTACGACCTTAAGTACGGCATCAGCATCGGTAATATCAAGTGATACATAAGGAGCGGTAGTTGCCGCGCTTCCGTCCTGTACACCACTGTATGCAGGCTGGATGTCGGATCCCATACACTCTATATTTCTCTTTGAAAGTTCATTTATCAGATCGTGGCCCAGCTGTCCGCTTGCGCCTGTTACAAATACTTTCATCGCGTTCTCCCGAATAGTTATTTGTCTGAGACTTATATATTATATAAAAAATCTTCCGTAAATGCACGTTCCCGGCGCAGGTTTTTACCTGTGCCGGGAACGATTGGTTTAATTATTTTCAGATCATTCTGCGTCAGTGTCCTGGGCAGCCTCTGCCTCAGCATGAGCGCTTTCGAATACTTCTTCTGCGTTCTGAGCTTCGTTAACGGAGTTCTTGTTGTTAAGATCGGTCGAAAGAGAAATGGTTCTGTATCTCTTAAGTCCGGTACCTGCAGGAATGAGCTTACCGATGATGACGTTCTCCTTAAGTCCGATAAGAGGATCGGTCTTTCCTTTGATTGCTGCATCGGTGAGAACCTTGGTGGTCTCCTGGAATGATGCTGCAGACATGAAGGAATCGGTTGCAAGTGCTGCCTTGGTAATACCGAGGATGATGGGAGTAGCTTCGATCTGCTTCTTACCCTCTGCTGCAAGCTGCTCGTTGATCTCATCAAAGTCGAGCTTGTCGATCTGGGTTCCAGCAAGAAGCTCGGTGTCTCCGGGATCATCGATGCGGACCTTGCGGAGCATCTGACGAACGAGGACTTCGATATGCTTATCTGCGATATCAACACCCTGCAGACGGTATACTCTCTGTACCTCTTTGAGGAGGTAATCCTGTACGGATCTGATTCCCTTGATCTTGAGAAGATCGTGGGGATCGATACTACCTTCGGTAAGATAATCACCGGCCTCAACGTGCTGGCCCTCTTCTACCTTAAGGCTTGAACCGAACTTGGCAAGATAATCTCTCTTCTCGCCGGTCTCGGTATTTTCAACGTAGATCTTTCTGGATCTCTTAATATCTTCAATCTTGGTGATAACACCGTCGATCTCGGAGATGATCGCAAGTCCCTTGGGCTTTCTTGCTTCGAAGAGCTCTTCGACTCTGGGAAGACCCTGTGTAATATCGCTACCTGCGACACCACCGGTGTGGAATGTTCTCATGGTAAGCTGTGTACCGGGCTCACCGATGGACTGTGCAGCGATGATACCTACTGCCTCACCGATCTGAACCTTCTCGCCGGTTGCCATGTTAGCGCCGTAGCACTTAGCACAGATACCGTTCTTGCAACGGCAGGTGAGAATGGTACGGATTCTTACCTTATCGAGGGGCTTTCCGTCTCCGCCTACGCCGCTCTCCATGATCTTCTCTGCTCTTGCGGGGGTGATCATGTGGTTAGCCTTAACAATGATGTTGCCATCCTTGTCCTTGATATCAACGCAGGTGGTACGTCCTACAAGTCTGTCCTTAAGCTTCTCGATGGTTTCTTTTCCATCCATGAATGCTTTAACACTCATTCCGGGGATCTCGGCTCTGCCTACAGAGCAATCCTCCTGCTGAATGACAAGCTGCTGTGATACGTCAACCATTCGTCTGGTGAGGTATCCGGAGTCAGCGGTACGAAGTGCGGTATCGGAGAGACCTTTACGAGCACCGTGTGCTGACATGAAGTATTCCAGAACGTCAAGTCCTTCACGGAAGTTTGACTTAATGGGAAGCTCAATGGTGTGTCCTGATGTATCAGCCATGAGTCCACGCATTCCGGCAAGCTGCTTGATCTGCTGATTGGAACCACGGGCTCCGGAGTCAGCCATCATGTAGATGTTGTTGTATTTATCAAGTCCCTTGAGAAGTGCATTGGTCAGCTCTTTATCGGTCTTGTTCCAGACTTCGATAACTGATCTGTATCTCTCGGGCTCGGTGATAAGTCCGCGGTGATAGTTGAGAGCAAGCTTATCAACGGTCTCCTGAGCCTTAGCAAGAAGCTCGGTCTTCTCAGCGGGAACGGTCATATCCGAAATGGATACGGTCATAGCCGCTCTGGTGGAGAACTTATATCCGATGGCCTTAACATCGTCAAGAACCTCAGCGGTCTTGAAGATTCCGTGTGTGTTAATAACCTTTTCAAGGATCTGCTTAAGCTGCTTCTTTCCTACGAGGAAATCAATCTCGGGCTTAAGGAAATCTTCGGGATTGGTTCTGTCAACATAACCAAGATCCTGAGGAAGGATCTCGTTGAAGAAGAGTCTTCCGAGAGTGGTCTCAACCATTCCACAGACTTCCTCACCCTTAGAATTCTTCTTGGTTATTCTTACATTAATCCTGCTGTGGAGAGTAATGATTCCGTTCTCGTAAGCAAGGATTGCTTCGTTCATATCCTTGTATGAATTGCCTTCTCCCTTCTCACCGGGTCTTTCCTGAGTCAGGTAATAAATACCAAGGACCATATCCTGTGAAGGAACGGCAACGGGGCCGCCGTCCGAAGGCTTAAGAAGGTTGTTGGGAGAGAGCAGTAAGAATCTGCACTCTGCCTGAGCCTCTGCGGAGAGAGGAAGGTGTACTGCCATCTGGTCTCCGTCGAAGTCTGCGTTGAACGCGGTACATACGAGGGGATGAAGCTTAATAGCCTTACCTTCTACGAGAATGGGCTCAAATGCCTGAATTCCGAGTCTGTGAAGGGTAGGAGCACGGTTGAGCATAACGGGATGCTCTCTGATGACGTCCTCAAGAACGTCCCATACCTTGTCGTCCCAACGCTCGACAAGCTTCTTGGCATTTTTGATATTCTGGCTTATTCCACGGCCTACAAGCTCTTTCATAACGAAGGGCTTGAAGAGCTCAAGTGCCATCTCCTTGGGAAGACCGCACTGGTAAATCTTGAGTTCGGGTCCTACGACGATAACGGAACGTCCTGAATAGTCAACACGCTTTCCGAGAAGGTTCTGACGGAAACGTCCTGCCTTACCCTTGAGCATATCGGAAAGAGACTTAAGGGGTCTGTTTCCGGGGCCGGTTACGGGGCGTCCTCTTCTGCCGTTATCGATAAGGGCATCAACTGCCTCCTGGAGCATTCTCTTCTCGTTTCTGACAATGATGTCAGGTGCGCCGAGCTCGATGAGTCTCTTGAGACGGTTGTTTCTGTTGATGATACGACGATACAGATCGTTGAGATCTGAGGTTGCAAATCTTCCGCCGTCGAGCTGAACCATTGCACGGAGTTCAGGGGGAATAACGGGAAGTGCATCCATGATCATCCACTCGGGCTTGTTGCCTGACTCACAGAAAGCTTCGACAACTTCGAGTCTCTTGATGATATGAGCACGCTTCTGTCCGCTGGACTCGGCAAGATCTGCTCTTAAAGTGGTTCTCTCCTCTTCGAGGTTAACCTCGGCAAGGAGCTCTTTAACTGCCTCTGCACCCATTCCGACGCGGAAGTTCTGACCGAACTCCTCTCTTGCGTCCTGATACTCCTTCTCGGAAAGAAGCTGCTTCTTCTCGAGGGTGGTCTCACCGGGATCGAGGACAATATATGATGCAAAATATATAACTTTCTCAAGCTGTCTGGGTGACATGTCAAGGATAAGTCCCATACGGCTGGGAATACCCTTGAAATACCAGATGTGAGATACGGGAGCTGCAAGTTCGATATGACCCATGCGCTCACGTCTTACGCTTGACTTAGTAACTTCGACTCCGCACTTATCGCAGACGATTCCTTTGAAACGGATCTTCTTGTACTTACCGCAGTGGCACTCCCAGTCCTTGCTGGGTCCGAAGATTCTTTCGCAGAAGAGACCGTCTCTTTCGGGCTTGAGGGTTCTGTAGTTGATGGTCTCAGGCTTGGTAACTTCGCCGTGTGACCACTCCCTGATCTTCTCGGGAGAAGCAAGTCCGATCTTGATCGAATCAAATGTTACAGGCTGATATGACTCATTTATTGATTCAGGCATCTGATGATACTCCTTTTTTAAGCATTGACAGATTTACGGTAACAGCCGTTTATACGGATCAGATCTCATCGTCCGAAAAATCATCTTCGTCGAATGAATCATCTAAGTCATCAACGGTCTCGAGTTCTTCGTTCTCGTTAAATTCCTGTGTCTGATATCCGTTAGCTGCAAACTTATCGCCTTCCCTGTCGGAAGTTGAAGTTCTGTCACCTTCCATTACAGAGCGATAATCGGTCTCGCCGTAGTCAACGTTCTCTTTGAGTTCAACCTCGCTTCCGTTCTCATCAAGAACCTTCATATCGAGTCCGAGTGACTGGAGCTCCTTGAGAAGGACTTTGAATGATTCGGGAATACCTGCAGCAGGTACGTTCTGGCCTTTGATGATGGCTTCGTAAGTCTTAACACGTCCGAGAATATCGTCGGACTTGACTGTCAGGATCTCCTGGAGAGTATAGGATGCACCGTATGCCTCCAGAGCCCAAACTTCCATTTCTCCGAAACGCTGTCCGCCGAACTGTGCCTTACCGCCGAGAGGCTGCTGAGTAACAAGGCTGTACGGGCCGGTTGAACGAGCGTGGATCTTATCATCAACCAGATGGTGAAGCTTAAGGTAATGCATGTGTCCGATGGTTACGGGGCCGTCGAAGTACTCACCGGTACGTCCGTCACGGAGACGAACCTTACCGTCCGCATTGATGGGAACTCCTTCCCAAAGCTTACGGTGATCTCTGTGCTCGGAGAGATAGTCGTATACGCCCTTGTCGAGATCGGCCTTGTGGAGTGATGAGAAATCACCCTTTCCGTTCTCTACCCATGTAGCGTACTTCTTGCCGTACTTATCGGGATCTTCACACTTCTTCTCCCAATCCTTAACTTCTTTCTCATCGAAAGGAAGATTTACATAGTCATTGGCGAGCTTAAGAGTAGCGGTGATATCGGCCTCGGTAGCTCCGTCGAAAATAGGAGTTGCAACATTGAATCCGAGTGCCTTCGCTGCAAGGGACAGATGAATCTCAAGGACCTGTCCGATGTTCATACGGGAAGGAACGCCCAGAGGATTGAGTACGATATCAAGAGGTCTTCCGTTGGGAAGGAAAGGCATATCCTCTACGGGAAGAACGCGGGAAACGACACCCTTGTTTCCGTGACGACCTGCCATCTTATCACCGACGGAGATCTTTCTCTTCTGTGCAATATAAACTCTAACCGACATATTTACTCCGGGTGAAAGCTCATCGCTGTTCTCCTTGGTAAATACCTTGGTATCGATAACTGTTCCGTATTCTCCGTGAGGAACCTTAAGGGAAGTATCTCTTACTTCTCTTGCCTTCTCACCGAAGATTGCGCGGAGGAGTCTCTCCTCTGCGGTAAGCTCGGTTTCTCCCTTGGGAGTAACACGTCCTACAAGAATGTCACCCGCTCTTACCTGAGCACCGATACGGATGATTCCGCGCTCGTCGAGATCCTTGAGAGCTTCCTCACCGACACCGTGAACGTCACGGGTGATCTCTTCGGGTCCGAGTTTGGTGTCACGAGCTTCTGCTTCATACTCCTCGATATGGATGGAAGTATATACATCTTCACGAACAAGACGCTCTGAGATGAGAACAGCGTCCTCGTAGTTGTAGCCTTCCCAGGTCATGAATCCGATAAGAGGATTCTTACCGAGTCCGAGTTCTCCGTGATAAGTGGAAGGACCGTCGGCAATAACTTCGCCCTTGAAGATCTTCTCACCCTTATCAACGATGGGTCTCTGGTTGTAGCAGTTGCCCTGGTTGGAACGTGCAAACTTGCTTACTTTATATTCAACGTCGGTTCCGTCATCGTTCTTAACTTTGATGACAGTGGAATCAACATATGTAACGGTTCCGTTCTCTTTAGCGACTACGCAGACACCGGAGTCTACTGCGGTCTTAACTTCCATGCCGGTTCCTACTGCGGGAGCATCGGTGGTCATGAGAGGCACTGCCTGTCTCTGCATGTTCGATCCCATCAGCGCACGGTTAGCGTCGTCGTTCTGAAGGAAAGGAATAAGTGCGGTAGCAACAGAGAAGACCATCTTAGGCGAAACGTCCATGTAATCGAAACGTGCCTTGGGATATTCCTGAGTCTCATCTCTGTGACGACCGGAAACGTACTTCTTAACGAAGTGGCCTTCCTCGTCAAGCTGCTCGTTAGCCTGGGCAACATAGTAGTTGTCCTCTTCGTCTGCAGTCATATATACAACGGTATCGGTAACCTTGGGATTCTCGGGATCGGTCTTGTCAACCTTTCTGTAAGGAGCCTCAACGAATCCGTACTCGTTGATACGTGCATAGCTTGCAAGGGAGTTGATGAGTCCGATGTTGGGACCTTCGGGGGTCTCAATGGGACACATTCTTCCGTAGTGTGAATAATGTACGTCTCGAACTTCGAATCCTGCACGATCTCTTGAAAGACCGCCGGGGCCGAGTGCAGAAAGACGTCTCTTGTGAGTAAGCTCACCGAGAGGGTTATTCTGGTCCATGAACTGAGACAGCTGTGAAGATCCGAAGAACTCCTTAACTGCTGCGGTTACGGGCTTGATATTGATAAGGCTCTGAGGAGTAACATCCTCAGCGTCATGTGTGCTCATTCTCTCTCTTACCACACGCTCAAGTCTGGAGAGACCGATACGATACTGGTTCTGGAGAAGTTCACCTACGGCTCTGATACGACGGTTTCCGAGATGGTCGATATCATCATCGTGTCCAATGCCGTACTCAAGGTGCATGTTGTAGTTGATGGATGCGAAGATATCATCCTTGGTGATGTGCTTGGGAACAAGTCTCTGAACATTGCCTCTGATAGCACGAGAAAGCTCCTCGGGATCATCTCCGTAAGTATCGAGAATCTCTCTGAGGACAGGATAATATACTCTCTCCTTGATTCCGAAATCCTTGGGATTGCAATCAACGAAGTGAGACAGATCAACCATCATGTTGGAGAGAACTCTCTCGTTCTTCTCCTCGGTCTGGATAACAACATACTCAACAGCGGAATCCTGAATGGTATCTGCAAGTTCTGCGGTTACTGTGGTTCCTGCTGCTGCGATTACTTCACCGGTAAGAGGATCGATTACATCCTCTGCAAGGATGTGATCTCTGATACGGTTCTTGAGAGCCATCTTCTTGTTGAACTTGTAACGGCCTACTCTTGCAAGGTCGTATCTCTTGGGCTCAAAGAAAAGTCTTCTCAGATCGTTCTCGGCGTTCTCTTTATTAATGATGTCGCCGGGGCTGATCTTCTTATATAATTCGTGAAGTCCGCCTTCATAACTTCCCTCGGGGTTCTCGGGAGTGATGGATGCGTCCTTCTTAAAGGTCTCTTCAAGTTTGATCTCTTCGCCGAATTTCTCGATGATCTCGGTGTTTGTTCCGAGTCCGAGAGCACGCAAAAGAATGGTCACAGGAACCTTACGGGTCCTGTCGACACGCACATAGAATACATCGTTGGCATCGGTCTCATACTCAAGCCATGCACCACGGTTAGGGATAACCTGGCATGAGAAGAGTTCCTTACCTACTTTATCATTTGAAATTCCGTAATACATTCCGGGAGAACGTACAAGCTGAGAAACGATGACACGCTCCGCACCGTTTATAACAAACGTGCCGGTATCAGTCATAATGGGAAGATCTCCCATGAATATCTCATACTCCTGAATGTTCTTGTCTTCATTACTGTGAAGACGTACGGTCACGAACAAAGGAGCCGAATAAGTCGTATCCCTCTCCTTGCACTCTTCTATTGTATACTTTGCTTCTTTGGTCTTGAGTTCATGTCTTACAAACTCAAGGCTGAGTGCACCCGAGAAGTCCTCGATGGGAGATATATCATCGAAAGCTTCCTTGAGGCCTTCCTCAAGAAACCATTTATAGGAGTTCGTCTGAACTTCTATAAGATTGGGCATTTCAAGCACCTCGCCACGTCTCGCGTAGCTCATACGCATGGCTTTGGCACTCTGCTCCGGGCGGATCCTGTTCTTACTCATTGACACTTTCACCCCGTTCTTTCTGTTGACTTTTTCCGGTTTATGCGCAACCCTTTTTTTGCCGTGCAAAAAAAGAGCTCGTCGCAGAAACGTGCATCATCCATAGTATCATTATGAATTCAAGCGGTCAAGTGGATTTTTGAAAAAGAATTGAAAAATTTTGATCACTCTGCTCTGATGGCGGCAAGAGGCGAGAGCCTCATAGCCCTTATGGAGGGCAGGAATCCCGCAAGCATAGCTATCAAGGCCGCAAAAGTTATAGCCACCAGCGCAAGCCAGGGAGGAATGACTGAAATATTGACTCCATCCTCGTACATCATAGAGCCCAGTCCCAGAACATTATTCATTACATAAGATATGCCATATGAGAGACCAATTCCTACTGCTCCGCCGATAAAGCCGATATAACCCGCCTCAATAAGGAAGAGAAGCTGGATATCCTTGATGCGACATCCTATAACCTTCATAATACCGATCTCTTTGGTTCTCTCATAGATGGACATCATCATTGTATTGGTAATTCCGATGGCAGCAACGAACAAAGAGATACCTCCGATACCTCCCAGTACTGCCTGGATAATATTCATGATCTGCATGTCAGACTCGATCCATTCCGCATTGGAATATGCACTGTATCCCATATCGGATATGATCTGCTGAACCTGTGTAACATTATCCATTTCATCCACATTAACGGTAAGACTTGAATAGAATAACTGCTTGTAGGGCTTACCGTTTTTTCTGGTGGGCTGTCCGGGAATGACCCTTCCCTTAAACTCTCTCTGAAGAACTTCCCTGAGTGCATCTATATCACAATAGATATTGTAGGAATCCGTAGTCCATTCACCGGGCTCACCCGCAAATATGCCCGCAGTCTCTATGATGTATTTTTTGGGAGCTGCTACAGGCGCGGAATCTCCCGAAGGATTTTTGGAACTGTAGTACTTTTCGGTATCAAAAATAACAAATATCTGATCATTCATCAGATCCATCTTGGGAAGCTCTCCGGTCTCCCAATATTCATACTGGTTGGTCTTGGTATTCATAAAATCTGCGGGAATCATATTACCATATATGAGCTGAAGTTCTCCGCCGGGAGCGGGAATGCTTCCCTGTCCGAGAGATTCAGCTTTCTCTTCAAGGACGGATCTGCTTACTCCCTGAAGTGTAAAATTGCCCTCGTAGATTCCGCACTTGATAATGACCTGAGCCTGAAGGCAGGGATTGACACCGGTTACATGTTCCATAGCCTCGAACTCAGCGACCTTTGCATCCGTAAGCAGTGTATCTTCGGGATCTTTATCCTTGGCACTGTCATCATATCTTCCGGGACTGTTTACCTCGATGCTCTTAAGTCCTCCGTAAGATTCAAGTTCGGACAAAAGCGCACTCTTCATACCAATACCGAGGGAAAGCATGACAACTATGGAAGTTGTTCCGATAACAACTCCCATAATGGTCAGTATGGTACGCACTTTTCTTTTGAACAGGCTCTCCAGGCTCATCCGGAGAAGGTCGATAATACTCATTTATTCGTTAACCTTTTCTCATCATTCAAAATCATCGTCACTGAATGATTCGAGCATTCTCTTAGCTTTACGTTTCTTTGCAACAAGGCGCCATACTACGATTCCAACGATCACAAGGATAATGATGGTGATCACTATAGCCTTAACATTTACTCCGCCCTGCTCTTCTTCATACATTCCATCGTCATAGGATTCGTCATCATATCCCCACTCTTCCTCGGGATTAAACGCTTCCATGACGTACAGGCTGATCTCTTTTTCGATATAAGAAACATGTCCTGCTTCATCTTCATAAGAGATTCTGGCAATGATAATGCCTTCATCCGTGGTAGGTGCTATACCGGTTACCATGGCATCTACATTTCCGGTTGCTCCGGGCTCAAGCTTTCCGAGGAAAGTAGAACCACCTTCAACGGTATCCCCGATGAAATCAACCTGAACATTGTACAGAGTGGTCTTTCCCTTGTTATAAACAGGGAACATTATATTAGCCTGATTTCCGACTTCGATGGATTCGGGGAGAATCTCAGCTTCACCCGAATCGATTCTCGCTTCCTGCTTAACGGGAATTGAGATATTTGAAGACATGGTATAAGGATTTCTGTCACTGTCTTCATATGCCGCATTCAGAGTGATGACATAGGGCTTCTGCATCAGATCGCTTCTTGCGGTCATCTCAATGGAGATGTTTGTGGTAGCTCCCGGCGAGATCGCAGGAACAAATATTGTTGCAGAACCCGATGTGGGCAGGAACGCCTCGTATGTGGTCTCGTTATTGTTTCCTTCTTTTGCCGCAGCAAGATCAAACTGAATGTTTGAAACAGTTGTTGCAAGTGAAGTGTTCTGAATAGAGATGGTAAGTTTAAAAGTATCTCCCGCATATACAACTTCGGGATCGGTCTTAAATCCGGTTACGATAATTCTGGGAGTTGAAACCTTATCATTCTTGTCATTGCTTTCGGAAAGACTTCCGGCACCGGGCGCACCGTTAATGTGAATATATGTGGTGATGGTGGTCTTCTCGGCAGCTCCTCCGCGATAATAGAGAACATCGAAAGTCAGAGGATATGTTCCGGTCTTGGCATCTTTGGAAACAAGGAATACCCATGTTGCATTCTGTGCAAGAGTGTGTGCGGTGTGAATATCGCTTGATGCCTGGATCTTGGGAATAACAAGAGCGTTGGATGCGGTTGTTATCTCGAAGGGCCACTTATTGATGTCGGTGCTCTCCTGAGGAGTAAGAACAACATCGGTAACATCGGTTTTTCCGAGGTTGATAAGTGAAAGGGTAAGATATGTATATTCTCCGTAGTTAGCGGAAGTAACTATGGAGTTGTTGTTGATGAAAAGGAAGTCCTGAGTGTTTGAATATGAAGTGGGCTTCTGAGAAGCAATGCTGTCCATTCTTCCCGCAATCTCATTGACATAAGAAACGAGTCTTGCAATGGTCAGGGAATTATTTGCGATATAAACATTAGCTTCATACCAGGTATCTTCCAGCTTCTGATTGATCTCGGGAGCAAGTCCCTGAACGCTGGACTTCTTAAGATTCTCCTTGTATGTGATCAGGTAGCTGTATGCATCCTGTCTGTCGGCGTCGGTTATGATCTCATTACCGTCCGCATGGACAGTGGTAAGATATGCGGTTCCGAATCCGGATCCGCCGGCAGTATAATGTCCGGGATCATTGCCGGATACATCATTTGCAGCTTTTACAGGCATTGCTCCGACAAGGATGACAAACATCATTGCAGAGATCATTGTGATCAAACGAATACTTATTGATTTCATGTTATTGATTTTCATATGGATTAATCTCCTCACCGGGTACTGCCAATGTTCCGCCCGGATAATAACCGGCTTCAGCTTCTACCTCATTAATCTGCGCGCCGCCGGGATGTTCATCGATTCCGATTATCTTGCCGTCGCGTATATGTATTACTTTATCTCCGAAAGATGCCAGATAATTATCATGAGTAACCATTACCATTGTCTGGCCCTTTTCATGGACGATCTTCTGCATCAGCTTGAGTACTTCAAGCGTTGTGTTGGAGTCCAGGTTTCCCGTGGGCTCGTCCGCGAATACGATCTCCGGATCCACAACCAGCGCTCTTGCTATACCGACTCTTTGCTGCTGACCTCCGGACATCTGGCCCGGTCTGTGATCCATGTACTTCCCAAGGCCTACCAGCTTAAGCATTCGTCTTGCTTTCTTTTCTCTGATCGCTTTGGGAACGCCCTGGAATGTCAGCGGCATCGCCACGTTTTCTATCGCTGTCAGATTCGGCATCAGATTATATGACTGAAAAATAAAACCGACATGCGCCTGTCTGAACAAAACCAGCTTAGCCTCGTTCTTTTTTTCGATATGCTCACCGGCTATGACTATCTCCCCTCTTGTGGGAGGTTCAAGTCCCGCCATCATATTCAAAAGAGTTGATTTACCCGAACCTGATGTTCCGACTATACAACAGAACTCGCCTTTCGAGATGGTGAAGTCAACGCCGTTAAGCGCTTTGACTTTGTTATCTCCTATGCGGTAGATCTTATATAGATTTTTAACCTGAATGACAGGCCTTTCCATAGAATAATTCTCCGAACTGTATTAATGAATTTAACACACCTTGTTCATGATAGCACACAGGATGAAAAAGGCAATGGTGTTAAACAAATCATAAAGAGTTTAAATCGTTCTTAATAATTTGACCGGCGCAGGCTCCGATTAATAGACGCTTTCTCTTAGAATTAAGTCACATTTTTTACAATAAAATACAGGGACGCATAATGCGTCCCTGTGAGATATCAGAGATATCAGATTATTTAAGGGTAACCTTAGCTCCAACTTCCTCGAGCTTCTTCTTGATATCCTCAGCCTCTGCCTTAGCAGCTGCCTCTTTGATAACCTTGGGAGCAGCCTCAACTGCGTCCTTAGCTTCCTTGAGTCCAAGTCCGGTGATCTCACGAACAACCTTGATAACCTTAACCTTCTCAGCGCCAGCCTCAGTAAGCTCAACGTCGAACTCGGTCTTCTCCTCTGCAGGGCCTGCTGCGGGGCCTGCTGCTACTACTACGCCTGCTGCTGCAGATACGCCGAACTCATCCTCAACAGCCTTAACAAGATCATTGAGCTCAAGAACGCTGAGCTCCTTAATTGCATCAAGAATTTCCTGTGCAGATAATTTAGCCATTTTATTTTCCTCCATAAAAGATTTAGATATTTACAAAATTTAAATTGCCGAAAGCATTAAGCTTCAGCGGGAGCCTCAGCGGGAGCAACTTCGCCATCTTTTTCTGCAATCTGCTTGATGCAGCGTGCGAAATTGGTGATGGGGCTCTGGATGCTTCCAAGGAACTTGGAAAGGAGCTCTTCTCTTGAAGGGATCTGAGAAATGCTCTGCATTCCGGTTGCATCATAGAATGTTCCCTCAACTACGCCTGCCTTGATCTCAAGTGCGGGTGCGGTCTTAGCGAACTTTGCAAGTACTCTTGCGGGAGCGGTTGCATCATCCTTAGAGATAGCAACTGCGGTGGGTCCTTCGAGAACCTGATCGAGCTGTGCGAAATCGGTTCCTTCGAATGCTCTTGTAAGGAAAGTATTCTTGTAAACCTTGTAGACAACTCCTGCTTCACGAAGGCTCTTACGAAGCTCGGTATCCTGGGCAACGGTAAGTCCGCGATAATCTACCGCAACAACTGACTGTGCGCCATCGATGAACTCGCTGATCTCAGCGACTATCGGCTTCTTCTCTTCGATCTTTGCCATTTTCTTACCTCCTGTTAGATTTTTAATACGAGGCCGAAAAAAATCTCCCGCATCTGAAGACACGGGAGATGAAGATGATCATATATTCATCACCTCGGCTGGACTTACAACGTTTAACGTATGCCTGCTGTCTTCGGCTTATTTAGACCTTGCACAGAATATCACATTACTGCGATATACGTCAAGGACAAATACTTATTGATAAATTATGAGTACTTAGCGGTAGTTACGTGAATGCCGGGGCCCATGGTAGTAGCAAGAGTAACGCTCTTGAGATACTGTCCCTTGATGGTGCTGGGCTTAGCCTTAAGGATGGCATCGATAACTGCATTGTAGTTAGCCTGAAGCTGATCCTCGGTGAAAGAAACCTTTCCAACGGGAACGTGTACAATGTTTGCCTTGTCAAGTCTGTACTCAATCTTACCTGCTTTGATGTCTGAAATAGCCTTTGCAACATCCATGGTAACAGTTCCTGCCTTAGGGTTAGGCATGAGACCCTTAGGTCCGAGAACCTTACCGAGACGTCCTACAACACCCATCATGTCGGGAGTTGCAACAACAACGTCGAATTCAAACCATCCCTCGTTCTGAATCTTGGGGATGAGCTCTTCTCCACCTACGAAATCAGCTCCAGCGTTCTGAGCCTCGGTCAGCTTATCGCCCTTTGCGAATACCAGTACTCTTACGTCCTTACCGGTACCACTGGGGAGAACTACTGCACCACGGATCTGCTGATCAGCGTGTCTTCCGTCACATCCTGTGCGAATGTGGAGTTCTACAGTTTCATCAAACTTAGCGGAAGCGGTCTTCTTAACGAGTGCTACAGCTTCAGCGGGATCATAAAATGCTCCGCGCTCAACGAGCTTAGCAGCTTCCGAATATTTCTTGCCATGCTTCATTATATTTTCCTCCTGTCAAAGATTATTCGCTGATTGTAATACCCATGCTGCGTGCGGTTCCTTCGATCATGCTCATAGCTGCCTCGATGGATGCTGCGTTAAGATCGGGCATCTTGGTCTCAGCGATTTCTTTAACCTGAGCCTTGGTGATGCTTCCTACCTTATTCTTGTTGGGTACACCTGAAGCCTTCTGAACCTTTGCTGCCTTCTTGATAAGAACGGCTGCAGGGGGAGTCTTGGTGACGAAGCTGAAAGATCTGTCTGCATAAACTGTGATGACAACGGGGATAATGGTATCTCCCTTGTCAGCGGTTCTTGCGTTGAACTGCTTGGTGAACTCTACGATGTTAACACCATGCTGTCCAAGTGCAGGACCTACCGGGGGCGCGGGTGTAGCCTTGCCGGCCGGAATCTGTAACTTGATATAGCCTTCTACTTTTTTTGCCATAACGGCACCTCCTGTTATTATTCCGTATGTTCTACGGATCCGTGGTGATCGTGCCGGAGCACACTCCCACTGTTAAAAAATTGTATATATTAACGGGCTGAGCCCGAAAATACCTTATTAACCCATTCTTCTGACGTTATCGAGAGGAACTTCGAGAGGAGTCTCTCTTCCGAACATCTCAACGTTGATGGTAACGGTCTGCTTGTTATCATCGATCTTAAGAGCTTTTCCTTCGGTATCTTTCCAGGTACCGTCAACAACTGCGATAAGATCTCCGACCTTGATACCGTAATCTCTCTTGGGAGCTTTCTCTTCGGTTCCTGCACCGGGTGCGGGCTTGCCGATCTTAAGGTTTACAAGCTCCTGCTCGGTAAGAGGAACAGGGCTGCTTCCGGGTCCTACAAATCCGGTAACGCCTCTGGTGTTTCTGACCACGTACCAGGTCTTGTCATTGAGTTCCATATGAACGATGACGTAACCGGGGCACATCTTACGGTCAACGACCTTCTTCTTGCCGTCCTTAACTTCCATAACACTCTCGGTGGGAACTTCCACTTCGAGAATCTTCTCAGCTAATTCCTTGTTATTGGCAATGGTCTTCTCGAGATCCAGCTTGACTTTATTCTCATAGCCGGAATAGGTGTGGACCACGTACCATTTTGCTTCTGCTTCTGCCACGAATGGTCCTCCTTATAAAGATGTAAGCCAATTAACACCACTCTTAGCGCAAAAGTCGATAAGAGCGATAATAAGGCCTGCAACAACCGAAATGACGATAACAGCAACAGACTGTCTGAAAGCACCTTTTCCGTTCGGCCATACGATCTTTCCGAACTCTGCTTTCACACCGTCAAAGAAGCTGATCTTGTTTTCCTTATTAGAATCTGCCATCAGCCGATCTCCTTCTATAGGATATGATTACTTTGTTTCCTTATGAAGTGTATGCTTCTTGCAAAATCTGCAATACTTCTTGATCTCCATGCGGTCAGGCATGGTCTTCTTATCCTTGGTAGTATTGTAGTTGCGCTGTTTGCACTCGGTGCAAGCAAGTGTAATCTTTGTACGCATAATTGTTCCTCCTGCCCATTTAAAAACTTAGAGCGAAAAAAATAGGCCTATAATCAGCCGCTAAAGTAATGTATCACACCCCCGCTCATATCGTCAAGCACTTTTTTCCGAGCCGCTCCCACCTTGGGCTTCAGCCCAAGACCACGCATGCTCCAGCCTTTCATTCACAGTTCCTGAAGTCACGGACGTCTTTCGCTTTTAATATTCAACACGCACGCGCCTCTCGGCTCCGCATTTTCACGTAGCGGTACTAAATTCGAACTTCGCACAGCTCGTTCTCATTAAGTACCGACGCGAAAATAAGGGTGCGCTTTTGAATATTAAAAGTGAAAACCGTCCTGTTTGCAGCAATGAAAGAAAGTACAGATATTTCCGTGCCCTTGTTGCATACGAGGAGGTAAAGGAAACGGAACGTCAAATTGGAATAATCAAGGGCCGGCCTTTGCTTTATATGTTTATAAGCACACCCTTGTTTTGCCGTCAGTACTTAGCGAATGCAAGCGTCAGCGTGGCATGAGCTTAGTACTGCTACGGCAAAACGCGGAGCCGAGAGGCGCGTGTGCGGTAAACATATAAAGTGAAGACCGGCCCGTAAGCATTTCTATTACAGTTCGTTTTCTTTACCGACGAGTCCCTCTACGCTGTAACGCTTGCGAAGGAGAGGCTTTTCAATCTTGCCGGTAGGATTGCGGGGCACATCATCGAAAATGATCTTGCGGGGACGCTTGTAACGGGGCAGTCCGTTGCAGAACTCTTCGATCTCGGCTTCGGTGCAGGTCATGCCGTCCTTGATGGAAATAATGGCACCTGCAATCTCTCCCAGTCTGGGATCCGGAAGTCCGATAACCGCAACATCCTTGATCTTGTCATGCTTTCTGAGGAAGTCCTCGATCTGAACGGGATAAAGGTTCTCTCCGCCGGATACAATGACATCCTTTTTACGGTCTACCAGGTATATAAATCCGTCCTCGTCGCGCATCGCAACGTCTCCGGTGTAAAGCCAGCCGTTCTTAAGTACTTCTGCGGTAGCTTCGGGATTTCTGTAGTAGCAGGTCATTACGCCGTCGCCCTTAACGCAGAGCTCGCCGGCTTCACCCTGTTTTACTTCATTGTCATTCTCATCAACGATCTTGCACTCCCATCCGTATCCGGGAACGCCGATGGCACCTACCTTGTGGATGTTTTCCATGCCCAGGTGTACGCAGCCGGGTCCGATGGATTCGCTGAGGCCGTAGTTGGTGTCATACTTGTGGTTAGGGAAATATGCCATCCATCTGCGGATCAGTGAAGGGGGCACGGGCTGAGCGCCGATGTGCATAAGTCTCCACTGCGAAAGCTCATAGTCAGAGAGCTTGAGATCTCCGTTGTCCAGTGAATCAAGAATATCCTGAGCCCAGGGAACAAGGAGCCATACAATGGTACATTTCTCTCTTGATACAGCATCGAATATATAGGAAGGTTTTGTTCCTTTAAGAAGTACCGCACGTGAGCAGCTTACAAGGCTTCCCATCCAGTGCATCTTGGCTCCGGTGTGATAAAGGGGAGGGATGCAGAGGAAACAGTCATCACGTCCTGTCTGATGGTGATTCTGCTCAACCTTGGCTGCGGTCATAAGGCTTAAATGCTTATGAAGAATAGCTTTGGGGAATCCTGTGGTTCCCGATGAAAAATAGATAGCCGCATCATCGTCATCTTTTAATTCGATGCCGGGATTTACGCTGGAGCAGTCCGCAACAAGTTCGCGATAGCTCTCTGCGAATGTGGGACAAGTCTCTCCAACGAATATAAGTACTTTATTTGCAAGCTTGTCGAGAGAAGATTCAATTCTTCCTATGAATTCAGGTCCGAAAAGGAGAACGTCAACCTCCGCAAGATCGGCGCAATAAACGATCTCATCTGCGGAATAACGGAAATTGAAAGGGACGGCAAGGGCTCCGCTCTTGAGGATACCCATATAGATGGGAAGCCATTCGAGGCAGTTCATCATAAGGATTGCAACCTTATCACCTCTTCCCACGCCTCTGCTCAGGAGCATGTTGGCGACGCGATTTGCTTTTTCATCAAATACGTGCCATGTGATCTCTCTTCTGTAAGGCTGAGCTTCGGTCTGCTCGATGAGTGAATACTCTTTCCAGCTCACTCTTCTGGTTTCTTTCTGCTCGGGATTAAGCTCGATAAGAGCAACTTCGTCCCCGTGTTCCCGTGCATTCTTCTCCAAATAGCTTGTAATAGGCATTTTCTTGTACTCCCTTATTTTGTCCGGTTATGTAATATAGTTCAGCGGATTAACCGGCGATCCGCCCATTATGATCTCGAAATGCAAGTGTGGTCCTGTGGATCTTCCCGAGTTACCGCTTCGTCCGATGACCTGCCCCTGAGTTACGGACTGTCCCACAGATACGCCTATGCTGGACAGATGCGCATATCTGGTCTGGGTTCCGCCGGGATGGGTGATAAGGATCATATATCCGTAGCTTCCCGACCATCCTGCCTGTGTAACAGTACCGCCGCAGGAAGCCATGACAGATGTTCCGGTAGGTGTAGCCCAGTCGATTCCTCTGTGATACGTGGTTGCGCCTGCAGTGGGTGCATTTCTGTATCCGAAGTAGGAACTGATCCTTCCGCCGTAAATAGGCTTGATATAAGTGGGAGGAATCTTGGTGCCGCGCTCCATGATCTTGGGAACGGCTTCGATGTCAACCTCCTCGATCAGCACTTCTCTTTCGGCTTCGGTATCATTGATGAAATGCTGATCCACGATCGCTCTGTGATGTCCCGCGGAAGGCTGTTGGATTACATTGGTCTCTGTCGTATACCAGTCATCTCTGGGAATGATGATGATTTCCGCATCATAATCTTCATCAACATAATTTCGCTCAACATGCTCGATGGAAAGCTCAGGCTCCGTCTGGGTAATGATAAGAGTATCATTTAAGTGAAGCGTTGCATTCGCATTCGGAAGCTTGTCCGGATTATTTTCCATGATCTCATCGATGGGCTTGTCGTACAAAAGAGAGATGCCGCTCAATGTATCACCCGCCTGGATGACATGTTCGAAAGGCTTGTCGTTTTCTTTGGTCACCTGTTCGATTGCATCCTCAAGAGAAGTAAGCTGGGACGCAGGAACATATCCTTCGGCTATGACTATATTCTCCACAAAAGAGATCGATATAAGTCCGGTCTCATAATCCTGGAAATTGATTTCTTCATTGGTCTCTATCTCCAGGTTGGTCTGTTCATCCAGATATGTCTGCATGCCGCCCGAAGGAAGCGTGGGCCCGTTCGAAATTTCTCTGTCTTTCTGTGTGTCCACAACAACCGCGGTAAGCACACCGAAATTTCTGTTTGTATCTCTTACGAGCCTGACTTCAAATCTTCCGCCGGGATTATATCTGTCTATCGCTTCATTAAGAAGAGTTTCGACCTCGGTCTCTCCCGCAAGGGTAACCATGTAGTCTCCCATCTTGACGGTGTACGAAGGCGAAAGTGTCTCTTTGAGGGATGCGATCATGAGCTCCTCTGCGGCAGCCAAAGCTTCGCTCCTGGGAGTGACATCGCCCGTAAGAACATTCTCGGACTCTATACGATAATCAAAATCCATGAAGGCGGTTCCCGCATATCTTGAGGCAACATTTCTGCGCGCTTCAAGAAGGAGGTCTAAAGCCTCCTCTTCATCGGAAAAATCTCCGACCTTCACATCATTAATATACATGTGGAAATAATCATCGGTTCCTTCGGAAAAAGGAGAATAACCGCGTACGAAAATAAAACATGCAAAAATAGTGATGGCTGTAGAGATGATAAAGATCAGTTCTCTTTTTTTGGAATCAAATAAGTTCTTCACAGTAATCCGTTATCAGAACAAGATAGCCGCAACAAAGGGAGCCGCTACTGCCAATATCGAAACAATGACAGCAAATACAGCTACCTTCTTGACGCTCTTGACTTCTTCTTCAAGTCTGGAAGTTTCGCTCTTGATACCCACAAGGATCTTGGCATTCTCTTCACGGAGGTTTTCAACCTGTTTTCCGTTATCATTTCTGAGACTGCCGAGAAGTTTGGCACTCTCCTCCCTGATAGCGGTCAGGTTTCTGCTGCCCTCGTGCTTAATGCTCTCAAGCTGGGTTGCATTTTCCTGCTTGATGGCTTCAAGCTGCTTGGCATTCTCATCCTGAACAGATGCCTGAACATTACGATACACACGAACACATTCTTTATGAATATCAGTATTTCCGAATGTCTGAGTCAGAGTGTTGGTACTCTGGATCATCTGCTCCTGACCTCTTCTGAGGTTGCTCTGCATTGTCTGGAGATACTGGTCGCTGCTCTTGCTGGTGTTCTCCATCTGAAGTTTGATAGCCGATACTTCATCACGAAGAACTTCAACGAGTTCTACTACCTGATCGCTCTTGGAGTCTTTGGAAAGAGCTCCTTCCATTTTGTTTATGAGTTGCTCGTTCGAAGACTTGACAGCACCCATCTGAAGATCGACGCCCTGCTGCATATCTCCGAATTTTGCATCAATACCGGACTCAAGCTCACCGAATCTGGTTCCGAGACCGTTCTCGATATCGCCGAGTCTGGTCCCCAATCCGCTTTCGATATCGCCAAGTCTTGTTCCCAGGTCACTCTCAATATTTCCGAGTCTTGATCCGAGACCGCTCTCAATGTTTCCGAGCTTTGTTCCGAGTCCGCTTTCGATGTCACCGAGCTTTGCATCGAGTCCGTTTTCGATATCGCCGAGTCTGGTTCCGAGTCCGTTTTCAAGATCGCCGAATTTAGCACCCAGTCCGGATTCGAGTGAATCTATTCTGGCTGCAAGTTCGTCGTTTTTATTCTCCGCGATCTCCATGCGGACTCTCTCGAGCTGCTCGTTATAATAAACCTTGATCTCTTCTATCTTAGCTTCGATCTGGAGAGCAAGATTATCAAATCTTGTTGCAAGTTCATCTCCGCCGTTTCCGCTTCCTTCGATATCGCTGCGGAGTCTTTCGAGATGCTCTTCGTTGGATACTTTAATTGCTTCGATCTGCTCTCTGAGCTCATTGCTGCGGCTCTCGAGCATTTCGCTCTGTCTGCTCATGAGATCATTCTGGCTCTGAGCAAGATCCTGCTGACGGGAAATGAAATCATTCTGGCTGGCGAGGAGATCCCCCTGCATCTTCTGCAGATATTCCTCGTTGACCTTGTTCATATTTTCCATCTGAGCCTTGAGGTCTTCAAGTGCTCTGTCGTCTATTCCGATGCCGCTGCTGAGGTCGGGAAGAGCGGCGATGGTCTGCTGAAGTCCTCCGAGTTCGTCGGCAACATTCTTCATGCGATCAAGGCAGTCCTGATACTCGCGTACCTGTGCCCTCATCACTCCCATGGCCTCGGATTCTGCCTCGCCGTTTGCTCTGATGATCTGCTGTGCATTCAGCTTCTGTGATAACTGATCCATGAATGTATCCATAAATTGCCTCCGAAAAAACTTCGTGTCCCGGGAAAGTTTCGACCAAGCAATCCCGCATCCCTATGATTATACTTCATAAGGCCGTTTTTTGAAAGTTAAGACCGTACAAAGATGATCATTTTTTGTGTGATTTGACTATATAAATGTCTGTAAAAACTCAGTATCTGTAAACATTTACTGATTCTTTACAGCACGTTCATATTTTATTCATAAAGCATTACTATAATGTTTTTGTAAGCAGAAGAAAGAAATCGATCATTTTTTCATAATAGCCCGGAGGCCGAAAGGTTTCCGGGCACTCCTCATTTTATGGGGAGTTTTTTATTCTCAGAACCTGTCTTCGGGAAGTCCGTCTATACCGCTGAGCTTAATGATCTCATCATTCAGGCTGAGCATCTTCTCATCAAGATCCGATACCAGATGTGCGCACTCAACAAGCTCGTCCTTGATATGCTGGGGAGCATCTCCTTCGAACTTGTAGTGGATCTTATGCTCAAGGCTTGCCCAGAAATCCATCGCAACGGTACGGATCTGGATCTCCACCTTGGTATCCACGACCCTGTTGGACAGATATACGGGTACCGTAACTATCATGTGATAGCTCTTGTATCCGCTGGCCTTGGGGAAAGTGATATAGTCTTTAACCGTCAGGATCTTAATATCCTGCTGGTGCTCTATCATGTCCGCGATTCGATATATGTCGGATGAGAAGGAGCATATGATCCTGACTCCGGCAATATCATTAACATTATTGACCATATTCTCTATGGTCGAATCCAGATTGTGACGCTTAAGCTTTTTAACTATGCTCTCGGGCGTCTTCATTCTGCATTTGATATGCTCAATGGGGTTGTACTGATGGATATGCTGGAACTCCTCATTGAGGATCTCAATCTTAGTCTGAACCTGTCTCATTGCGGCATTATAAACGAGCATGACTTCCTGCCATGTCTCAATGCCGTCTCCCTGTGCTATTTCGTTGATATCATTATCCATTGCTTATTTCCGGTCTTTCAAATATAATCACCAGTGTGCAGTTTCTTCATTTGCGCATACGTAGTTATTTTAGCATACTAAAGCATGTCTGTGTAGCAAATTACCATTTCGGTCATTTCAAGGGAAAAAGATGTTCAGACTCTGGGTCAGAGAATTCAAAGAAACTCATATGATAAAAGACATCGTCATAGAAGACGATTCCGACGATACACGCACCCATAAAATAATGAATGCATTGGAAAAAGCCTGTACCGCCTTCGATCTTGCGGTTCCCATATGGCTTGATAACAATATCAGTGATTTCAAACGGACCGCCAAGACTCGTTTCAGGAAAGGATCCTTCATAGAAGATATCCCCTTTGACTATCTGGAGATCCAGATCATAGAGGAAGACGCAAATTATTAAAAGAAAGCCGGATGATGATCATCCGGCTTTCTTCGTGAATATAAATATGGCAAGCGCCGCTTCGGCAATAAGAATAACAGGAACACCGATATAAAACTTGGGTTTTCTGATCTTATGCCTGAAAACAAACATTGCGATAAGCGCTCCGGGTGCTCCGAATAACGCCGCTGTCATCAGGCTTTTCTCGGATATTCTCCACTCGTTTCTTACGGCTTTTGCTTTATCTATACCGTAAAAGGCAAAGACGGCGAGATTGATCAGAACATAAGCTATCAGAAAAGCCTTTATGCCTGTACTCATTCGTCATACCCGTTGGGATTATTCTTCTGCCATCTCCAGGAATCCTCACACATCTCACGGATTCCGTACTTTGCGGTCCATCCCAGTTCTTTTTTAGCAAGAGATGCATCGGCATAGCACTCTGCGATATCGCCGGGTCTTCTTTCCTTGATGGAATAAGGAATCTTAAGTCCGTTTGCTTCTTCGAAATTCTTAACTATGTCAAGAACACTGTATCCCTGACCGGTTCCGAGATTGTAGATCTTAAGTCCGCAGTTTTCCTCGATCTTATCGATAGCCTTAACATGTCCGAGAGCAAGGTCAACTACATGGATATAATCTCTTACTCCGGTTCCGTCATGGGTATCGTAATCATTGCCGAATACGCCCAGTTCTTTAAGCTTTCCTACCGCAACCTGAGTGATGTAAGGCATGAGGTTGTTAGGGATTCCGTTGGGATTCTCACCCATGGTTCCCGACTTGTGTGCTCCGATGGGATTGAAATATCTGAGAAGGATCACGTTCCATTCATTATCCGCTTTCTGGATATCGGAAAGGATCTGCTCAAGCATGGACTTGGTCCAGCCGTAGGGATTGGTGCACTGTCCCTTGGGGCACTCTTCGGTAATGGGAACAAATGCGGGATTTCCGTATACGGTAGCACTTGATGAGAAGATGATGTTCTTGCATCCGTGCTTTCTCATTACATCAACGAGGGTAAGGGTTCCTGTGATGTTGTTATCGTAATACTCCCAGGGCTTTGCAACGGACTCTCCTACTGCCTTAAGTCCCGCAAAGTGGATGACGCAGCTGATGTCTTCTTTTGAAAAGATATCGTCAAGCGCCGCTCTGTCCCTGATATCTGCCTTGTAAAAAACTGGCTTCTTGCCGGTAATGGCCTCGATCCTTCCGAGAACCTTCTCGCTTGCATTGGAAAGATTATCAAGAATGACAACTTCCCTTCCGCTGTTCTGAAGTTCAACAACCGTGTGGCTTCCGATAAATCCGGCACCGCCGGTAACAAGTATCTTACTCATAAAACCTCCTATAGATAATTAATCTTTACTCCGATCCTACAGTCTTCCCCTGGGGCAGAGTCAATGATCATTATCTTTTAAAGAACAACCCCGTTCTTCTCAAGCAGAGCCTGTGCACTCTCAACAGAGTCAACACCGGTCTTGTTTTTGATGGGAGCAAATTCCTTCTCTCTTTCAACTTCGAAAGGAAGACAGCTGTCACACTGATGGATCATGTCGAGAACAAGATTCTCATACTTGTATCCGTTGGGCGACTCGGGCTTGAAAAGATTTCCGTTCTCATCGAGGCAGGGAATCTTCTTCTCAACGATATGAAGAGGAAGCGCTCCGTTTAAGATTCTCTCAAGCTGCTCAGTGGTGAACAGATAGTTAAGGATGACGCCGAAGTTATAAGCGGGATCACCCTTGTCATTCTTGGCATTCATAAGATCTTCGGTAAGATCGTAATACTCTACGATGGAAGGTCTTCCGTCCTCAAGGCAGATAACGCCCACCTTCTCATCGGGAGCAGCCTTTCTTACAACCTTGGCGCCTACGGTGCACTTCTTTGCAATGGTAGCACCTACGAATACGGGATCTGCTATTCTCTGAAGAACATTATCAACGGCAAATACATTGAACCACTCGATGCCGTTAGCATGAACGTGATCAAGAAGTCCTGCGTTTACAAGGCTTACGAACCATCCGCCGTTACCGTTGGGAGATGTTGCCATGCGTCCCTTTTCTTCAAGATAGATCTTGCCGTCATAATCGGTTGCGGCAGCCATTGCCTGCATAAAGAAGTGAATGTGATCCTCGGGATATCCGAAGAAATTCTTCTCCTTGAAGAATGCAATGGTGGTGTCGTTGTTTTTCTCGGAAGTCATTACATAGATGTGCACGAATGCTCCGGCTTTGTCGGTAACTTCCTTAAGATTGTTGATAAGGCACTCGAAAATAAAGAGTTCTCTGGTCTTACCCACATTGTACATTCCCTTGGGATTGTCGCTGCCGAGTCTGGTTCCCATTCCTCCCGCAAGAAGGAGTGCGGCAACCTTACCCTGCTTGACGGCATCAAGACCGATGGCCTCATATTCTTTCTCGTGTTCTTTGATCTCAGGAAGCTCCATGCAATCAAGAGGAGTGATCACGCCTCTCTTCTCAAGTTCTTCTTTATTCTTGCAGGACGCAAGAATACTCATGTCGGTGCCTTCGATCTGGGCAAGAAGTGATTCTTTGCCGGCATCATCCAGCTCATCATAATATTTGAGAACCTGCATCTGTCCGAATTTCTCGAGCTTAGCTTTTGCTTCTTCAATATTCATATTTTTTCTCCTAGTTTAAGTGCTGATAATCACTATAAAATAATATCACAAAAAAGGCCGTAATATATCTTAAAAAAATTGAAAACACCCGGGCAATCCCATACCCGGGTGTTTCCATATAGGGTTTTCTTCCAAGATATTAAGCCGCTTTGTAAGCGGAAATACCAGCTTCGGTGATAAGATTGTAAGTCGTTCCGGTAGGATACACCTGCACCTCATTGGTTGCGGCATCATAAGAAACCGTGAACGTATTACCCGGGGTACCGGGCTCTCCCTCTACATAGGGAATATCATTAAGAGCGCTGGGAAGATTAGGTGTAGTATTCATGATGACTACGGTACTTGCATCCTGAATCTTTCCCTCAGCTATATCTGTCAGAAAAGTCTCTCTGAGTTCCTGAGCATTCTGGATATCCTTGGAGCGTCTTGACTGCTCGACATATTTAATAAACTGCGGAGCCAGTATACCGACAAGGACAGCCATTATCGCTATGGTTATTATTAGTTCTACCAGTGAAAATCCTTTATTCTTTTCCATAACATCTTCCTCTCCCCATAAACCAACAACCGGTCTACAACCCCTTCATTAATAATATACTTTGTGAAATGCAAAAGAACAATAGTTATTTTAAAAAATATTAATCAAATCTTAAGATTTCGTTTTGTGCAATTCTTAAGAAATTATTAATATTTTTGTCCTCATAAGGATTTTTTTTACTTTTTCAGAGCTCCAAAGCGGAGAAAAACCTGTCCGAAGCCTCCTCACCGGAACTTTTTACCAAAAGACTTTTAAGTTCCTGCTTGTCATCTCCCAATTGTCTTATCATTGCATCTCTGTTTGTATCATCAATGCAGTTAAGATCCGCAAGAAGATCAAAATGTTTCTTATCGGGATAAAGATCTCTTACGGCTATCCAGCTTTCATTTCCCGCAGTAGCGCCCATTCTGTGATCGTATACGTAGTTCTTGAATATATCGGAAGCCTTATCTGTAAGTGCTTCGGGATTAAGGAGTCTAAGCATTGAAAGAGAAGCCTTTAAAACTCTCCTGGAGCTTTCATACGCTCCTTTATCCGAGCTTCCGTAATCTTCTTCGCCGCACAGTATCTGATTTAAGAATCCTTCATCATCGGGAGCCTGCAAAACAGATATGGCCCAGGCATCCCATTTGCTCAGGAAATCATCCTCTATCTTTTCTATATCGGATAAATGAGCCGGTGCTCCGTTTCTCACTGCCCCCGCCAGAAGAACCTTTTTATCCTCCGATAATCCCGGAAGAGAAATCTTCTGCAAAGACCTGCAGCCCGTAAATATTCCTTCGCCCGCATTACATGAAGGCAAAACAACCTCACTTAAGTTAATACAGTGGGCAAAACAAAAATCTCCGATGCTCCTCACGTAATCCGGAAGTATTATTTTCTTAAGGGTGCGTTTACCGAGGAATGCTTTTTTCAATACCGTTGTCACCGGCTTGCCGTCATCCGATGCATCCGGAACCGTAAGAACGGAGAAGCTTCCGGTAACTCTGGACAGAGCCAGCTCTCCGTCTTTTTCATCAAATACGAGGCTTCCCTCGGGATAAACAATCTCTTTTTCCAAATCAGTCTCCTATGATCAAAGATCCAGTTTTAAGATCTCCTGCTTCAGATCATTACCTCTTTCCGACAGTTCCATATCCTTGGAAAGAGTTTCGTAATCTCCGCTTCCGAAGGTTCCGATAAATCTCGATGACCAGGGATCCGAAGTGAGTCTCGCGGCGAGAATAACAGGTTCGTTTCCTCCGTCATAAGCTTCGCGCACGAATGCGATCATGTTGGAAAGTTTAGATCCTGTATTTTCCGATTCAGCCTTAAGTGCATGAACCTTCTTTTCATATATTCCTGATACCACGGTAAATACCGCGTTTCCGTCCGCACAGGACGCCGCATTTGCGGCGCGGATCATATCCTCATATAAAGCTGCGCATCCTTTTAATTTCTTTCTGTCTCCGTCACTCAGTGCGCCTGCTGCCTTAAGATCATGAAGCCTCTTGGATGCAGCATCCGATGCACTCTTAAGGATTCCCACGGTTTCATCAAAGCCTGCGCCATCACCTGCTTTGTTTTTGACAGCTCTGAGTACCGGCGTGATCTGCGATATCATGTCGGCCTTTTCCATGACACTTCTCATGTCCGCATTTACCGCATCAAGAAGCATACCAAGCACGGAAAGTTTCTCATCAAATCCAGCCTCTGATGCTCTTGCAAAAATCTGCGGAGGAGGATTGCCCGCAAGAATATCCGCTATGCGGTAATCCTTCTTGTACTTCTTATACATATCCAGATATGCGGCAAAATCCTTGGCAACCCTGTCACATCTCAGATACTGACATATCAGAGTCTCATCCGTAGCGATGTCTTCTTCGTCGCATAAAAGCAGCATATCCGAAAGATCTTCCCAGCCTCTTGCGGTAACATAACTTCTTCCCTCGGGTGACATTTCCATTACATAGAAATCATCCTTCTTAACTTCCAGATATCCCATTACCGCACCGTGGATATTTCTGCCGGAAGCATATTCACGCCACACTTTGAGATCGGGCTCAACGGATATTACCTTAAGTCTGTCCAAAGTCGCAACGTCGAATTCCCTTACGGATCTGTTGTACTCGGGAGGATTACCGGCAGTCACGATTATCCATCCTTCCGGAACCGCATGACGTCCGAAGGTTTTATACTGCAGGAACTGAAGCATGGATGGTCCCAATGTCTCAGACACGCAGTTTATCTCATCCAGAAAAAGAATACCTTCACTGATACCGCTCTCTTCAATGGCATCATAAACGGATGCGATGATCTCACTCATGGTATATTCGGTTACGGAGTATTCTTTTCCGCCGAATTCTTTTTTCGTGATGTAGGGAAGTCCCAGTGCGGACTGCCTTGTGTGATGGGTCATGGAATATGACACAAGAGCAATTCCCAGTTCGGATGCTATCTGCTCCATGATCGCGGTCTTACCTATACCCGGTGCTCCCACCATAAATATGGGACGCTGTCTTGATACCGGGATATGATATTCACCGTCGTCGTCTTTCTTGAGATATAAAGAAACAGTATCTTTGATGACCTGTTTAGCACGTGATATGTTCATCCGAGTTCATCCTCCTCTATTATCACTTTGGTACTCCATGCGGGACACGCAGGTCTTGCCACATCATTGTTCAGGAAAGCAAAAATGACATCTTCGTCAGGTTTCTTTTCCGGATATATTCCGTACCCGTCGGTAAAATATATAATACCCTTGAGGTCGTCGAATTCATGCTTTTCTTTGAGTTCTTCAACATATGAAAAGACCGGTCTGAAATCGGTGGCGCCTCCGCCCACAATCTTCATGTCCTTCAGATATTCATCCAACGCTTCCGAATCCGTTATCTTATCATCGGTTTTAACTTCGCTGTCGCATTGAATTATATGAACGTTGATCTTCCTGAAGAAACTTTCGGAATTCTTGAGCAGGTCGAAGGTCTGTCTGATAAATTTCTTAACGATCTCTCCGCTTGTGGATGCCGAGGTATCTATTGCTATGACAAAGTCCCTTATCCTCTTTTCGTCCCTGTATTCGAGAGGCTCTATAAAGGGCATTCCGTCATATTCTTCAAGGCCGTATACATAGTAGATATAATCAAATTCTTCATCGCTGAGGCGGTTCGTTTCGCCCGATACCAGGAAATGTTCCAGCACTTTTGAATAATCGAATTTGACCGCAGCACCTTCCGCAAGATTCCGTTCCAGTGCCTCTCCGGTGGTTTTACTTTCCGAGAAATTCTTGATCTCCGCAAGAACCTGCCTTGATATCTTCTTCCATTCCTCTTCCGAGATGACCATTTCGGTCTCGGATGATGATGCATGCCACAGTTCGTGGGAGTCTTTCTTAAATGCTCTTTCGTATTCCAGCACTCTCGAAGTGGTCATGGGATTTTTCCTGAAATACTTATATATCTTCTCGGCGGAAAGAGGGCCTATGTCTTCTCTGAGAACCTTGAGCATACCGGCGGACGACAGATCCGAATCCAATCTGATGCAGGGTTCGTCCAGCTCTGCTATGACATTCTCAACCGCTATGTCACATGCCAGATCCCACAGCACCATATCCGTTTTATTGCCTGCAAAAGGATGTGCGAATATATGATGCAGGAGAACATGGAACAGCATTCTTGCGGGATATTTAAAATCGTGAGAAGAAGCTTTAAGCATAACTACGGGATCGTAGTACATCCGCCCCATATCGGACTTAACATCCCCAATCCCCGGTCTTGCCTCCCATTTCAGCTCCATGAGGCTTCTTGAGAGGAATCTGAAGGACATAAGTATCTCATCTCTCGCAAGCGCAAGAACCCGCTCCGCCAGAGATTTTATCTTTTCCGTGTTTTCTTTTTCGGATAGTCTGTTTTCCATAAATGCAAAAAAGGGAGCACCGCTTTTGTACTCCCTAAATTATATCATGGTTTTTTACCCATAAACTTATCTTCGAACTCCTCAACAGGTATCGGCTTGGAGAAATAGTATCCCTGGAAAGCGCGGCATCCGCATTCCTCAAGGAAATTCTTCTGCTCCTGCGTCTCCACGCCTTCCGTTATGACCGTAAGTCCCATCTCAAGTCCCATGTTGATGACGTTGGAAAGGATTATTGTGGATTTAAGATAGGTGTCCGCATCGGGGATATTTCTAAGGAACATCATATCCACCTTGATCACATCAACCGGCAGATTCTTGAGGGTATTAAGTGAAGAATATCCGCTTCCGAAGTCATCCATCTCCACTATGAATCCGTCTCTTCTCAGCGCCTTGATGGTATCCTGCACAGAACCTTCGTTATTAAGCATTGCGGTCTCGGTGATCTCAAGCCTGAGCTGTTCCGGTCTGATACCGTATTTGCCCACATAACCGGTTATGTCGCCGTACACATCCGTGAAAAAGAAATCCTTGGGAGAGATATTGACCGACAGATACATGTCGTCCCGGCCTTCATTGTTCCACTTTCCGAGTATCTTACAGGAAGTTTCCCAGATATATCTGTCCGCGTCCACTATAAGTCCCGTCTTTTCGAGAACGCCCAGGAATTTTCCGGGAGGAAGGAGTCCTTCCTTTTTATGATTCCATCTTATCAGAACTTCTCCGCCCTTAACTTCGTCAGATGCAACCTGAGCCTGAATATAAGGAATTATCTCGCCGTCCCTGATGGCATCATGAATGCTTCCGGTTATCATCTGTTCCCATACAATGGAATCGCGAACGGATCTGTCGTAATATGCCATAACACGCTGCATGTCATTTTTGATACCGTCAATTGCAAAGAACGCTCTGTCAAAAACAGTCTGGGAAGTCAATTTGCTTTCACCCGTCACGCATACTCCGACATGCATTGAAACGGGATATTTATTGTCTCCTCCGTCTATATGAACAGACTTGCAAAGTGCGGTAAACTTCGAAGGATCAAAGTCCTCTTTTTCCATAAACAGACCGAATCTGTCTGCAGTAACGCGTCCCACGATATCCTTGGGGCCCGTCACCTCCGTAAGTTTATCAGCTATCTGCTTAAGAAGATCGTCCGCACGTTCGGTTCCGAACACGTCGTTGATTACCTTAAAACCGCTGATATTTGTGACAACCGCAACGTATTCTCTGTCTCCGCCGGCTGCCAGTTTCTCATCAGTCAGTCTGTAGAGAGCCGATAGGTTATAAAGCCCCGTGAGAGAATCATGGCTTGCCAGGAATCTTTCTTTTTCAAGTTCTACTTCTTCATCCGTCCTGTCATTTACATTGACGTAGAAGCCGCAATACTCATGTCTGCTATCATATACATCAGACACTTCCGTCTCGTATATGACATCATTGCCGGTTTTCTCATCGGTGATACGTCTTACAAATCTGCAGGAACCGTTCGGTATCTTTTCACCACCCACAAGATCACGGAATATACGTGCAGCGCCTTTGAAATCATCATCCGCTATTCCAAACATATCCGCAAAACTATGGTTCAGGAAAACAACCTTTTTGGAGTTGTCGAAAAGGACTATACCGTTATCCGAAGACCTTAGAGATGCGGATAACAGGTTGTTTATGAGTGTTGCGGGTTTGTAATAGAAAGTGAAAAATACTATGAGAAGTCCCGTTATGGCATATCCGATAAGTGACAGATCCACAGGACTTGTGGAGATCATTACGCTAACGGTCCAGATGGCGGATACCAAAAGCGATAATGCGATCAGGAAATATCTGATCCAGTAAATTGCCGCATTCCTGCTGGCTTTCCACAAAAGCATGGCGATACCGGAAACAACGGCAACTATGACCAGGAATCCGTGCACATAATAATACGTTCCGCCCATGACGCCGTAATAGACTCTGTCCGAAAACCATTTGCTTCCGGCGGTCATGGCATCAACGCTTTTTCCGGCCTGTGTCTCGGGGACTATGGCGATGACAGTATATACATGCTTGAATTTGAAATTATTCAGAATTGAGATTACATCCAAAGCGGTAAGGATGCGGAACACCCACACATACCACTTATACCTGTGAGAGATTCCACAATAGACCATTACGAACCTCAGAAGGAAAAACAGCATGAGATCCATGCCGATATAAAGAACCGCATAACCGATCTCCGCAACTTTCTCATACCTGGTCATGGTCACCACGCCGTCTGCCGTAAAAGGTATAAAACTGCTCACGAGAAGACACAGGATAAAACCTCTATAAGGATTATCCTTACGTCTGACCATGTATATACTTGCCAGGTACAGTATCATGAAGATACTGAGCAGGATCATGAAAGTATATGAGATCATAATGCCGAACTTTCTTAATCAAGGACAAACTTCTTAACAACTTCCTCCAGTTTACCCACACATTCGTGACACTGAGTGACCATAATGCCCGTGTCGCTCATGCCCTGTACGATATCCGTGGTCTTGCCTGCAATATCGGAAACATCGCTTGCGGATTCTCCGATGGCTGTGTTAATGGATCCGATGGCTCCCACAATATTAGCAAGGATTTCCATAAGCTCATCAACACTGTTCTTGATGCTGGACATGCTGTCTTTGAAGATATCGGCATCATCCTGATACTGATCGCCCACCTTCTGGAATTCATCATAGTCCGCAAGAACGGTATCTTCTATAAATTCACCCATCTCCTCAAGGCATCCCTGCATCTGAGTGATGGCCGAATTAACTTCCTCCACTATACCGTTGATATTGGTAACGGCATGTGATGTCTGATCTGCGAGATTACCGATCTCGGTAGCGACAACCGCAAATCCCCTTCCCGCTTCGCCAGCTCTTGCTGCCTCGATGGAAGCATTAAGAGCAAGAAGAGAGGTCTGGGAGGATATCGCCATAATGGTATTTGTAAGTTCACCGATCTTCTCAGCAGCTCTTGAACTTTCGATGGCATGATCGGATTTAGCCTTGACGTCGTTATACTTCTGTCTGGTATTTCTGGAAGCAGCTTCCGTTGTCCTCTTGAGATCTGTTGCTCTTTCCATGATCTCATCGGATACGGTGAATCCGTCATTGGTCTGCATCTCAATCTGATGAGCCGTATTATGGATTCCTCCGATGTCAGTATTGATGCTCTCGGAAGAAGCCGAGCACTCCTGCATTGAAGCAGCCAGCTGCTCTGTGGTTGCGGAATTATCCGTACACATTGTATTAACTACATTTGAAGTCTCGTTGAGCACGCTCATGTTGCTCTCAATCTCACCGGATGCACTTTCTATCTTTCCGACGATCTCTCTGAGACTGCTTCTCATATCACGGACGGAATTTGCTATAAGTCCGAACTCGTCTTTTCTGCCGCATACGGCTCCGGATTTGGGGTTATGTCTGAGGTCGAATTTTGCCGTATCATCAAGTATCTCAACAAGTGTATTAACCGGCTTAAGCATCCATGAAATGATCAGGTAGAAAGCCGTAAGGGTCACTATCAAAAGGATGGTCGCGGTTATGGTAAGCAGAATTCTGAGGGATTTAATAGGTGCCATTACAAGATCGTAATCACCTGTTACAACTACGATGTTTCCGCCGCTTGTGAAAGCATATCCCGCAAACTTATCCGAGCCTTTGTATTCATAGACAACGGAACCGTCGCCGATGGCAGAAGGTTTTTCACCGGAAGAAAGTCTTGAGGTAAGGCTCTTTACAGCTTCATTCTCAACGGAATTTCCTATTTTATCCGCGCTTGAATGATAAGCCATAGTGCCGTGTGCGCTTACAAAATAAGCGTACGATCCGTCAACGCCCGTAAGCTCTATGTCACCCAGTACTCCGCCGAAATATTCCTTGAGCATTTCCCTGTTGCCTTCGGGATCCGCTTCAAGCATCTCAATCATTGAATTTTCCTTATCAATGCCGTACTGAGCATCACCGGTACCTTCCCTGCAGAGCGCATCGATACCGTCCGCAGCAGCCTGTGCCACGTTCATGGTGTACTTCTTGTACGCCTCCACCATGGTATCTTCGGCGTTTTCGATAGCCATCGCCGAAAGGATCAGTCCCGATATGACAAATGTAAGAAAAACTGCCGCAACGGTCCTGGTAATGCTTGAGTTCAAAAACTTGACTTTGGTATTCTTTTCCAACTTAAGCACCTCTTTCATCCGGATAAAAAAGGGTAAGAAATTTGCAATTTTTCTTACCCTTAATTATAACGCTGTGTATACAGTATAAAGTTAATAATTTGAATTCTCAAGTGCCGAATTTGTCAATTCCGTGTCAAAGATTCTCGTCCAGAATGGCCTTAAGAGTCTCTCCGGATTTTCTCAGAGCAGCAAGTTCCTCATCGGAAAGCTTTGCGGGAACGGGAGCCTCAACACCGCCCTTTCCTACTATGGCGGGAAGTGAAAGAGCCATTCCGTCCAGTCCGTACTCACCGTGAAGCATACGTGAAACGGGAAGGATGGATTTCTCATCTCTGATAACAGCCTCGCATATTCTGCGCACGCTCATTGCGATGCCGTAATATGTAGCCTGCTTTTTCTGAATTATCTCGTAAGCCGCATTCTTAACATTGTCGGCTATCTCTTTCATTGCTTTCTCATGCTCGTAGTGACCCTTGAGCTCGCAGAATTCGTTTACGGGAATACCGGAGATATTTGCCGAAGACCATACTGCGATCTCACTGTCTCCGTGCTCGCCGAGAATGAATGCGTGAACGTTTCTGGCATCGACATCCAGATGCTCACCCAGGAGATATTTAAATCTGGCGGTATCCAGAACGGTACCCGATCCGAATACCCTGTTTTCGGGGAGTCCTGACAGCTTCTGCGCAGCAGCGGTGAGAATATCAACGGGATTTGCGACTATAAGAAGGATTCCCTCAACCTTTACTCTGTTAAGTTCACCCATAATGGATCTGAAAATAGAGATGTTCTTCTTAACAAGATCGAGTCTAGTCTCACCGGGCTTCTGATTTGCTCCCGCTGAAATAACAATGATGGCCGCGTCAGCGATGTCCTCGTATTTGCCCGCATAGATCTGCATGGGCTTTGCATATGATAGTCCGTGAGCTATGTCCAGAGCTTCTCCTTCTGCCTTGTCGGTATTGGCATCGATAAGAACCATCTCGCTGAAAAGACCACTCTGCATAAGCGCAAATGCAGAAGCACTTCCTACGAATCCGCAACCTATAAGAGCAACTTTTCTGATATCAACAGCCATTTTATTTCCTCCCTTTTTTCTCATAGATTTTGTAGAATCTTGTAGTTAAAGGATATGTGTACTTTGAGTAAGAGACGATATCCTTAAGTTTCATACAGTAGATATATCCCCAGGAAGCGGCTTTGATCCATATCTCGTCGCCCTCCTCTATAACGGCAATGGCCGTCATGTAATGGGATTTGACCGTCTGCTTCATGGGCTTTAAGTCTTCCGTATACATGGGGATCACCTTATCCTTAAACAGGAAAGGAATACGGGGGCCGGCAGCGAAGATAACGGGATAATCCTGCTCAAGCAGAGCCTTGATGTCCGCCGCTTTCTTCTTCAGCTGGTTTCTTGCACTGTGTCCCCAGCCCACTCTTAAATTAACACCGTGTCTGATCAGATACTGATCGCATAAAAGTGGATAATAATATGGAGCGATTCCAAGCCTTGGGACGATGTACATGCCTCCCCTTTTCATCTTGCGAACCTGCTCCATATAATCGTCACGTTCTTTGGGTTGTTTAATATATCCTTTATACTGTGCAAGATCATGCAAAGCAATTACTCCGCATCCACTTCTGCGGAGATTCTTGTCAAAAGTGTTTTCCTCGGAAAACCACATCTGCGATCCTGCACTGTACTTTTTTTTCAAGGAATATGATTCTTTATGCAATGCCTTACTCCCGAGATTATCTTACTCTCTCATCGCCCCAGAAAAACAGTGCTACGGTACCGGGGCCTGTATGGCTTCCGATGGTGGCTCCGATGCTGTAGATCTGCACCTTGCCGTTCATCTTGGTGAACTTCTCTTCGATAAGATCGGCAACGGCTCTTGCATCCTCGTAGCAATCGGAATTGCTTATGAATACCTTGCCGGAGTAGTCGAGCCCGCCCTCTGCGTGCTCTTCCATCATCTCAACGATCCGCTTAATGACTCTCTTCTTGCCTCTTACCTTCTCTCGTGCGATAAGCTTTCCTTCATCGTTAACATTCAGAAGAGGGCAGATACCCAAAACGGTTCCGATGGCACCTGCGGTCTTGCTGACTCTTCCGCCTCTGATAAAGAAGGTAAGATCCGATGAGAAGAACCAGTGATGTGCTCTGTTCTTGTTGGCTTCTATCCAGTCTCTTACTTCGTCGATGCTCTTTCCCTCGTCCCTGAGATCCGCAGCCTTATCAACCACAAGTCCGTGTCCCGTGGATGCCGCAAGGGAATCGACGATATAAAGCTTTCTGTCCGGATATTTTGCGGAAAGGTCTTCCGCTGCAAGTCTTGCAGAGTTATACGAACCCGAAAGTCCGCTGGAAAAAGCAATATGGAGAATGTCCTTGCCTTCTTTTAACAAAGGCTCAAAAAACTCGGTGTACTCGCCCACTGTAACCTGGCTGGTCTTGGTATCCTCACCTTCCAGCATTCTTCTGAAAAGATCCTTGGGAGGAACTGTGGTGCCCATGTCGTCGGCATAATCGGTTCCGCCCAGCTCGAAGTGAAAATAGATAACTCCGATATTTCTCTCTTTGAAATATTCATGTGAAAGGTCACATGTGGAACAACATGTTAATTCAAAATTGCCCAACTTACCAATCCTCCGGTTGATTAATCAAGTAAAGAAAGTTTATCACATTTACGCCGTACTGAACAAGAAAAGCAGATTCCCGTGCCCTTATTCGGGAACAACTTCAGTCCAGTATTCTCCGCCGTATATATCTGTGAATTTGTATAATGCAAGATAATCTCCGCCTACATATGTATAGCTGATCTTGATATTATCGGGATCTTCAACAACCAGCTGATCCCCAATGAAATAGCTGTCCTCATACTCACCTGCATAAGTATAGTAATCACAGATAAAGTCGATCTTATCGCCGGCCTGAAGCTCTATAAGGCCTCTTGCCTCGGTCTCATTATCCGTGCCTTCATAATCGATACGTGCGCCTGCGATAAATCCGTCGGGATGCTTATCATCAAAGATTATCTCAAGCTTTACCTGCTCTCCGTTTAACAAAGCAGGGACATATCCGGTAGTCAACATCCAACCGTCATGCATATATGAATCCGTATGATAAAAGGCTACCGGCTGGTCTTCAATGGAAAGCCATGATCCGTCCACATCCGCATAAAGAGTACCGTCATCTTCTATCCTGAATATATTGTCCAGACCCAGATCGATATATCCGGATCCGTCATCATAATACATGGCAAGATCCAGAAGGCTTACATAATCCCACTGTTTGAAGGGTATATGAATATATGCTCCCTTGTCATTTGTCTGCCAGGTAAGGATCGAAGCATCAAAAGAGTGCTCTGCGATATAATCCGCGGTTTCCTGCTCCGACATGGATCTTCCGCTTGCAAGTTCCGATGAGGAAAATGCATTGATGAGTGAAAGGATATCGTTCATTCCGAGGGAACCGTATGTGGATGATGCGGATCCTCCGGACAGAAGGGAAAGAGGATTTGGAGATGCATTTCCCTGATTTCCCACAGCCTGGCCCGAAGCCTCAAGAGATGCAAACTCTCTTATACAATCCGAATACTCATCACCTATTCCCAGTCTGTCAAAGGTATTTATCGCCTGAGATACTTTGCCGGGTTTACTGTTATAAGGGAAATATAATGATATTCCGTATGCGTTGCTTATTGAATCGGATGTATTGTTATATTTGACTGCAGACAGTATCGCCTGAGCAAGTGCATTTCCTTCTTCGGTTCCCAATGCCTTGGCAAAATCCACAAGATCGATCTGATCTATTCTGGAAGAGGTAGCAAATTCTCTGGAGCCTGTTCTTGCCGACGCAACGACTCTGTATTCACCACCGGCGATCATTTCCTGAGTTCCTGCGCAGAATGCCTTAAACTCATCCGGAATTGTCTCCTGGAGTTCTGCAAGATCTACGATGGAAAGAGTGGTCTTCTGACCACGGCACTGCTTGTCACAGGTATTTACGAAATCATCTATGATAGTCTTTCCGATCAAAATGGTATCCATGGAAGGATTTTTGGAAAGAGCAGTGAGCCAGTTTGTGTAATACCATCCGATACCGGGCTCTGTCTCTTCGGATCCGATGAGGTAATCCGCATATTCGCACGCCATAAGATCGGTTTCCAATGTAGCCATCAGACATGCATCAAAACCGATGAAATCGTATTTAATTCCTGCCTTTGCAAGGGCGGAATCGATCTCCGCAAGATCCATGGAACCTGCGGTGGGATTCTTCTCATCATAACCGTATCCGGATACGGATCCGCCGCCATGATCCCAGAAGATAAGCATGTTTCTGTTTGCGGGGTAATTCTTGTGAGCATAGTCAATGAACTCGGTAAGAGTCTTAGGATCGGTCATTGCACCTGTTCCCATATTGTCTTCAAGACACTCTATCTTACCGCCGCCGACTATTCTGTAAATCTGGTTTACGGAAGATGAAACGATGCTGTTCTTCCAGTTCTTGCATCCGCCGGTGTATACGATGACATTGACATTATCTGAAAGAGTAGCGTTAGCCATCTCCATCAGATCGTTTGATGCCATTCCTCCCCTTGATTCTAGGTCGGTACCGCACATGTAGACCATGATGGTAACAACGTCCTTGCCGTCCCCAAGGATGGTGGTATATCTGTCTCTGGCATCGGGAGAAACAGATTTGTCCAGTATTCTTATGTTCTGATCGGGTCCCCACACAGTTGATGCTGCGGAAACACTTGAGTTTGAAGGAAATACAAAACTTCCTAAGGTATTCGATACGGAAGGGGTAGTTAACGAGCTTACATCCGGGAGGTTGGTGGGAGCAGTATATCCGCCGCTCGACTGTCCGGCCTTCATCTTGATTATGGCAATGAGGATCGCAGCAATAACGGTTACGACAAGTCTTAATCCGCCGCCTCTGAATCTCACGGGACCTCCGCCCGAAAATGATCCGCCGGGATATGATCCGCCTGATGAAGAATGACTTGAACTATGAAACTGAGTTCCGCCGCCCGAAGGCTTTCTTCCTCCTCCGAAGCTTCCGCTTCCCACGGGGCCCGTTCCGAGTCCCGATCCTCTTCTTGATACTCCTCTTCCGGAGCCTGATGAATTCCTCGATCTTCCGGTTGGTGTAGGCATGACACTATTCTCCTCTCAATAAATTCAGATGTCTTCGATATCTTCGAAAACCGTCTCGTTGATCACTTTATTCATAACATCTTCGGCGGCGTCATCCACCACCTGTTCGAATCCCGTGAGTGCGGCAAAAGGTGCAAACTGCGCCGCCCTGGCCTCCCTGCTCATCCTCGGATGCTTTATGGGATCAGGTTCATGGACGGGCAGATCGATTATATCACTATAGTCGTTTTTCATGCTTTGTGACCTCCGACCTGGCCGTTTCTCTCGGCAGTCATTGCGCCTTCCTCGAGATTCATGCCCTTAAGTATAGCATTTTTCCCATATTTTTGCTGAATATTAAGAACCGCCTCCTGAAGCCTGCGATCCTTTTCCTCATCCTCTTTGTTCTCTTCACGGATCCTCGCCTGCTCTTCGTAATCGGTAAAAAGATCAAGCTGGACATATTCCACGGCTTTTTCGTTTTCCTTTTTACCTTCTTCCTCGGGAAGAGTGTGGTTTGCGACGATATTTACGCGCCTTATGAGAAGGTTCATGTCGATGATCTCCTCATAGAGCTGCGCAGCAGTAGAGACCAGAGTCCTGGTGGATGAGGTGTAGTGCCCCAGGTTCATGCTTCCGCCTGCGGGTGCGGGAACAAGTCTTCCATAATAATCCCTAACGATCTCGCCTTTGTAATCCTTCATCCGCTCCTTATCGGCAAAATTATCGATGTCATAACCCACATAAATAACAAGTTGGTCCGTCACCAGACCTTTTTTAACCAGATCAAGTGATAACAGTTCGGTCATCTCCTTGACTATGAGCAGTCCCTTTTCGGCGGTGTATGGGCATTTCAGAACCTGTCCTGTCGAAAGCGAAGTACTCTTGGGAACATATCCCTTAACATCCGCAATCTCGCAGGGCTCATACCCCCAGGCATGGTCTATGAGAAGCTCCGCATTTATACCAAAGAGCTTATAAAGAAGGTCTTCGCTGTAATGATTTCCTTTTGCTCCCACGGAGCATCTGGCCACGTCACCGAGGGTGTACATTCCGTTTTTCTCGAGCTTCCTTGCAGTACCTGCGCCTATCCTCCAGAAATCGGTGAGAGGCCTGTGATCCCAGAGTATCTCGCGGAATTTTCTCTCATCCAGCTCCGCAACTCTTACGCCGTCTTTATCCGCAGGCATATGCTTAGCAACTATATCCATTGCGATCTTGCACAGGAACATGTTGGTTCCGATACCGGCGGTTGCGGTTATGCCGGTTTCCGCAAGAACTTCACGTACCATCTTCATGGCAAGTTCATGTGCGGTCATCTTATAATTCTTCAGATAGTGAGTAACATCCATGAAGACCTCATCGATGGAATAAACATGCATGTCTTCCGGCGCAACGTATCTTAAATATATGCTGACAATCCTCGCACTGTATTCCATGTAATAACGCATGCGGGGAGGCGCAACTTCATAATCAAGTTCAAGGGTGGGATCATTTTTGATATCCGGATCATAAGAGCTTTTTCCCGAGAATTCTTTTCCGCCGAGGGCTCTTTTCCTTGCAGAGTTTATCTCCCTCACTCTCTGTACCACTTCAAAAAGCCTTGCTCTTCCGGATACACCGTAGGATTTAAGAGAAGGAGATACAGCAAGGCATATGGTTTTCTCGGTACGGGTGGGATCTGCAACAACAAGATTGGTCTTGAGAGGATCGAAGCCTCTTTCGACACATTCCACGGAAGCATAGAAAGATTTTAAATCTATGGCAATAAAGGTCCTTCTGTCAGGACCCTCATCGGAACATATGCGATTGTTCTCATACTTCTCTGCCATGGGATTATTCTAACATAAAAGGTCCGGGGATTATCCCCGAACCTTTTCTTAAGATTATATTCGTTTTATGTCAGTCTTTGATCTCAAAGGGATTTTCCAACCCCTCATCCATCTCGAGAATTCCTTCGACGCAATGCTCTACCATCTCTCTTACGGCAACATCCGTATAGAAAGCCATGTGAGATGTGAGAAGAACATTGGGATAAGATTTAAGAATAGCCATATCATGGTTATCCAGGATATCACCTTTTCTGTCCAGATAATAAAGACCTGCTTCATGCTCAATGGTATCAAGGCCCGCAAATCCTATCTTGCCGGATTCGATGCCTTCTATCATAGCCTGAGTATCAATGAGCATTCCTCTTGCGCAGTTTATGATCATGACGCCGTCTTTCATCTTCGCGATCTGCTCCTTACCTATCATATGATAGTTTTCTTCAAGGCCGGGAACGTGAAGTGAGATGATGTCACAGTTTTTATATATGGTTTCAAGATCCGTGTACTCAGCGTATTTTGCTGCGGAGACATTCTGTCTGATGTCATAGCAGAGCATCTTACATCCGAAGCCGGAAAGGTGCTCTATTACCTTGGTTCCGATCCTTCCTGTTCCGATGATTCCTACGATGCAGTCCTGGATATGTCTTCCCAGCTTTCCTTTTAACGAATAATCCTGGATATTTCCTCTTTCGATGATGGGCATGATCTTACGGAGTCCCATGAGCATCATCATGATGGAATAATCCGCAACTCCTGTGGGATCGTAGGAAATGGATGCGGTACGGATGCCGATCTTATGTGCATATGTATTATCTATATGATCGTAGCCTATGGTACGCGTGGAGATATATCTGATACCGAGACTCTTAAACTTATCGAGAAGTGCGGGATCCATGGTGTTGGTAAGAATGCTTAAGGCATCATATCCTTCGCACAGATGCGCATTTTCAAGAGAAGGATATTCGGATGTAAATCCGTATTCTATTCCTTTTCTCCTGCAGATATCTTCAAAAAATCCCTGCTCGTCATAAGGTCTTAATGAATATGCAAATATTTTCATGTCCCAGATTCTCCTTTGTTAGGCCCCGAGTGTTGTCATCAGCCCTGGGTTATGACAGCTATGTCATATGCGGGAAGAGTTATTTTCCCTCCTCCAAGTTTTATCTTGTCCTTGGAAGTGGTAAGTACACCGCCAAGTACGGAATAAGACGAATAATTACTTGGAATCTCTATCACTGTTTTCTCATTCGAGAAATTGATTGCGATAAGAACAGGCTCGTATCCTTCCGCTTCTTTCAGATATAGTACGTAATTATCGGAGGATGCTATAATCCCTGTGATCCGGCCTCTTGATATGGCCGGGAAGATCCTTCTGAGTCTTATCGCCTGTCTGTAGTAATTATATATGGACAATTCGTCCTTAACCTGCTCTTCGTAGGTTCCGTATTTCATTGCAAAAGAATCCATATCCACAGGCCCGGTACACATACCTTCCGCACCGGAATCTGTGCTCCACTGCATGGGGGCACGCTTATTCTCATCCTTACCTGAGCCCTTCATTCCAAGCTCTTCACCGTAATAAACAAAGGCGCTTCCGCTCATGAGAAGATTTAATCCGCCTGCAAACTTTACTTTGCTGTCCGCATTTTCTCCGGTGTAATAACCCGCGCTTCTTCCCATGTCATGATTGGTATAGAAAGGAGCGTTGATGTAATCCGGATTGTAATCCGCATACAGATCTTCTTCCGCCATCTGCAGCATTACGAATCTTTCGGGTGATACCGTTCCTCTTACGGCATTGGCTATGGTTCCGTCGGAATCAGCAAAGGCAAAATCAAACATACTGTCCGCACCGCTCTCATAATACCTGCAGTAATCATTCTGGGAAGCCCAGCCTTCACATACTATATACGCATCGGGATCTATACTCTTAACATCTTCCACAAATCTTCCGAGTGCGGCAGTGCTGCCTGCCGTATCATTTGTATAATAACTTGTTACCGCATCCATTCTGAAACCGTCGCAGCCTTCATTCAGCCAGAATGCCGCAATGTCTTTGAACTCCGCACGAACTTCTTCGGAGTCCAGATTAAAGTCCGGCATTCCGCTCCAGAATCTTGCTTCATAGAACCAGTCTGTTCCCGGAACCCTGCTGTATCCACCGGATTCCTTGTCCGTGAAATTATAATAATCCAAATATCTGCACTCATTCGCATCGGGCTCTTCACCGGGAGCAAGAGACTTCAGATAATCGCAGGCTTCCTTAAACCAGGGATGCTCGTTTGATGAGTGGTTCATTACCATATCATTGTAGACATTGATGTTCCTTGAATGGCATTCCGCTATAAGTGCTTCATAATCTGCCAGAGTTCCATACTCCGGATCAATATCCATATAATCCGTCACATCATATTTATGATATGTGGGAGAAGGACATATGGGGCTCAGCCATATGGCATCAAATCCCATGTCCTCTATGTAGTTCAGTTTCGAGATAACTCCCTGCAGATCTCCTATTCCGTCTCCGTTGCTGTCGCAGTAAGAATACACGAAGACTTCGTAGACCGTCCTGTAATTGTCATCCGATGAATAAAGGTCATGTGCGTCATTAACCTTGCTCATCTGAGGAGAGCAGGCACTTAAAATGACGGACATGACCGTTGCAGTTAAAGCTGTTACTATTTTGTTTGATCTTAAATTACGCATGTGGATATTTTACCACAAATCACGCCCTGCAAGTAAGTTTCTCCAGATCTACTATCCGGTCGCATAATTTATCCGCAAGCGCCATATTGTGGGTGATGACCAGAAGTCCGAGGTTCCTTCTTTTTACCTCCTCCATGAGCACTTTCCATATCTGCGCCTGGGTTATGGCATCCAACATGGTACTCATCTCATCGGCAATGATAAGTTCAGTCCGGGGTCCCAGCACTCTCGCCACACAGAATCTCTGCAGTTCCCCGCCGGACAGTTCGTTAGGCCACCTGTCAAACCAGAGATCTTTTTTGATATATAGTCTTTCCAAAAGGCCGTCATCCGGCATATAACCTTCCGCAAGAGAATCCGATATCTTCATTCCGGGATCAAGCGCCTTTTCGGGATGCTGATATATCATCTGTATCGGGCAATATCCTTTAAGAGGAAGTTTACCGCCTTTCCAGGTCACCTCGCCCTCATCCGGCCTTTCATATCCGGAGATTATCTTGGCAAGTGTGCTCTTACCAAGTCCCGACGGCCCCACAAGACCTACAACCTCTCCGCGTCCGATTTTAAAATTCAGTCCGCTTAATATATTCTTTCCCTTTACATACCCGAAAGAAACATCCTTGCATTCGATCAGCACATCCTGCTTTGCCTGCCGTTCCGTTCCGAAAACCTTATGATATGCATCCGCAAATCCGTTCTGCGGAAGTGCCTCCCAAAGTGCCCTCGTATATGGATGTTTAATATGGTCTCTGCCCTTTGCAAAATCTTCACTGCTCAGGATGTCCACAATCTCACCTTCGTAAAATACCGCTATGGTATCAGCATACTTTGCGGCAAGATCTATGTCGTGGGTGATCATAAGAACTGCCCTGCCCTCTTCAGTCAGAGCTTTGAAATTGTCCATGGTCTCACGGGCCAGATCTTCACTGAGCCCCGGAGTAGGTTCATCAGCCAGAATCACCCCCGCGTCAGATGTCACGGCCGTGGCGATCAGTATCCTTCTTGCCATTCCGCCGGAAAGCTCAAACGGATACAGATTTGCAGTTTCGGGTTTAAGACCGTATCTTTCAAAAACCTCTTCCTGCTTTTCCCTGCTTCCGCGTACTCCTCTTACCTGTTTTCCCACTTTCATCAAAGGATCCAGATAAGTAAGGGACTGCGGTATCATGATAAGATCCTTACCCAGTTTTTCCCTGCGGAGCTTTTTATCCAGCACCTCTCCGTTTAACAGAATCTCTCCGCCAACTACCGCATTTTTCGGAAGAAGCCCCAGAGCTGCGTGGGCCAGAATACTCTTTCCGCTTCCGCTTGCTCCGACGATTGCAAGCATCTCTCCTTCATGAAGAGAGATATTCATCTTTTTTATTACATCAAGTCTGACCTGCTTAAGTCCGCGGCGGTACATGTTAAAGCTTACGGACAGGTCTTTTACTTCAAGAACTGTTTTTTTCTTTTCATTCATTTCCATAACCTTAAATCCGTCACCTCTTTACATCTGGGCATTCACGGGATCAAGAAGCAGACGCAAGTTTTTACCCAATGCTTCAAAAAGCACAACGATAAAAAGAAGACACACCCCCGGAAACACCGCAAGCCACCACATACCGGTAGTCAGATACTGCATGGATTCCGACAAAATAATACCGACTGCAGGCTGCTCCGCGGGAAGTCCGAATCCAAGGAATGTTATGGATGCTTCATGCATGATGGCATGAGGGAACATAAGCACAAGTCCCACCACAAACTGCGGAAATACATTGGGGATGATGTGATGTATTGCAACCCATCTTACACTGTGCCCGAATCTGTATGATGCGTGAACAAAATGAGATTCCTTGAGAGATAAGATCTCCGCCTGAACGATACGCCCCAGACTGCACCAATGTGTCAGGATAACTCCAATAGCTACACCCCTTGCACCTTTCCCCAGAAGTATGGATATAAGTATCAGCAGGATCAGATGAGGTATTCCCATGAACAGATCCACCATCCAGTTAAACAGTGCCATGGCTTTTCCACCGATCATTCCGGCAAAAGTTCCCAGAAACAATCCGATAACCGACGAAAAGATCGATGCTAGGAGTCCGATATAGATACTTACCGAAAGACCTTTGACGGTTCTGCAAAACATATCGCGTCCCATCCAGTCGGTTCCGAAAAAATGCGAAACGGAGGGTCCCAGATTTTTATCCGCAAATTTCGGTGCATAGCTTTCGGGATCCATCACGCTTCCGGCTATGGTGATAAGTGCGATCAAAAAGACGGTTACGCATATGATGATAAAAGTCCTTGTTCTTCGGTTTCCTTTCATCTGACCGCCCCCTCTCTGATACGGGGATCCGCCACCGTATACAATATATTTGCGATGAGATTTCCTCCGAATACGAAAAGGGATGAAAACAGTGCAATACCAAGAAACAGCGGTATATCACCTTTAAGCGCGGACTGAACCGTTGCATTACCCAAACCCGGATATGTAAATACCGTCTCAGCCAAAACAGAACCTCCGAACAGTTCGCTTATGGCTCCGAACTGAAGAGTGATAAAGGGCAGCATGATATTTCTGAGACCGTGCCTGATCACAAAAGTCCACTTTCCCTCTCCTCGGGAAGTTGCAAAAAGAGCATAGTCACTGTCCAGTGCCTGTCTCATTTTTTCTGCTGTCTGTAGTGTGATTTTGGATACACCGGTAAGTCCCAGAGTAAGTGCGGGAAGTATCATATGATGTATCCGCTGCGCAAGCGTTGCCTCATCAAAAGGGACACCTACAGGAGATGCAAGCCCCATGGGAAGAAGTCTGAACTTAACAGAAAACAGGAGAAGCAAAAGCATTCCCACCCAGAATGCGGGTGAAGATTCAAGTGCAAGACAATATGTTCTGATCACCTTATCTGCAAAAGTGTCCCTGTAAACGGCCATGACAATCCCGAGAAGAAGCCCCATCACTCCGCTTATGATCCAGGAGGCGGTCATAAGAGCGAGTGATAATCTGAACCTCTCTCCGATAACCTGCGTAACAGGTTTTCTGTAGATCATGGACGTTCCCATATCGCCGCGCAGGAAATTGGTGATCCATTTAAAATATCTGGTAACGGGGGGCTCATTAAGTCCCCAGTATTCTTCGATCCTTTCTCTTTGATCGTTCGTCACACCGGCTTCACCGACATAGCTTTCTACGGCATCTATCGGTGAAACCTCAACCATTGCGAATGTAACGATGCTGACTGTGATAAGAAGAAGGATCGCTTTTAAAATACTAGCGATTATTTTCTTATACATAGGATCTTATTCCCACTTCCAGTCACAGATGTTACTGAGTACTACTTGTCCGTTTGCGCAGTGAGGCTGAACGGGCTGCTCACCGATGTTAAGTCCGTCACGTACAAAGTAGCAGTGATCCGCACGTACATACCACGCTGCGGGAACATCACCTATAAGACTTGCGCCGGATTCACCATCCCACTGTGCAAGCTTGTAGTATTTATAGACATCCTCCATGTTATCCGAAGCCATGGCAAGTGACATGTACTCATCCACAGAAGGATTTGAATAGAAACTTGAATTACTCCAGCCCGCACCTCTTGTGGCGGTTGAATTCATAAGATAAAACTCATTGGGTGTATAGTCCCCTCTTCCGAACATGTAAGGGGTAGAGAACATTCTGGGTGAGATATCGGAATTTGCGGCGCCTTCGGGAAGGATTGAAATTCCGAGAGCCTTTGCCTGTTCCGCAAGTGCCATAGCCATAGACTGACGGTTTGCGTTATTGGAAGTATATAGAAGCGTAAACTCCGCTTTTACTCCGTTCTTCTCACGGATTCCGTCACCGTCTTCATCGATCCATCCGCCCTCTTCAAGCATATCTATTGCAACATCAAGTCCGGAATTGGAATCATCAAGCGCAGTCTCCTCATTGAACCAGGGCATAGTATCACACATGGAATAAGACGCGATACCGTATCCGTTGAACACATCCCTGATAAGAGCTTCACGATCTATTCCCACAGCAAGAGCACGGCGGATAACCACATCACCGGTTACATTGTTTCCGATGGGGCGTCCGTCTTCGGATGTCTTTCCTTCATCATATGTAGTGGGGAAAATAATACCGTAATTATCTATGGATTCGATGGGAACCATACTGTATCCGTCGATGGTCTGAGTAGCAAGATTCTGATTTGTATAGATGATATCTACATCACCACGCTGAGCAGCCATAAACGAAGCATCATCATCCATAAAGAGGAGAATGATCTTCTTGATCTGAGGCTCCTTGCCATAGTAGTATTCGTTGTACTCCCAGACGCACTGCTGGCCTTTCTCCCATTCGGTCATCTTAAAAGGGCCTGAACCTATGGGGTTCTCACCATAGTTATCATCGTAGTATTTTTCGGGAACGATACCGACCTTATAGGTCATATAGAGAAATGTATAATCAGGCTCGGAGAGATGGAAAACGACAGTAGTGTCATCAATAGTCTCCGCATCTTTGATATTGCTGAGATCAAGACTGGTTCCTCCATCACGGACAGCCTCATAAGTAAATTCAACATCGCTGGCAAGAACCTTTTCTCCGTTGCTGTAATAAGCATCGTCACGTATCACAAAAGTCCAGTCAAGTCCGTCTTCGCTTACATGATAATCCGTTGTCAGATCGTTAGTGATCTCGCCGCCGTAAGCTTTGGTAAGAGTGCTCTGAAGAATGGGATCGAATCTCTGACCGTATCCGGTTATGGGATTCCAGCCTGAGCTTGATTCGGAATTAACGGCTACAACCACAGTATCCTTAACCGCACCGGATTCTGCAGGGGCAGCTCCTTCTCCGAAAACCACAACATCACTTACGCTTCCGTCTGCGCCTGCTCCCGCATTCGAAGCAGTATTTCCGCAACCTGAAAGCGCACTTAAACAAAGCGCCATCACTGCCGCCATGATCTTCTTATTCAATTTCATTTCTATCTCCGTTACGCGCCTAAGCACGCATTAAGTGTTTTTATTATATGTTCTTTGTCGTGACCTTTTCCGATGAAAACGATCTGGTTCATTCTGTCTCCGTACTTTTCATCCCACTCTTCCAAAACCTCGGGATAATACTCAAAGACTTCCTGTTTATCCTTTTCCTCGAAAGCGTCAACCCAGTTTGAGAATTCCGAAACGGAAGCGTTTCTTCCTGCCTGCTCGAAGAGTTGAACGTGCACGGAATCATCGGAAAACCATACGTAACCCTTGGCACGGATAAGTTCACCGGGATAATCCTTCTCCAGAAACCCCATGAACCTTTCCCTGTCAAAAGGTCTTCTCTCCTCATATACAAATGAAGAGATACCGTATTCTTCCTCACATTCTTCACCGTCTTCTTTTCTCTTAAGAGCTTTCTGGATGGTAGAAGAATTCATTGCTTTATCGTAATCGAATTTCTCACCGTTGAAGATGGCATCCTGACTCACCCGGCCCTTGATACATCTGATGATATCTGCCTCAGGCTGAAAATGTCTGATGGTTTTCTCCACTTCATCGAGCTGCGCATCTTCCAGAAGATCGCACTTGTTCAGAAGTATTGTGTTACAGAATTCAATCTGATCAAGGACAAGGTTGATGATATCGGGATCCTCATCATCCTGTTCGCCGGCTTCCTTTATCTCTTCAAGGAACTCACGGTTAATGCGGTCCGCATCCACCACCGTAACTATTTTGGAGAGATAAAAGTCTGCCTTTTTATTCATTTCCTCATAAGAAAGAAATGCTTCAGCTATCGATCCGGGGTCACTGATACCGGAAGCCTCTACAAAGATAGCTTCGATACCTTTCGCACGGGAGATCTTTTCAACCTCCTGCATAAACTCATCGCGAAGCGTACAGCAGATACAGCCGTTTGTCATCTCAATGACTCCGGTATCCGCTGACATTATTTTTCCCTTTTTCACAAGCTGCGCATCGATATTGATGCTGCCCATATCATTGACGATAAGGGCTATCTTTCTTTGCTCCTGACGGAGCATCTCATTTAAAAACGTAGTCTTACCCGATCCGAGATAACCCGTAATGAGAAGCACGGGTATCTTTTTCTTACCAAGTGCCATACTCCTCCTCACTTAACTTCCTTGTGAAGGGTATGTCTTCTGAGTCTCGGGCAGTACTTTTTTATCTCAAGTCTCTCAGGGTGCGTCTTTTTATTCTTGGTGACGGTGTAATTTCTGTCACCGCACTCAGTGCACGCAAGAGTGACCGTAACTCTCTGACCTGTAGCCATATTTACCTCACAATAATCCGTCAGTTAAGAGCCTGCTTAAGAACCTCCAGGTTTGAAGTCATTACGGAAAGGTATGTGACTCCGTTCTTAACATCTGCGGATGTGGTTGCCTGCATTGAATCAAGTGCATAGATTTCCTGGTTCTTGTCCGCGGTATTATCACGGATGGTCTGCGCGATCTTGCCGTCACTGTTTTCGATGGTAAGGATTGCACCGAGTCCCAGCTCGTCTATCTTGTTTGCCAGGAAAACAACGGTCTCAAAGCTTGCTTCGGTCTCTGCAGAGCAGCCTACGAATGCAGCATAATAATCTAAGTTGTAATCATCTGTAAGATATCTGAAAGGGAATCTGTCACCGAATAAAACGGTATCGAATGCAGCACCTGCGACAGCTTCTTTATACTGCTCATCAAGAGCGGAAAGCTGTGCTTTGTATGCATCGTTGTTAGCCTGATATACTGAAGCGTTATCGGGATCTGCCTTTGCGAGGCCGTCAGTTATCGCATCGCAAAGAACGGAAGCGTTTCTGAGGGAAAGCCATACATGCTCGTCGTACTCTACTTCCTCTTCTTCATGATCATGGTCATGATCTTCATCCTCGTCATGATCCCCGTCTTCATCGTGATGATCATGATCGTGCTCATCCTCTTCCTGCATACCCTCAACAACTTCTTCCTCTTTTACGTCGTCTCCGAGAACCTCAAGAAGATTGATAACTATCATATCGGGATTAACAGACTCTTTAAGAGCATCATCTACCCAGCCGTCGGATTCACCGCCCACATATATAAAGATGTCGCAATCGGATATCTTGAGAATGTCGGAAGCAACAGGCTGGTAACTGTGGAGATCAACTCCGTTATCAAGGAGCATGGTAACTTCGGCATCCCCTGCTTTATCTCCCAGGATCTGCATAACCCAGTCATACTCGGGGAAGATGGTGGTAACAATTGAAAGCTTATCGGAGCCCGAAGAAGGTGCGGAACCCGATCCCTGTCCCGCGCAGGCAGTAAGCATAACAGCGGCGCAAAGTACAGCCGCAATCTTTGTAAGCATTTTTTTCATAATTTAAATTCCTCCATGGACACAAAACATTTATAGTCTGACCCGGGCGGGATCAATTATTCATCCGGATCTTTTCTTCAACAATTGAAAGCCCCGTGACACCGGTCATTCCAGTCTTCACGGATATGGCCATAATTATATAAACTAACGAAGCCATGCACACAAAGGGCAGCACGCTTCCTATGCGGTTCAGAACTGCCTCACAAACCTCAAGGGTGGCACATACGGGACAATCCTCTTCATGACATTCATGAGTGCTCTCAGCCGCAATATAATAAGCGGACATAAGAGTAAGGATCAGCAACAGTGCACTGACAGGGAGGGAAACAAGCGCTGTGAACTTATTTATTTTTTTATCAGTCACTGTTACTGCCTCCTCGGTTAGTGATACAAAACTGAAAACCATTCCCAATTTTAACCGTGAGGTCCCGTTCTGTCAATAGAAATGAAAATCATTTTCAAATTTTCGTATAAAGCCTGTCAGGGCAAAAGAAATCCCCTCCAAGTCTTACACCGGAGGGGATTCCAGCTTATTCTTTTTCCATAAAATATATTCTGGATGCGAAATCGGGGAAGTGTCTGACTTCGGAATTAAATCCCGTGCCTCCGAAAGCGGCTTTCAGATGAACTCCCGAATACATAAGTGCGGAACCGGATGCGACCAGCTCCTCATTTTCCGTATCCATCTTAACGAACTTCGCGACTATATCGATCAGCATGCCGTCCTGTTTCAGATGAACCGGTGAAACCGTATTTACCAGGTCTCCGAATTCCCTGACATCGATCTTAAGGGACCTGTTGTAGAAGTGATACATCTCATCTTCCTTCAGTCCCTTTGCAAAATAGGTATGGAACTGAGAATTGGGAACCACCAGCTTCTGCATCAGGAAGCCCACAGCCTTATCGCGGTCTTCGGAAACAGCCGTCCACTCCGTAAGGTTACCCTCCGCATCGGGATTGGCCGACACTCCGTTAACGGGAAGCGAGCCCGCATTTCTGCCTCGGTAGAATTCTCCGAACTGTAGTGTAGGTCTCCACTTTTTGTAAAGTTCGATCTGCGCCTTTATGGCAGCCAGGTCTTCTTTTTTCATATCACAGAGATTAAGCTCATATCCGAATACGCCGAATGCCGCAACGTTGAATCTTGTCTCAAGAGATGTCTCACGCAGTGTCTGATGATTGGGACTTGCGGACACGTGAGCGGAAAGTGTGGACATGGGATATCCGTAGCTGTAACCCGTCTGGATAGCGGCCCTGCATACAGGATCCGTATCATCACTTGCCCAGATTTGGGGGAAGTAACTGAGTATTCCAAGATCGAATCTGTTTCCGCCGGATGCGCATCCTTCAAAAAGAATACGGGGAAACTTCTCCGTAAGCTTCTTCATTATGCCGTACAGTCCGCAGATATATCTGTGGAATACCTCTCCCTGTTTCTCCGCGGGAAGATACTGCGAATACACATCCGTAAAGGTTCTGTTCATATCCCACTTAACATAGGATATGTCTGCGGATGAAAATACTTCGCTCAGTTTATCGACTATATAGTCACACACTTCGGGATTGGTAAGATCCAGGATTCTCTGCCATCTTCCCTCGGAATGATCTCTTCCCGGAATTTGGATTGCCCAATCGGGATGAGCTTCATAGAGTTTGGATTTCTCGGAGATCATCTCGGGTTCAACCCAGATACCGAATCCCATTCCCAGCGCGGTGATCTTATCCGCAAGGGACTTAAGACCGCCGGGGAGTTTCTTGGAATTCACATCCCAGTCACCGAGACTCGTGTGATCATCATTTCTTTCTCCGAACCATCCGTCGTCCATGACAAGAAGTTCTATTCCAACTTCCTTACCGGCCTTAGCCAGCTTCACAAGCTTCTTTTCATCAATATCAAAATATGCGGCTTCCCAGCTGTTTAAGAGGACGGGACGCTCTTTCTTCTTCCACGCGCCTCTTACGATATGCTCACGTACAAAACGGTGCATATGCCTGCTGAGTCCGTTAAATCCTTCCGCGGAATATGACATGACCGCTTCGGGAGCTTCGAACTTTTCTCCCGGAGAAAGTCTGAATTCAAAACCGTCGGGATTGATACCCGAAATAAATCTTGTTTTTCCGAAGGTCGATACTTCTGCAGCCTCATAGTGATTGCCGCTGTAGATCAGGTTGAATCCGTATACTTCTCCCGCATCTTCGGATGTAGCCTGAGGATGAAGCATCACAAAAGGATTTGCCCTGTGAGAGGATTCTCCGCTTCTTGAAGAGTTAACATACTTTCCTCTTGCAAGCATCACGGAAGATTTCTGCATCTCTCTTGCCCATGCTCCTCCGAAGGAAGTAAACATATATCCGGAGCGGTCAAAGTCAATCTGAGAGCTCATCAGCCTCTTAAGAACAATCTCTGAAGCGGAACCGTTCTCAAGAACAGACATCCTGCATATACAGTCGCAGTCTTCATACACATAATAGTGAAGATAAAGTTTAACATCATTTGATTTTTCCTTAAGAGTGATGCACAGATGCTCACACTTACCGCTCTCATCATAGGAAACGGGAAGAGTATCGGAGACAGGCTCCTTATCATCGATCACAAAACTTTCATACTGAAAATCACAGGTGGAAGAACCGTCCACAAAGGTAATCTCCGCAAAAGGATCTCTGAGATCTCCTTTTCCGTACGAGCTCATCTCCAGCCTGACATCCTCAAGAGAATATCCGCAGTGGTCGTTGTCATATACGCATGTATTGCCGGGAGCAAAGACATGCTTTTCAACAAGGGCATCAAGCGCTTTTTCTCCCTCACCTATGCGGATCCTTCTTCCGTAATACACATGCTCGATCTGTCCGGTAGGAAGAAGAGCCATGGCATACGTAGTATTCGGAGTATCTAAAACCCATGCATGATCATATATATGACGAATCATATCTGTCTCCTTACGGGAATTATCTGTTCTTCATTCCCATCGCAATCTCAACAACTTTGTAAGCACCGTCATAGATTCCGGATTTCTTGTTGGCGATGATCTGTCTGCTCATATCATCAAGAAGCGATGTGCCCAGGAATCTGTCGATCATCTGAAGAGTGTGAGGAATATCCCTGCACTCAAGCGTTCCGTCTCCTATCTCTGCGGAGTGGATCGCACCCCACATTTCATGCTTTCCGACTCTTCTGATGAAGAGTTTGGGAACGGGATAGAATGCCAGCTCGGAAGGTTTTGTGACAAGAACGTCACTTCCTCTCATGAGAAGATTGGTGCAATAAACCGCTTCGAAAATATTCTTATGCCAGAAGCCGTGAATTCCCGCGATATCCTTGTCGGGATCAAGTATCTTCTCAGCAAACTTTTCGGTATCTTCCCAATTGTTCATATGCTCCGTGCAGAGAGCTTCCATTCCGGGAATTTCCTTTTTCAGGTCGTCCCAGACATTCTTATAATCGCCCACATTTACAAAAAGAGTTGCTGCGCCTGATCTGATATGAGGGATCAGATAGTCGATTATGGCGGCAAAGATTTCCTTCTGAGCCCCCGCTCCTCCGATGGTAAGAAGGAAACGCATGGGCTTGCCCTGCTCTCTTCTTGCGATCCTCGCTTCGCAGTCAGCTTCAATATTGCTTACGAGTTCGTGATCGATGTAATGGCCGGTATACTCAAGTGAACCTTCGGGCATGGGCTCGCATACTTCATCTTTCTTCATTCCGTTTAAGATGCTGTATCCCATATATGCGTTATGGCACTGCACGGTATGGATTGCACCCTCCGCAAAGTGAAGAGCCATGGGCCAGTTATCGGGAATGGCATTAACTACATATTTCATTCCCGCATGAAGAGCTGCCTGTGCGGGCCATACATGAGTTCCTACAACAGGGATCTCTTTGGGAACATTCTTATAAACGGGTGCCATAAGCTCCGCATTTTTCTGATCCGATGCATTATAGGAGATTGCTCTGAATCCTTCATAGTTCAAAGGTTCCCACACAAATCTGTTGAATATGGGATTCTTGGACCATCTTGATCCCAGGGAATAGAGATCGTTCTGGGCACCGATAACCTTGGTACAGGTTGTCTCGCCGTAGGAATTAAGATCCATCCAATAGGGAACATAACCCATGGACTTTGCAGCGGATGCGATGGCCATGGATATGCGGTAATGTCCGAATCCCATACGGATATTTCCTACAATGATTCCTTTCTGCAGATCCCAGTCAAGAGCCTCGGCGTTTCTTTCGGGATCATAGTGAGCGTTCTTTGACAGGTCACCAACCAGAATATTGTTTACTCCCAGGCTGTCTCCGATGTATTTATTCTTCTCGATTCTTACGGGATAATCCTTATCGGAATCGTCTCCGAATTTTTTGATAAATTTCTGTTTGGACTTAAGTGCTTTTTTATAATCACGGGAGCTTATCTTATTCCCGAATATCACTTTTGATCTGTCCATGATACATTCCTCCTTAGAAATCCGGTCATTCAAATTTTTCGGACCAGGGATCTTTTACCTTCTTGGATTCGAGCTGTCCCGAGATCTCGGAGATCTTGGCATCGTTAAGAATGTACTTTTTGTAGAAAACAATAAGTGCAACTATAAGACCGGCAACGGGAATGATGGCCATGGTCATACGAAGTCCCAGTTTGGATGATGCTGAAACCGCAAGTGAATAATCGATGGCTTCTTCCGTATCTTCTACATCTTTCTGAAGATTGTTGATCTGGAGGCAAAGAGATGCCGCAAATGCCGCAATACCGCTTGCAAGCTTTACAACGAATGTCTGCATTGAGAAAATGACACTCTCGTCACGTCTTCCGTTTTTCAGCTCACCGTAATCAACGGTATTAGCCAAAAAGACTGTGGTGATAACCTGAAGAACTCCGTTTGCCGCAAATATGAAGAATCCGGGAATGAAGAGAATGACTACGGAACTCATATTTGTAAATGCTATGGCAAAAAGAACTGCATATCCGGTAATCGCGCTTATGATACATACATAGAAGATCTTCACATTACTCAAAAACCTTCTGAGAAGAGGATAGAAAGCCATCATGGAGATGATCTGTACTCCGCCGCCGAACATATTGAAGAGTGTATAGCTGTCTCCCCAGGTTGTTCCTCCGAAATCATATTTAAAGAAATAAATAACCAGATTCGAAGTCAGATAGATTGATGAATTAATAAGAACTATGGCGATAACAACAGTCATTGCCTGATCGTTTGTAACCAGCGCTTTGAACATGTCACCGACGGATGCGGTCTTCATGTCAACAAGGCTCTGTTCCTTAACGGTCACACAGGTAATGGTTATGAATACAACAAACAGTATCGCAATGATAAGAGTGAAGTATTTAAAGCCCAGGATTTCTCTTACGGTATCGCTTGTTCCGCTTCCCGCGAAGGCGTTACCGAGAGTCTGCACCATCTTTACGGTAAAGATTGTTACAAGCGCACTTCCTACACCCGCGCAGCTTCTTGCAAGTGTGGTGAGTCCTTCTCTTTCTTTTCCACCCTTGGTAAAAGCAGGGATCATTGACCAGTAGGGAATATCCATCATGGTATATGTGACACCCCATAGGATATATGTGATGGCTGCGTATGCCACAAGTCCCTTTGCATCAAGGCTCGGAGGGCATGCAAACATTGCAAAGAGCACGACCGCATTGGTTATCGTTCCGATCATAAGCCAGGGACGGAATCTTCCCCATCTTGTATGAGTCTTTGCAACGACAACGCCCATGATGGGATCGTTGAATGCATCAAACACTCTTGCAACGAGAAGTATAATTCCCATCGCAACGGAGTTTACTCCCAAAAGATCCTGAAAATAATACAATACATAGCTTGCGGAAAGCATGTAGACCATGTCTTTACCGACTGCCCCAATTCCATATGCGGCTTTTTCACCGAATGAAAGTCCCCTGTTATTCATAATGCCTCCTTTGATCAAATCTGAGGTGCTCTGTTCACCTTGATATTGAAACTGATCTTGATCTCCCCGGCCTGCATATTAACTATATGAAGCACTGCTTCCCCTTCTTCTCCGACGGTCTTGATATAGGTTCCGCCGGTTCCGCCCTTGAGTGAGATTGCGGAAGGTCCGATGAGCTGTGCGGGACCGTCTACCTTGAGAAGAACAGGTTCCTGGAAATAAGGAATATGATTTCCGTTCTGGTCTTCCGCAACGATCCTGATGGCAGCAACATCGTAAGTTTCATTCTCCACAAGCTCTGTCCTGTAACAATGAGCGGCAAGTCTGATCTCTCTTACAACTTCTTTGGTAACGCTCTTCACCACTTCGCCGTCTTTGATAGCGTCAAATCTGTAGGTGATGGCATCACCGCCCCAGTTACCAACATATTTGCCGTAGAGCTGATTTGCCTGCTCCATGGTCATTCTGTATACGGTAAGGCACTTAGCCGCAATGGCTTTTGCCTTGGGACTGAGATCTTCCATTCCGTAAAGCGCGTATTGATTGAGAAGGAATTTTACATCCTCTGCCTGAGCAGGGGTGAAATCTTCTCCCTTTCTGATGGCATCTCCCACATAATCGTCAATAAGGATGGGACCGTGTGAGAGATATTTATAAGGTGAATCGGAAGGGAAGTATTCTTTGAGAAGAATGTCGTTCTTATACATCTTCACGCTGTCGGCATTGGTATATATCCAGGATTCTCCGATCCTGCTCTCGGGATGTTCTCCGATATCCATGGATGATGAAACCTCGAGAACAGGTTCGTGTGCTCCAAGGGATGCATAAACATAAGCCGCAAGTTTGGGATTTCTGAACATATCGGTAACACCGTGATAGCAGATACGGTCACCGCTTCCGAAATCTTTGTGAGTGTTGTAATCGAACATGCACCATGCAAAAGATCCCGCGATATCGCCTTCTCCCGCAACAGCATCCAGGACGTTTGCATGTCTCAGAGCGTGCTCTCTTCTGTGCTCCTCATCATCGAAAGCCTTGGTGGGGAAGATATGTCCGCCATACTCGGTAACCAGATAAGGTTTATTAACATCAGAAGTTACCGCCTTCTTGGGATTACATCCACCGGTCTTTCCGCCGGTGTGTGAGAAATCATTGAAGGTATATACATCTTCAAGGAGCTCACTCTTCTTGAAGCATCTTACTCCGCCGGTCTGTCTTGAAGGATCAAGGCTTCTTGCACAGGCGTTTGTCTCCACATAAAAATCATGATCGTCCGGGGATTCATTTATTCTTACGCCCCAGAGGATTATGGAAGGATGATTTCTGTACTGAAGTACCATATCCTTAGTGTTTTCAACAGCCTGCTTCTTCCAGGCCTCTCCTCCGATGTGCTGCCATCCGGGCATCTCGGTAAATACCAGAAGTCCTATTTTGTCACATTCGGATATAAATGCATGAGACTGGGGATAATGTGAAGTTCTTACGGCATTAACACCAAGCTCGTCCTTAAGGATTCTTGCATCTTCCCTCTGAACGGAGTCGGGCATTGCATATCCCACATATGCATAACACTGATGACGGTTAAGTCCTCTGATAAGATATTTCTCACCGTTCAGATAGAAGCCGTCTGTCTTCCATACCGCGCTTCTTATACCGGTGGTAACAACCTGCTCATCAAGTACCTTGCCGGATTTATCCAGGAGCTGAACCTTGATATCGTAGAGAACGGGAGCCTCGGGATACCACTTTTCAACTTCACCGGGATCGCATTCCAAAGAGATAGCGGAAGATCCTTCGGACAGATCTGCTGATGCGATCTCTCTTTCCGCATCACTGCTTTCGTGTTTTTTGATGAACTCTTTTACTGATGCCCCGCCCTCAAGGCTTCCTTCCGCATAAGCGGTTGTGATAAGTTTGACACCTGTGTCATTTATGTCGGAGTAAATGAAAAGTCCCTCCATATGAGGCGCATCGTATACATCCAGATATACGTTTCTGTACAGACCGCCGTAGGTCATGTAGTCGATTACATGTCCGAAAGGAGGCTGATCCAGATCTTCCCTGCTGTCGAGTTTGACGGATATCAGGTTTTCACATCCATATTTGAGAAGAGAAGAAATGTCTATGGTAAATGCGGTATATCCGCAATAATGCCTTCCGGCTCTGTCTCCGTTTACGTAAACATCAGCATAGTGAGCCGCACCATCGAAGGTAAGCTTTATGCATCTGCCTTCCCATTCCGCAGGAACATCGATATGCTTTCTGTAAAGAGACAGCATCTGGTATTCGGATTCATCGAAATAATTGAAGGGGGTTTCCTTAACGGTATGAGGAATTCTTATGGTCTCAAAAGTCGAATCGTCATACTCGGGAAAAAGCATTCTGTCTTCATAGGACGAGGTATATTTCCAATTCTCACTTAAATAAAATCTTTCCTTCATGTCTGCCTCCGTTATCTCACGCTGATTCCATCGACGATAATATCTACTACCTCATTAAGTGCATCCACATATCCGATCTCGTTTCTGATCAGGATATCCCTTGAGAAGAACTGCTCAAGAGAAGCTTCAAACATCATCTTTACAAGCGCTATGTTTACGGGTCTTATCACGCCTTCTTTTATGCCCTTTTCGATAAGGGAAATTGTAAGATCCCATCCGGTCTCAAGTCTTTCTTCTACTTTTACGTAAATATCCGGATATTTCTCACGAAGTATGTAGAGCTGGTTCAGATCCACATTCTTATAACTGTCGGGAAGAACACCGAGAATCTTTCTGATCTTCTCCACCGTGGACAGGTCGGAATCTTCCACAACCGCTCTCTCACTTTCCTTGATGGAATCAAAGACATAATCAACCATGGCCATGAACAGTGTTTTCTTTTCGCGGTAGACCGTGTAAATGGTCTTCTTGCTCATGCCGAGGTGCTTGGCCAGATCGTCCATCGTGAATTTAATGCCCTTTTCACCGTAGACTTCAATACAGCCTTCCAATATGGTTTTTCTGAGTTTTGCGAAATCCTGCATAATTACCTGCCTTTCCGATAAGAAAGAGAACTGAACAGTTACTTAATGAAACGCCGAACCCGGGATAGATCTTTTTGATGTGTGGAAACGATTTCTAGTTTTTACGTTTCCATTATAGAATAAGGGCTCCTCACGTACAAGAAGACCATTTGCTAAATTTAGTTTCCGGATTTTGTGCATTTCAGCCAACAAAAAAACTCTGTACCGATTAAGCTCATCGGTACAGAGTTTTTGATATCAATATAGATTTACAAGTGGCTTATAGCCATAGTGCATAGACACCCATTCCCGAAACATTCGCGTACGCGCTGTCCCAGTCGAATATGCCGAGGCCTACGATGGTTCCCTGTACGGTGATGTTACTGGAGGTGCAATATCCGCCGGGTGCAGATCCTGAATAGGAAGTAGCGATACCTGCGTTGGTGTTCTGAGTCTGCCAGAAGAATACTCTGTCTCCGGTGGTATTGGTGGTTCCGGGCTTCTTGAATCTTACGTTGGAGAAGTTAGCGATAACGGTATCTCCGTCGATTCTTGCTGCGCCTTCAACGCAAGCACTGAGTTGTCCCTGGAGAAGGTTGGTATTTGCAACCTGACCTACAAGTGTTCCGTTTACATACAGGTCGATCATTCCGGTCTGAGTATCGAGAACGATCATGATGTTGGTAGGAACGCCGAGATTTGCAAATCCGTGTCTGGTATAAACCTGTCCGCCGGGAAGGTTATTAACTACGTTCTCGCAGATGTAAACGGTCTTTCCGTTGTAAGGCTTAGCTCCGAAGAGGTCATACTGAATACCGAACGAAACTGCGCTTCCGATTCCGTTCATGAGGGAGATCTTAGCGTGATATCCGGTACCTGATCCGTTGAGCATCATATCTGCGGAAACTGCAGCATATCTTGATCCGAGGCTTGAAATGGTAACTCCGGTGGTAGGAGTTGCTGCTGAAGGAGCTACAGGTGCGGTAACGGAAGCTGCGCCTGCTGCGTTCTCAGCTGCAGCATTGGGGAATCTTCCCTCTGCCTTGCCGTAGAGATCGTAGTGAAGCTTAAGAACTGCGGGATCATATCCGAGAATCTGTGCAACATCGGGATATTTCTTAGCATAATATGCAGCATCGAAATCAGCTGATGAAGTGGTTCCGGTTGCAAGTGCGGGAGCTGCGGATGAAGGAGCTACCGCAAGTCTTCCTTCTGCTTTTCCGCAAAGCTGATAATGCATGTAGAGCAGATCGGGATTAGTTCCGAATACTGCAGCAACGTCAGGATAAGCCGATGCATAATAAGCTGCGTCAAACATGGTTCCATCCGCCATCTTGACGGGTGCTGCCTGTACTTTGAGCGCTGATACGCCGATGACCATCAGTGCCGAAGCCATGGCAATTACAAGATTTCTTATAATTTTCATAGAACCCCCTTTCAACACATAAAGGTTTTTAAATTTGATAACACACATTATATCAAATTCCCGAAAATCATTCAATTTAGGCTAATGACAAATTCGGGAATTCTGTGCCTCACTGTTCAATCTTCATGACCTGCATATCGTCGAGGAGCATCTCCGTAAGGGCCATGAGATTCTGTTCTTCTTTTTCCACAAGAGTTTCGGGCGTATAGAGATATGTAAAGGTGGGCACCCTTCCGTTTGCGGAGAAGCTCAGATGTCTCTTATGCTTTGCCAGGATCTCCGGAATCTTATTGGGATCCACTTTCGCATCCGCCTTAAAAGAAAACGTGATCTCGCCCTTTCCGCCCTTGATCTCAGTCATGTAAATATTGTGGCCAAGCCTTCTCATATACGCCACTCTCAGAAGATTTTCAGCAGAGAGCGGTATCTTTCCGAATCTGTCCAGAAGCTCGTCTTTCATGTCACCAAGGTCTGCCTGTGTCTCCACGGATGCAATCCTCTTGTACATATCCAGCTTCTGCTCTTCGTTAAAGATATACTCCTGAGGGATATAGGCATCGATGTCCAGATTGATGACGGTGGAGAAATCATCGTATACTTCCTCTCCCTTAAGTCTTCCGACAGCTTCGCCAAGCATCTTGCAGTATAGGTCGTATCCGACGGCTTCCATATGTCCGTGCTGAGTCTTTCCCAGAAGATTTCCTGCGCCTCTTATCTCCAGGTCTCTCAGTGCGATCCTGTATCCGCTTCCCAGATCCGTGAACTCTCTTACGGCACCAAGTCTCTTCTCTGCGATCTCTGACAGTATCTTATTCTTCCTGTACATAAGGAATGCAAAAGCAACTCTGGAGGATCTTCCGACACGGCCTCTTAACTGATAGAGCTGTGAAAGTCCGAAATTATCCGCATCATAGATGATCAGAGTATTTACATTGGGTATATCCATTCCGGTCTCTATGATGGTGGTACTTACCAGAACATCGATGTCACCGTTTACAAAATCGTACATGACATCTTCCAGTTCTTTTTCCTTCATCTGACCGTGGGCGAACTCTATTCTGGCATTCGGAAGCATTTCGCGAAGTGCGTCCGTATGCTCGGGAATTGTTCTTACATTGTTATAGAGATAATAAACCTGTCCGCCTCTTGCAAGCTCTCTGCTTATGGCTTCCCTTACCATCTCTTCGTTATATTCGCATACAAAGGTCTGTATGGGCTGTCTGTCCGTGGGAGGCTCTTCAAGAAGGCTCATGTCCCTGATTCCCGCAAGGCTCATCTCCAGAGTTCTGGGAATAGGTGTTGCGGAAAGTGTAAGTACATCCACATTCTCACGGAGCTTTTTGATCTTCTCTTTATGAGCAACTCCGAATCTCTGCTCCTCGTCGATAATAAGGAGTCCGAGGTCCTTGAAGCTTACATCGTTGGACAGAAGCCTGTGGGTTCCTATGACAATATCTACAAGCCCTTTTCTGAGGTCGTCCAGAGTCTTCTTGATTTCCTTGGTAGATCTGAATCTGGAAAGGAGACCGATGCCAACGGGGAAATCCTTCATTCTCTGGGTAAAGGTTGCATAGTGCTGCTGCGCAAGGATTGTGGTGGGAACAAGGCACGCAACCTGCTTTCCCTCCTGAACCGCCTTGAATGCCGCACGGATCGCAATCTCTGTTTTTCCGAAACCTACATCGCCGCAGATCAGTCTGTCCATTACCTTGCCGCTTTCCATGTCGGCTTTGGTATCCCTGATGGCATCAAGCTGATCTTCCGTCTCTTCAAAAGGAAATGTCTCTTCGAATTCTCTCTGCCATACGGTATCGGGACCGTAGATAAATCCGGGAGTTGCCTGTCGCTTTGCATAGAGTTCCACAAGGTCTCTGGCAATACCCTCGGCAGACTCTCTTGCCCTGGTCTTGGTCTTCTCCCATTCCTTGGTTCCCAGCCTGTTGATCTTGGGCTTTTTATCTATGTCCGCGGACGCATACTTCTGAACCATATCAAGTTCCGTGGCAAGTACGTACAAAACTCCGCCGCCGGAATATTCGAGCTTGATGTAATCCTTGACCGAATCTCCGGATGAGATCTTCTCAATCCCCTTATAAACACCCAGTCCGTATGTCTCGTGAACCACATAATCTCCGGGATGCAGATCTTCAAGTGCCGCGATCCTGCTTCCTGTATATGTGGATGATCTTTTCTTCTTTTTCTTACGGATACGTCCGCCGAAGATATCATTCTCGGCGATCACCGCAAATCCCAGCATGGGATATTCGAATCCTCGCTCCACATATCCGTGCATGATGGTAATGCTGCCCTCGGGAAGAGTTTCTCCGAGGTTCTCCGTATATGCGCAGGGTATTCCGTCCTTCTCAAGTTCCTGACGCATGCGGTCCGCTCTGGTTCTTGACTGTGAGAAGATAACGACCCTGTATCCTCTTTTCCTGAAGGAAAGAAGATCTTTTTCGAGAAGCTCCGCATTTCCGTTATAGGACTGGACATTTCTGCCCCCGATGTCATATTTGTAGGCAGGCGAAAAGCCTTCCTTTGTGGAATCGAATACGGAAAGTCCCACAAGTCCCGCGCTTTCCATCTCTTCCAATATCAGACCGGTTCCGAATATGAGATCTGCCTGGCCCGGAAGTGCGTATCCCTTCTCAAGTCTGGAAGATACACTTTCCCTGAACTCCATCTCAATAGCTTTGCCCTGTCCGATACATCTCACGGGTTCATCCGCAAAGTACCTTACACCGTCTCCGAAAAGAGATCTTATCCATGCGGGAAAAGAAAGCGTCTCCTCCGGGTAAAAATACAGAAGATAACTTTCCAGGTTGAGCTTTCTTCCGATCTCCGTCAGATCTTCCTTAAGTCTGTTTGCATCCGCCAAAACCCTGGCGCCTTCTTCGGTTCTGAATTCCTTCTTCAGTTTGGCGCTTCTGCTTTCCGCATCCTTCATAATGCGGTCCAGTCCGGCATTAAGTCTTTCGTCATCCATCAGCATCTCGGATGCGGGATAGATACTTATGTCCTGCAGCTGTTCAATGGATCTCTGGGAATAGGGATCGAATGTCCTGATGGATTCGATATCATCACCCCATACCTCGATACGGTAGGGGTTATCTTCCGTAAGATCGTAGATATCTATGATGTCTCCGCGGATTGCAAACTGTCCCGGGCTCTGAGCCTGGGCGCTTCTTTCATATCCGAGGAAAGTGAGTTTCTTTGCAAGCTTTGAAGAATCAACTGTTCCGCCCACTTTAAGTTTTATGACAGCCATGTCGTTATTGACAGGAATCTGTCTTGTCATCAATGCGGCGAAGGTGGTGACCACGGTAAGTTCTTCTTTTTCCAGAAGGCCTCTGTAAGTTCTGATCCTGTCCCTTATCAGATCGTTACTGTTTATATCCGACTGGAAAAAAATAAGGTCCTTAGCGGGGAAATAATAGGTATTCTCATCATAGAGCCTGAATTCGTCCGCTACAGCCCTTGCTCTTAGGTCATCATATGTCAGGATGATACGGCATTTAACATCCCCTGAGATACCGGCCGTCAGGTGGAGTTTCTGAGAATCTCCGCAGCCTGCGATGGATACGGTACCCCCCGGAAGTCTTACGCTTTTTCCCGAAATGATCGTTTTGATATTGTCGATATCTGCAAGCCCCTGAATAGGCTCCAGCAATGCATTGTTAAGCTTCATCTTTTTTCGTATTAAATCTGGTCATTGCAAGTTCGGGGCCGTCGGTCACAAGACACTTCACAGCATCCGCGGCCTTTGCGATGGCTTCATCCATCTTCTTGGCATCCTCGCCGTTAAATCTTCCAAGGACATGGTTCACCATATCACCTGCGGATTCTCCGACTCCGACTCTTACTCTTGTAAAGGCTTCGCTGCCCATGTGCTGAATGATGTTCTTAAGTCCGTTATGTCCGCCGGCACTTCCTTTTACGCGGATCCTAATGTGTCCCGTGGGAAGAGCAACATCATCGGATATAACGATAAGGTCGCTTACACCTTCAAGTTTGTAATAATCATTGAGTGCACGTACCGCTTCTCCCGACAGGTTCATATAGGTCTGGGGCTTTACCAGTATTACCTTCTCCGTACCTATCATGGCTCTTGCGGTGTGTGCCCTGTGCTCGGCCTTCCATGCACCGGCGCCTATATCAAGATCCTTGGCAAGCTGCGTGATAACATCAAATCCAACATTGTGTCTCGTATGTTCATAATCTTTACCCGGATTTCCGAGTCCGACTATCATCTTCATATATCAAATCTCCGTATTATTAGAGTTTATCCCGCCATTACATCGGGTTTTCTATTATAGAGTATTTTTACCCATAAAAAAAGCCTTTGGCAGTGGCTTTACGCCCTGCCAAAGACTTTTTCTTCCCCCTCATCCAGCGTTATTCTTCCCCTGAATGTTACATAACAAACCGTTCTCTTTGTTCCACCACGACTTTGATCCGTCCCCCCTCGCCTCTGTGGACTTCTCCGCCGTTTATGGTACTGTGACTTTCAACGATGCAGTTTTCTATGACGGCATTGTCACCAATATAGACATCGTTGAGGATGATGGAATTTCGGATCACGGTATTGTTTCCGATGTAGCTCGATTTGAAGAGTATCGAGTTCTCTACGCTTCCGTTTACAATGCATCCGCTTGATACAAGTGAGTTCCTGAGACTTGCACCCGGGTTGTATTTTGCGGGAGGAAGGTCATCAACCTTAGAATAAATGTTGGGATACTGATTGAAATAGTAATCCCTTATCTCGGGTTTGAGGAAATCCATATTCGCATCGAAGTAATCCTCGACGGATGCTATGTTTTTCCAATAAGAGGTGATCTTGTATCCGAAGATCCTCTTTACATCGCGGTATCTGATAATGACATCGCGTACGAGATCATATCTGTCTTCTTCCGCACACTTCTCGATAACATCGATAAGCAGTCTTCTGCGGATTATATAGATTCCGCAGGATATGGTCCTGGTCTTGGGCTGAAGAGGTTTCTCCTCAAATCCCACAACTCTCATATCCTCGTTCATCATTATGGTGCCGTATCTGGACATGTCATAGCCTTCGGGAAGATCCTTGCAGACTACGGTGATATCGGCTTTCTTATCCACGTGATACTCAAGAAGAGTATTGAAATCCATCTTATAAACGCAATCGCCGGGAGCGATTATAACGTAAGGTTCATGGCTTTCTTTCAGGAATCCCAGATTCTGATAGATGGCATCTGCTGTTCCTCTGTACCAGCTGCTGTTGTCGCATGTCATTGCGGGTGTGAGAACAAAGAGACCGCCCTGCTTACGTCCGAAGTCCCACCACTTGGATGAATTCATATGTCTGTTAAGACTTCCGGCGTTGTACTGGGTAAATACCGCAACCTTCTGAACATGTGAATTGGACATGTTACTGAGAGTGAAATCTATGCTGCGATAACTGCCCGCAATAGGCATAGCGCATACCGCTCTCTTTTGCGAAAGCTCGGCCATTCTGTGATTGTTTCCGCCGGCAAGTATAATTCCGATCGCTCTCATATCCTACTCCTTACTCCTCAGCAGTGATAAGGGTCTTTCCGCATCCGAGATAACCATCCTCATAATCTTCGTTAGTGGTTATTCCGTATACAACGGAGTTCTTGCCTATTCTCACTCCATCGGGAATAACACTCTTCTCACCCACGGTCACAAGTCCGTCGGTATAGATCTGAGGTGCTGTATCGTTGGGAACTTCATCTCCGAATCCCATCACGATATTGTTTCCGACTTTTACGCGTTCCGCGATAATGGCTTTTGTTATGTCACAGCCTTCACCTATAACGGTCTCGTTCATGATTATCGAATCCCTGACCACCGTGTTCTTGCCGATCTTTACTCCGCAGCCGATAACGGAATTGTAGACCTTACCGTAGATCTCACTTCCGACGCCGATGATGCATTTGGACACTTCGGATTCGGGGCCGAAATACTGGGGAGGCTGAATGTCGCTCTTGGTATAAATCTTCCAATACTCTTCATAAAGATTGAACTCGGGAACTATATCGATGAGCTCCATATTGGCCTGCCAGTAGGAATGAAGAGTTCCTACATCCTTCCAGTATGAATTGAATTCATATGCATATAATCCGGCACCTTTATCCCTGCAATAAGGGATGATGTGCTTACCGAAATCAAGACCGGGCTGATCTTTGAGTGAGATCAGTCCCTGGCGAAGAGTCTCCCAATTGAAAATATAGATACCCATGGATGCCAGATTCGAACGGGGCTTCTTGGGCTTTTCTTCAAAGTCGATGATCCTCTTGTCCTCATCGGTTATCATGATTCCGAATCTGCTTGCTTCCTCGAGAGGAACGGGCATAACGGCGATGGTAAGATCCGCACCCTTTGCCTTGTGGAAATCCAGCATAACTTCGTAATCCATCTTATAGATATGGTCACCGGAAAGTATGAGGACATAGTCGGGATTGTAGTTCTCTATATATTCCATATTCTGGTAGATCGCATTTGCGGTACCCGAATACCATTCACTTCCCTGAACACTTTCATAGGGAGGAAGTACGCTGACACCACCGATGTTTCTGTCCAGATCCCAGGGAATACCGATTCCGATATGGGAGTTTAGCCTGAGGGGCTGATACTGGGTAAGAACGCCTACTGTATCAACGCCGGAGTTGATACAGTTAGATAAAGGGAAATCGATTATTCTGTATTTTCCTCCGAATGATACGGCGGGCTTAGCGACTTTGGAAGTAAGGACTCCGAGTCTTGAACCCTGTCCGCCAGCCAGAAGCATGGCTATCATTTCTTTTTTTACCATGTTTAGAGCCTCCCGCTTCAGTACTTTGAACGCCCTGTTTCAGTAAATTAGCGGCATCTATGAGAATACGTTTTCTGCTAGTGCCCATCGGACGTTCCGTGTTTCTATAGTAAGTACTATAACACTATAATCTGAAAAATTGAATAGTTTTCGCTAAAATTATCAAACAATTTATAAAATTTCGCATAATTTACAATATTTTGTGGCATATACCCTTAATATACACAATTCGAAACGCTTTTTATAACGAACGTTTCCGCCGGGATCAAATGATATCCGAACCTCTCAAAGCCGCACAGCTACTGCATTTCAGACAAATATCCCGTCACGGAAAAATAAATTGTTAACATTTTTCCTAAAGTAGTTGACAATTGCCTTTTCTAATGTTAACATCATCATCGTTTCGGTTAACAATTAAAAGGCGGTTTTAAAATGAAAAATTCAAGACTTACTCAGATTGTATTCATAGGATTATTTGCGGCTCTCATTGCAGTCTGTTCCCAGATACAGATTCCCGGCCCCGTTCCCTTTACGCTTCAGACATTTGCGGTATTCTTAACCGCAGGACTTCTTGGCGGAAAGCGCGGTACCGTATCCGTCCTCGTATACATTCTTCTGGGTGCAGTCGGACTTCCGGTATTTGCGGGATTCAAAGGCGGGCCTACCATTCTTGTGGGATTAACCGGCGGATACATCTTAGGTTTTGTTTTATCTATGCTGATATTCGTACTGTTCGAGATCCTGCTGAAGGAAAAAGCAAAAAAAATGATCCCTCTCGGGATCTCAATGGTCTTGGGGCTTATAGTCTGCTACGCATTCGGAACCGCATGGTTCATGGTTGTTTATACCAATACAAAAGAGCCCATCGGATTTCTTTCAGCCCTTTCACTGTGCGTATTTCCTTTCATAATTCCCGATATCATCAAGATCGCACTTGCTCTTACTCTGACATCAAGACTGAAAAGATATATTCCTTTTTAAAAACCATGGGGCGGATAATAATCCGCCCCATTTCTTATGTTTAAATCATAATCTTCACTATGGTTCCTTCGCCCTCTTTGGACTCTATCGATATTTCATGTTCGAGTCTTAAACAAAGCTTCCTGCACAGATACAGTCCTATACCCGTGGATGCTCTTCCCGTTCTTCCGTTACTTCCGGTAAAACCTTTTTCGAAAGCTCTGGGTATCTCGGAAGATTTCATCCCTGTCCCGTTATCTTCCAGATTAAGCACCGTGCGTCCGTTTTCTTCCGTGGTATAAAAAGATAACTTCAGATTCCTGTCCGGTGATGCATACTTGATGCTGTTATCTACGATCTGACCGATTATAAACGAAAGCCACTTTCCGTCACTTAAGACCTTCTTGCCTTGCGTAAGGTCACCGATATTTATGGATGCACGCATGGGTATAAGGGTCTTTTTTCTCTTGGAGATCACGCCCTTTATTATCTCTTCAAGATCTGTTTCTTTGATAAAAAAGTCTTTCTCCACATAAGAGCTTCTTGCATAGAATAGCGCCTGCTCCACATATCCTTCGATGCGTTCGATCTCATCGGATATGCCGCTTTCGCCGACCGCAGCATCCCCGTGATTTTCTATTATCATCTTGGATGCGGATATGGGTATCTTTACTTCATGAACCCAGGTTTCAATGTAATCCCTGTATTCCTCGGAACCTCTGCGGTAATTGGCAACATTATCGCTCATGGACACTTCCGCTTTTTTCAAAACAGATAGAAGCATTTCACTTTCCTGAGATTCGGGTTTGTCCATAACTTCCGACACCAGATATTTCTTATCAAGGGCATCGGTCCTTTTCTGAACATCATCGAATAAATTTTTGAGTTTCCTGTAATCGATATACAGACATACCGTACAGCAAAATGCACATGCAGCTGCAACATATATCATAAGAGGAGCACTTCCTCCTATGGTCATCAGAAATACATCCGTGGTGATTATCAGGAATGTACATGCCAGAATATGATATGCATGTTCTTTTAAATATCTCGGAAAGTTCAATTGAGCAAATACCCCATTCCTCTTTTGGTCGTTATCGCATCTCTTATGCCGATCTGTTCAAGCTTGCCCTTAAGTCTGGTCATGTTAACGGTGAGAGTATTGTCGTCCACGAATGCTTCGTTGTCCCAAAGCTCTTCCATTATCTTATCTCTGGAAACGATCTTGCCCTGCTCGGAGACCAGAAGTCTCAGAATATGCAGTTCATTCTTGGTAAGCTCGGTTTCTTCAAATCCATCGGATGAGATCTTTCCTTTTGACAGATCGATCTTAAAAACTCCGCCGCCCGACAGCCTGACTTCTTTTACATCGGATGATGCGGCAGCAGCGGAATACACTCTTCTGAGCACGCTCTCTATCCTGGCCAGAAGTATCCTGGTGTTAAAGGGCTTTGGCACAAAATCATCGGCACCGCTTTGAATGCTCATGAGTTCCGTAAGCTCGCTGTTATCGCTGGTGATCATAATAACGGGAACTCCGGTATGATCCCTGAAAGCTTTGCATATTCTTATCCCGTCAAATCCGGGAAGAGATATATCAAGCAGCAAAAGTGACAGATCCGCTTCAAGAAGCAGATCTGTCATCTTATCTTCACTTATTCCGGCATATCTGTCGGGAGTTATAAACTCCGCTTCATATCCGTTTTTTTCAAGAAAAAGTTTTAATTCGGAACCGATCTTAAGATCATCTTCCAATATTCCGATACGGTACATAAGAGCTTCTCCATCAATTTATATACCGACTATTTTTCTACATCCCTCGTATGTTGTCAAGAAATAACCGCCATATATAAGCACCATTATGAACAGAGAAAGTGCGATGCCCTGTGCCATGTTGATCATGCCGATGGCATTCATGAATCCTTTGACAAATCTTACTCCGAAAAACGTATCGATGATTGCAAGTGCAAGAGGGAACATGAAGAAAGAAAACACTCTTGTAAACAATGCTTTTTTCCTGTCATGTGTGCTTGCTCCGATATTTTTGAGGATCGTAAAATGCGAAGCTGAGTCTATGGAATCGGAAAGCATCTTAAGTCCGATGATGGCTGCGCTCGATATTACGAATACGATACCGAGATACAGAACAACAAACACGATTATAACCGTCATGCCGATGCTGCTTGATCTGATCTCGTTTTTGGTGGTGTAGAAAACATCATCCTCAAGCTCGCTCAATACGGATTCCGCACTTGCTCCGGCTTCTTCGCTTGCGTAATTGGCTGCTATGAAACTACTGACCTGCTCAAGTCCGCATTCAGGTGAAGCAAGCACTCTGTCCGGCAAAATAACTATTCCCAGGTTTGCCTCCATTCCAGACATAAGCACACATTCGGGAATGACATGATCGTATGCGGGAGATAGTTCTGCGCCGGATACTTTCAATTTATTACCGTCCCTGAGGGCACCGTTTACTATTTCGCCCATCAAATCGAAATCCAGAATGAATGCATACTGATCATCATTCATTTCAATTCTGTCACGGCCATACATATCCTCTATGAGGTTATATTCGGACAGACTCATTACTCCAACCATGGAATCCCATTCTGCCATTCTGAATGTTTCGGAAGCTTCCTCAATATGATTTCCCAGAAGAGTCCTCAACGTCACCTCTTCTTCCTTATAAATCGGAATCATCAGATGATCGGACGACCACTCATCCATGGGAATATCATGCTCTTCAAAAAAGCTGTCCGGCTCCAATGAGAACAGATCCATAGTTATATCCACGGGAGTATGATTACCGAGTCTTGCATTGAAATAATTCCTGATGGAAAACCCGGTGGAGAAAAACAAAAGTGCAAGGAATAAGAGCAGTGATATGACCGCCATTGAAATTGATGAAGTGTTGACTCCTGCGGTGAACTGTCTTACCACGAAAGCATTAAGTCCCTTCGTATAAAACTTTCTGCATGAGGAACCTGCCTTCTGTAAGAATCCGCCGGCCGAGCGGAAGAACAAAAATGTGCATACAAATCCCATGACAACACATATGAGAAAAGCTTTAATGGTAAGGTTTTCGCCGTCAAATCCCACACGGATCCAGGCATACACAAGACCGACGATTGAAATCGCAAACAGAGCCAGAGAAGCGGATGAATTTTTGAGCACTTCCTTCTCACTCTTTTTCGATGCGGTAAGAAGATCTATAAGTTTATTCTTCTTAACGGATCTTTTGTTGAGGAGGAATACTACTATATAAATTCCGATAAAACAAAGAAGAGTTTTTTCAAGAGCCTGAACCGATATGTCGAATTTAAAATCGGACAGATCCATCATAAACATCTTGGCCACAATAACCGACAGGCACTGTGATGCCACCATGCCCAGAAGTATTCCGATAACAAGAGAGAAGAATCCCACTATACAGGTTTCGTACAAAAGAATCCTTGCAACCTTTGAAGAATTCATTCCAAGGAGCATGTAAATTCCGAATTCTTTTTTACGTCTCTTGATCAGGAAATTGTTGGCGTATATTATGAGCAGTCCGAATATGATTACAACCGCAACCGATACCATTCCGATGACGGTTACAAAATTATCAACCGCAGTGTTGGAAGAACACATGGCTTTCTTCATGATACCCTGAGTTCCAACGGCGTTGAACATGTAGAAGATTGTCACGCCAAGTATCAGAGTGAAGAAATATATGGAATAGTCGCTGCGGCTTTTTTTGATATTTTTGAGCGCTATATCAAACGATCTCATCAAGTTCACCTCCGAGAACCGTAGTCACATCAACTATCCTTCTGAAGAAATCCTTTCTGGTCTCATTTTCATCTTTGACGATCTCAGTAAAGATCTTACCGTCCTTGATAAAAAGAATACGTCCGGCATAGCTTGCGGAAAATGTATCGTGGGTAACCATGAGGATGGTGGAATGTCTCTCGGTGTTTAATTTACCCAGGCTTTCCATAAGAGCTTTTGATGATTTGGAATCCAGTGCGCCGGTGGGCTCGTCCGCAAGAACAAGCTCCGGATCGGTAACAACGGCTCTGGCCGCAGCAACTCGCTGCTTTTGTCCGCCGCTCATCTCATAGGGAAATTTATCAAGAATTTCAGAAATACCGAGAAGCTTCGCGATATCTTCTATCTTCACATCGATCTTAGAAAGTTCCTCTCCTCTTACGGAAAGAGCAAGAGCTATATTTTCACGTGCGGTCATGGTATCGAGGAGATTGAAATCCTGGAAAATAAAACCGAGACACTCGGCGCGGAATCTGTCCAGATCTTTACCCTTAAGAGTTGCGATGTTTTTATCTTTTATAAGAACTCTTCCGGCAGAAAGTGTATCTATAGTGGAAATGCAATTAAGAAGCGTTGTCTTACCGCTTCCGCTGGCCCCCATGATACCTACAAATTCTCCTTCGCTTACGGAAAAGCTTAAGTCATTTAATGCAGGTGAGATGTTTCCTTTGTTTCCGTAATATTTCTCTGCGTTCTGAACTTCCAGGATAACTGACATTTATTCCTCCAAATACCGGCCTGCCGTATTTAACGGCAGGCCTGCAATTAATTACTTATTAGTGGGAAGAGCTTGTTGCGGCACTCGTTGCTACAACAACAAGCATTACTTCCATCGCGATGATGGTCTGAAGAGTCTCTACAATGATGGGATCCTTGATTCCTTTGCCTGCATATCCTTCGCAATCAGCTACGATAAGAGCCGCAAACATCAGTCTGTCGGATTTGCCCATAATGGACATTCCCATACCCTTCTGACTTGCAAGATATCTTTCGGTTTCACAGATTTCCTTTACGAGAGTTTCGGAATCTTTGTCGCTTCCGATAAGAGCACCGAGAGAAGCAAGTCCGTACTCTCTGCTGTATTTTCTGTGATTTGCCTTGAAAGTATCATAGATCTCAATAACCTTGCCTGCCTTCTCTGCGGGAGTTCCTTCCTGAAGAGTAAGAACCTCTGCAAGTCCCTGTACAGAATCGGAATTGCCCTTGAAGCGGGTCTTTAAGATCTTGTAGTTTTCTTCAAGCTCTGCAGCGATATCCTCTACACTTCTGTCAGTCATTGCAAGGCTGATTGCAAGAGGCATATCATCTCTTCCGGTAAGTACGGGATGATCCTTCTTCATTGTTTTCAGGATCTTATTGAATTTATCTACTATCTCATCCGCATCGTTCTGACGGCCTGCATCTACGATATTGGCTGCAGCAACGACCATGAAAGAATCAGACATGATGCGGCCTTTCTTAATCTTACCATAAACGGAAACCACATCTTTGATATACTTCTCGGGATCTGCGGAAAGAGCCATCTTGCTTACGATGAAGAGTCTGTCGCCGCTTCTGAAGGGAGAAAATACTCCGGTATTCTTCTTGAGAACCTTAAGGCTGTTCTTCATTGCATCAATATCGGCTTCCTTATTTTCCATGGTATATACCATTCCGGAAAGTACGCTCATAAGATGATAATCCCATACGAATTTCTTATGGATCAGATTCTTATTGGAAGCAAACAGTTCTACTTTTCTCATTACATTTTCAGTCATCTTAAGTTCTCCTTTAAAAAAAATCAGTTGATAGGAAATGCCGGCATTAACCAGATCATTCTGTATGCAATCCTGCGGATCAGGCTGTCGCCGCCGTCTTCAAGATCCACTCCGTCCGAAGCGCTTCTTAAGATCTTCTTGAAAAGATCTGTTTCGCTGAGCTTCCCCGGAACAAATCTGAAATTGTAGAAGACATATGCGTGTGCGAAGATTTCGCACGAAAGCTGACTTTCGGTCATACCGTCGATTCTTCCGGATTCGAGAAGCTTTTCGGCAATAACCTTGCATCCTCTTCTTCCGTATAATCTCTCGTTCATCGGTATTCTTAATGTCTTTTTCTTAATGCTCATCATTTTGTTCCCCTATCTCCCTTTCGGTGATCTTAGAATACCAATATGTGAGCTTCGGATACATCGAAATACCTTACAGTAACCTTACATTCTTGTAAGGTTACTGAGACAATGGATAAAACAATGGGGACGGTTCCTTTTGGCAATGAATCTTTGCCAAAAGAAACCGTCCCCTTCGCTTTATTTGTATTATTTTATTATTCAGACATCTCAAGTTCGCCTGAATTGTATCTGCGAACGATGCTCTGGATCCTCTCATTGGGATTGAGGAGATCGGAGATTGATGAATCGTGATTGAGAGTATCGATAATATATGCGATATACTTGCTCAGATCACAGCTGATGTACCACTCCTTCTTAAGAAGCTCGGGAGTCTGGTAGATCAGGTTGGTAGTAAGGACTCTTGAGATAAGTCCCTTCTCGTAAGCTTCGTCGAATCTTGACAGCCCTCCGGTGAAAAGACCGAAGGTAGCAAATACGAAGATATTTCCCGCATTTCTCTTCTTGAGCTCTGCGGCAACCTCGAGAACGGAATCTCCGGATGAGATCATGTCGTCGATGATGATCATATCCTTGCCGGCAACGTCGCTTCCCAGGAACTCATGAGAGATAATGGGATTTCTGCCGTTTACGATCCTTCTGTAATCACGTCTCTTATAGAACATACCCATATCAAGTCCGAGAACGTTTGCGATATAGATGGCTCTTCTCATTCCGCCTTCATCGGGGGAAATTACCATCATATGATCCGCATCGATCTTGAGTCCCTTAACATGCTTAAGGAGACCTTTAATGAACTGATAAGGAGTCTGAACGGTCTCGAATCCGCTCAGAGGAATAGCATTCTGTACTCTGGGCTCGTGAGCATCGAAGGTGATGATATTATCGACACCCATACGTACCAGCTCCTGAAGAGCGATGGCACAGTCCAGTGACTCTCTGGAAGTACGTCTGTCCTGACGGCTCTCATAGAGGAAAGGCATGATAACGGTGATTCTTCTTGCCTTACCGCCTACGGCTGCGATGATTCTCTTAAGATCCTGATAGTGATCATCGGGGGACATGTGATTCTCATGTCCGCAAAGTGAATAAGTCTCGGAATAGTTAAGGACATCCACGAGGATGTAGAGATCTGCACCTCTTACGGATTCAAGGATCTCACCTTTTCCTTCACCGGATCCGAATCTGGGTACTCTTGCTTTAAGAAGATACGAGTCTCTCTGATATCCCGAAAAAGCAAGCGATCCTTTGTGTTCGCTCTCTCTTTCGAAACGCCACTTGACCAGATATGAATCAACTTTCTGGGCAAGATTCCTGCAACCGTCGAGGGAAATGATCCCCAAACTTCCTACAGGAATGCTTTCAAGATTTCTTTTCTCTTCACGCTTGGGCATAATATATTCTCCTGTCATAAAACGTTCCGGAGATCCGGACCGTATAATCTCAAGACATCATATGATCCCGTTATTCTCGAAAATACCCTGTCCGAATAACGGTCTCTGAGCTGGGAGAGCTCCAGATTGGTGGATATTATCACCGATCTTCTGGAATTGTATCTCTCGGTTATGATCGAAAAAAGTTCCGTTCCCACAAAAGAATTCGTCATCTCGGTGCCCAGATCGTCTATGATCAGAAGATCGCAGTCATAGATCCTCTCCCTTACTGCAGCGACTTCGGGAAGCTTTTCCCTTGAAAACTGCGCCTCTGCCAGTGTATCAAAGAGAGTCTTGGCACTCATATATACTACGCTGTGGTATGAAGCAAGAAGATCCGATGCTATACAACAGCTCAGGAACGATTTGCCGGTACCTACTGTACCACAAAAAAGGATATTTCGGTAGTCCGTATCAAAAGTATCGATAAAACCCCTGCAATATTCTACGGCTTTGACAAAGTGATCCTTGGTCTCTTCATCAAAAACATCCGTACGCATCACGGAAAAGTTGTTGTTCTTAAGGAGTGAGGCCATGCCGGACTGCTCGAGCAGTATCTCCGACTCCCTTTTCCTGAAACATTTACATTTTTCAGCAGGCCCGTCAGATTTTACGATAAATCCCGTATCTTTGCAATAAGGACATGTATAAATCCTGTCGGCATAGGCAGGATCCACGCCTGCTGCCTTTATGAGAGTTTCCCTCTCAGCCCTTTCTAAAGCAAGCTTATTCTCATAACCTGTCTCATCGTTTCCTTTGAGGGCCGCCAAAGCTTTTTCCGTGAGAATATCCATTATCCTCTGATCGGATTCTTTGAGCTCGGGATGCTCGGAATAGACCTTTTTAAGCCTTTCATCTCGGATCTGCTCGTTTTCGATCCTTATGCTGCTGTATTCTTCCTGCAACCTTTCAAAGGCTCCGTTCTGAAGTGCCATCCCCAAACTCCGTTTCAGTTCTTGATAAGCTTTTTCTCAAGTTCCTTAAAATCTATGTCCGTTCTCTGAGAGAATCTGTTAAATCTGTTGGTGGAATTATCTCCGGCTCCGGGTCCCTTTATGACCACGGGGTTCTTCTCGGCCGCAGCTTCGAATGCTTTGTCCAGATCTTCCACATCTCCGAGACTTCCTACGCCCTTATCCTTCCAGTTCTTCAGGATCTTATCGGCATATTGGAAACGGTTCTTCTCCGTAGCCATTACGGTCCTGTCACAGGCCTCCAGAATGATCTCATCGGAAAATCCGTATTCATCGGTCCATTTTGTTATATAAGAGACTTCTTTGTCGGTAGGGGTATTACCCGTCTTACCGAGCTGTCTCATGATGTCGTAGACTTTTCTGTCATATCTTCCGGGAGCGTTTTCCGCTTCCTGAGGAGTGGTTATACCGCGCTCTTTCCAGGATATGGCAACCTTTTCAATATATCTGAAATCGGACTTATTTCTTGAAGCACAAGTTTGGAGGAGGTGATCGAAAAGTTCGTCCGAAAAACCGAGTTCATCGCAGATATAAATTATGGTGCCGATATCCGAAGGTGAAAGAGGCTTCTTCCTGTATTCCTCGGCGAGATAGAAAATATCTATTCCGCTATCGGAAGCGGTTCGGGATGATTTAAAATCCCTTACCATGGAAGGGGTATAAGAAGGCTTTACGGGTATCACTGCAGCCTTGTTCTCGGCCTCTGTGTTACTTTCCGCAGCCTTTCGTTCTGTTTCGCTGAATACTTTGGGCGACTGAAGGTTGTGAGTTGACTCCACCGAAGGAGATACACTGTCACTTCTGCACAGATTCTTCAGATGTATGCCGCAGAGGTTTCCGTCCCCGTCATAATCCAGTTCCATTAAACCTTTGCTCTGCCAGTACTTAAATGCTCTGAGTACATCTTTTTCGGTATAGTTGAACCTGTCGGCTATATCGGATACGGATGTTTCGAGATTTGCACTCATCATGCGCACGGTATAGAGATATACCTTAAGCTGCGCATCATTTGCATCTGTCATGTACTCGTCGATGAACCTGTTTGAAAGGATCGTCGCATTTATGTAGCTGTCCTGATAAATTGTTAACTGTGACAAAAAAGTGACCCCCGTTCGCCGCCTGATCCAAATCAGCGGTAATACCACTTATATCACAAAGGGTCCTTCAGCAAAATGGACAAAATGACGATTTATCAGAAAGCATGCGGTTTTCAGGGTTAGCCACAAAATCGGTGGATTTGGTGGATAAGGTGGATAACAGGTGTAAGGTCCGCATGGATACTGGATTCAGATATCCACAAAATAATTAAATAATCCACGGTATTTTCAACCCGTCAGGATCGAAATACCGTGGATATGTGGAAAGATCAGCCGTTTAATAATGAATCGCCTATTTTATATACATCTCCGGCACCCATAGTTATCAACATATCTCCCTCTTGGCAATTTTTTCGGAGGAAGTCCTCAATTTTTTCAAAAGAGGGGAAATAATAACTGTCGGTACCCTTTTTTCTGACTTCTTCGGCCAAAAGTTCGGAACTCATTCCGAGGGTATCGGTCTCTCTGGCCGCATAAATATCTGCCAGAACAACCTTATCCGCCATGCTCAGAACTTCCGCAAAATCATTGAAGAAAGCCTTGGTCCTGGTATAGGTATGGGGCTGGAAAACAACCCAGAGATCCTTATGCTTCACGGAGAGCGCTGCCTTCATGGTAGCTTTTATCTCTGTGGGGTGATGAGCGTAATCATCAACCAGCATTACTCCGTTTAATATGGTTCCCTTTTTCTGGAATCTTCTGTCGGTTCCTTCAAAAGTATTAAGTGCCTTGGATACCGCTGTTTCGTCAGCTCCTACTGCATCTGCAAATGCACAGGCCGCAAGAGCGTTCAGTATATTGTGCTCACCGGGAACTCCCAGATGAATATGCATTCTGTCGGTGCCGCAAACCTTAAGATCGAACTCGGGGCATCCCATATCGTCATAGAATACGTTGTCAGCAGTATAATCGGGTTCTTTTCCGGAGGAGGTCAGGCCGAAAGTCACAACATTGCATTCAAGTCCCTCTGTGATGTAATCAGTATTATCGATGGCGGAATTGATGATCAGGGTTCCGTCCTCGGATACCAGATTCGCGAATTTCTTAAAAGAAGCCCTGATGTCATCCAGATCCTTGAAGAAATCCAAATGGTCTTCTTCTATATTAAGGATAAGTGCTATATCCGGGAAAAAGTCCAGAAAGCTGTTGGTATATTCGCAGGCTTCAGTTACAAAATAGTTCCTTCCGCCCACTCTTATGTTGCCGCCTATGGAAGGAAGCATTCCTCCTACGGTTATGGTGGGATCCGTATCCTGAGCAAGGAGGATCTCACTTATCATGGAAGTTGTGGTGGTCTTGCCGTGGGTTCCGCTTATGGCAATCGATGTCTTATAGTTCTTCATCAATTGTCCCACAAGCTGTGCACGGGTAAGGGAGGGAATTCCCAGTCTCTTTATCTCGATATATTCGGGATTATCGGGATGAATCGCAGCGGTAAATACCGCAACAGCTATATCATCAGTGATATTTTCGGTCTTCTGACCGTAGTAAACCTTGATTCCTTCTTTTTCCAGAAGGTCCGTAACTTCCGAAGGAGCCCTGTCAGAGCCCGATACATCAAATCCTTCACGCTTAAGTATGGTTGCAAGTCCGCTCATACTTATGCCGCCGATTCCGACAAAATAAACCTTTACAGGCTTAGAAAAGTCGATATTATACATTTCGCGCCTCCAATTGCTTAAAAAAGCAGTAGACATAATTCGGATAATAATATATTATCTCCTTTGTGTCCTAAACAGGTATTATAGCATTTTTCGCTTTTGTCTGCATCTTGGGCATTTTATCGTAACTCGGTCAGTTCGAAACCTTCCTGACCTAAAACAAAACTAGAGGAAAAACAAATGAAAAATCACAAAAAAGTTCTGTTCATCACCTATGCTGCCGTAATCGCAGCGCTCTACACCGTGCTTACTTATTATGCAGGTGTTCTCAACCTCGCAAGCGGGGTTATCCAGGTAAGATTCTCCGAAGCGCTTACCATACTCGCAGCATTTACTCCCGCTGCCATTCCCGGACTCTATATTGGATGTATTATTGCAAACCTTCTTACTCCCGAAAGCGTTCCGCTGGATGCAATATTCGGTTCTCTTGCTACACTGATCGGTGCAGTCGGAACCTACCTTCTCACCCATAAGAAAACAGAGAACGGATGGAAGTTCATGCCCGGCAAAAAGAGCATGTTCCTTGCTCCCCTGCCTCCCGTTCTCGCAAATACCATTATCGTTCCTTTTATTCTGGCATATGTTTATCAGTTTGAGGGCACCATTCCTTTCTTTATGCTGACCGTTGGTGTCGGAGAAATCCTCAGCTGCTACGTACTGGGAGTTCCCCTCTACAGCGCCCTCGTAAACAAAAAAGACCAGATATTCTTAGCTTAATAAAGCTTTAAACAAGTCTTAAACGCACTCCTCTTCGCTCCTATGCTATATTCAAGGCACAGGACCAAAGAGGAGTTTTTGTATGAAAATAAGACTTATATCAGCAATTCTAATAACAGCAATTTCCCTCTCGGCATGCGGTAAATCCACCGGTGATGCACTTGAGGATATTATAGTTTCCACGGAAGAAGTACTGGCTTCACCCGCGTTGCTTCCCTCGGAAATGAACTCTTCGAATGCTTCCGAATCCGGAGATATCCCCGCAGAGGAAGTCTCAGACGAAGAAAGTCCCGATAAAACCAATGTGGCCGTAAAATTCGTGTTTAATCCCCATGTATTTTCCGAAAGGGACACCATAAGGTGGGGTGAGGACACAAGAGAGACTTTCTTCAATTTTGTGGATGCATTGAGAAACGGTGATGAAACATTCGAATGCGCAAGTGAAAAAGCTTTCTATAACGCCACGGGAGGAAGACTGATCAATTATTATTTCCCCGTAGCTTCCGTATTTTTTTATCAGGATTATGACATTGTATTCACTTACGACGAGGGAATCGGCAGGATCGATTACAACGGTGATAAGGAAAGATTCCTTGAAACAGAAAAAGAATTCGAAAGGGTTGTGACAGACATTCTCAACGAAAACGTTAAGCCTTCTTATTCGGATTTCGAGAAAGCAATGGCTCTCTATCTGTATATGAGTACCGCCTATACATATGATTTCGATATGTACGAGATAATGTATACCAGATACTGCGAAGAGATCACAACCTACAGAGCCATGGTTGAAAAAATGGGAATCTGCCAGGAGCTGTCCGGAATATACAACTATCTCCTTCTCCAGTGCGGCGTGGAATCCGATGTTATCGGCGGTTCCGATCATCAGTGGAATTTCGTTAATATCAACGGCAAGGATTATCACATCGATCCCACCTGGGGACTTTCAAATCCTTATATCGAAGACGGAAAGACACCTCTCGAATATTTCCTGATGACGGATGAAGACCGTGAAGCAAACAGCGGTTATCTCATTAACACATTCGGAATATGCGGACTGGATGGGACAGAAAGCAGGGAAATGTTTGATTTCGCCGCAACGGACGAAAGCTTTAAGCCCTTCAGATTATCATATTTCATCGATATGGATACTGATAAGAACATCGTTACATATTACGACTTCATAAGGGACGAAACCCAGACTTTCCAGTACGTGGATTAAGTCTTATCCGCCCATATCTCTGAGCCTGCATAGGCATATGTTATGAACTGATTACCGTTATTTTCAAAGACATCTTCCATCTTGGAGATGTCTTTTTTATACAATTCTCCGGAAGCGGGATCTAAGATGACGAGTTCTTTCTCGTTATGACCCGTGATAAGAACAGCGCCTCCGCCCTGCATAAGTGCCATTACGGGTATATCCCTGTCCAGATAATAGTAGAGCTGATCCAGCGTGCAGCCGTTAAGGTCAAGTACGGTGACTTTATCCATATTTTCCTGAAGAATATCACTTATCGAACTACCGCCACCAAGGAGAAGTTCCGAATTCCTGAGTATTCCTTCATGGCTCATCATGACATCCATACATACGCTCAGAGGAGTCTCTCCTTCAGCCGTTTCGGTAGCCACAATATCCATTATCTGATTTACCGTCTTTCTGGATGAGTATTTCCATATGACGTTTCCGTTTTCTTCAATAGCCGTTCCGCCGCATTCATACGCATTTTCCACCGCAGCACTTTCCGACAGATATATCCTGCATCCGCCTCTGGCATCAAATACATAGAATCTTCTGAGATCCTCGGAAAGATCGGGATTAAGAACCGCCACTTCCTCAGTCATGATCTCACCCGGAGTGGTGACTTTCAGGTTATTAACCTTGATGGAATTTCTGGTCTGGATCTGAACATATCTTTCGTACTTATCTATTACCGCAACGGACAGATAATTTCTTCCGGTCTGATCCTCACTCATGGAAGTGATGGTATCCTCCGAGGCGGGTGCATAGGAACCGGTAGTTCCCGATAATCTTGAGAGGAATATCATGTTGCCTTTAACTTCCGCTTCGGTAACATAGTATCCTTCTTTTTCATAATATGTCAGAAGCTTTCCCGTTCCGTCGCATATACATATTCTGTACATGGGAAACAGCAGATTTCCGCTGGTCTCGGTCTGCAGATCTTCCTGACGGGCAACGCCGTAGATCATATCCTCACCGATAAAACCCAGGAACCTGATATATTCTCCCGTACCTGCGGATACGATCACGGAAGTCTCGTTATTCAGATCCGTTACCGCAAGGTCTCTTGAAAGCTCACCGGTATCCTCTGTGATGGTAACGATGTATCTTTGATCTTCACTGGTCTGAATAACATCTCCGGACCAATACATTCCGGTAGTCCTGATGGTCTTTTCTTCCAGATCGATCCTGAATACGGAATTTTCCATCGTAAAATAAAGATGGGAATTGTCGTTCATATACAGAAGTCTTCCTGCCTCTTCCAGAAGGATATCCGGTGACTTCTCATAGGGAATATACAGGACTTCCTTTATGGAATTAATGGAGTCCTCATACTCATATACGCATATTCCGATATCGCCCTCATGGTCTCCGCGGTTCATATAGCCGTAAACCGCAAATACCATATCTCCGTTATCCTCGACTCTGAGGATTCTGATATCATGCTTGGAATTGATATTTCTTACGTCAAATACACCGTAATCGTAGAAGCTGTATACGGATGCCAGTTTTCCGGAGCCTTCATTATATTCGAACAGTCTTCCACCGGATACGAAGGCTACACATCCGCCCTCTTCGCTTTCCATCATCTCGGGATGCTCGTCCGCTATTCCCAGGATTATCTTATCGTTTACACACATATCCGTGGGATCGGCGATCTCTTCCATGGTCCTGTCATAGGCCATGATATATACACCCTTATCCGTATATCTGACGGTTATGGCCTCATGTGCCTTATAAGCGGTCATGTCCGTTCCGTATCCGCTTCTGAGCATATAATCGATGCATATGGTGGCATTGGGACCGCAATCCTCGTGCAGGGTAATGAGCGGATCTCCGTAAGGTATAACTTCCAGCTCTCCGTAAGTAACCTGCGAGAATGACGAGTGAATATCCACATGTGCAAAAGTGGAATTATCGCTTAAGGACGAGTTGGTCTCAAGATGCTTTTTGATGGCATCTGCGGTTTTCCTGTCAAAAAGCGCCTCATGGAAAAACTTGGCATAAGCGATCTTGTTATATGCAAGCTCACTGTCACCTGCAATCACGCGGGTATAGTAATAAATATCCCTTCCGTCCTCCATGTTAAGCTTGATGGCCATGGAATATTCGGCACCGGTCTTATACAGATCCTTAAGTCCGATCTTTGCCGTCATATTACCGATATTGTTGAGAAGAAGCTCAGCCTCTCCCTCTTCAATAAGTCTGTTATCCTCGATATTTCTGAGCTCATATGAAGCGGCGGATACTTTCTCACCGAAAGAATTTATGACAAGAGAAACTCTTCTTCCTTCATCCATATAAGTCAGAGTGTCCCTGTCATAGGAAATATCCCTCTGGCTCGAATATCCGAACAGGGGGTTATAGGTAATGTCGCCTATGGACATGTATATAACGGGCTGGGAAGCCGGATCCATATCCACGGTAATATTCGTCTGTCTGCGGCTGAATATATGTCCGAATACCAATACTGATGATATAAAGACCAATATATATACCGCTGCTTTTAGCAGAATTTTTTTCATAACAGATCTATTATAAAATAAAAAGATCCTGCGGTCTATTAAAGGCCGCAGGATACTTTGTTTTACGTATTATTTAAGAACGTTGATTCTGGTGATAGCCCTCTGGAGTGCCACTTCGGCACGGCTCATGTCGATATCGTCGGTCTTGCTCTCGAGTCTTGACTTAGCTCTTTCCAAAGCTGCCTTAGCCCTCTCTTCATCAATCTCATCGGGCCACTCAACAGCTTCAGCAAGGATGCTGAAAGAATCGGGAAGGATCTCTGCAAATCCGGCATGAAGTGCGGCTGTCTTGATCTCATCACCTTCATGGATGGTAAGGATTCCCGGTTTACAGATAACCGTAAGAGGAATATGGCCGGGATAGCACCCGATCTGCCCTTCCGTCGTATTCATTTCTACCATGTCCGCCTCGCCCTCATAGAAGACTCTTTCGGGTGTGACGATCCTGAGTTTGAATTTATCCATGAGACAGATGATCTCCTAATTACTTGGCGTTATATGCTGCTACTACGTCGTCGATGGAACCCTTGCTGAGGAAATAGCTCTCGGGGATCTCGTCATGCTTTCCTTCGAGGATCTCTCTGAAGCCTCTGATGGTCTCTTCGATGGGTACGTATTTTCCTTCGAGTCCGGTGAACTGTCCTGCAACGAAGAAAGGCTGTGACAGGAAACGCTGTACCTTACGTGCTCTGGAAACGACGATCTTATCTTCTTCGGAAAGTTCGTCCATACCGAGAATTGCGATGATGTCCTGAAGCTCCTTATATCTCTGAAGGATCTCCTGAACTCCTCTTGCGGTCTTATAATGCTCGTCGCCTACGATTCTGGGATCGAGGATACGGGATGTGGACTCAAGAGGATCTACCGCAGGATAGATACCGAGCTCAACGATGCTTCTTGAAAGAACGGTGGTAGCATCCAGGTGAGCGAAGGTTGTTGCGGGTGCGGGGTCGGTAAGGTCATCCGCAGGTACGTATACAGCCTGAACGGAAGTAATGGATCCGTTCTTGGTTGATGTGATTCTCTCCTGAAGAGCACCCATCTCGGTCTGAAGTGTAGGCTGATAACCTACGGCCGAAGGTACACGTCCGAGAAGTGCGGAAACCTCGGAACCTGCCTGGGTGAAACGGAAAATGTTATCGATGAAAAGGAGAACGTCCTTTCCACCCTTATCTCTGAAGTACTCAGCCATGGTAAGTCCGGTAAGACCTACTCTCATTCTTGCCCCGGGAGGCTCGTTCATCTGACCGAAGACCATGGTGGTCTTGTCGATAACTCCCGATTCTGTCATTTCGTGATAAAGATCGTTTCCTTCACGGGTTCTCTCACCTACACCGGTGAATACGGAATATCCGCCGTGCTCGGTAGCGATGTTTCTGATAAGCTCCTGAATAAGGACTGTCTTACCTACACCTGCGCCTCCGAAAAGTCCGATCTTACCACCCTTCTGATAAGGGCAAAGGAGATCGACGACCTTGATACCGGTCTCGAGAAGTTCGGACTCGGTTGACTGCTCTTCGAATGAAGGAGCGGGTCTGTGGATAGGCTCGTATTCTACGCCTTCGGGAGCGGGTTTGTTATCGATGGGTTCACCGAGAACGTTGAAAATTCTTCCGAGGGTATTCTCTCCTACGGGAACGGATATGGGAGCTCCGGTAGCATAAGCAAACATGCCTCTTACAAGACCGTCTGTGGATCCCATTGCTATACATCTGACCGTGTCGTCACCGAGGTGCTGTGCAACCTCTACAACGAGCTTAGATCCGTCACTAAGAGGAACCCTGATAGCCTCGTTTATCTCAGGAAGCGAACCTTCATCAAATCTGACATCAAGGACAGCTCCGATGATCTGTGTGATCTTTCCTTTATTCTCTGCCATTTTGTTTCCTTTCCTTATCCGTTCAAAGCCTGGGAACCTGCGATGATCTCGGTAAGTTCCTGAGTGATGGAACCCTGACGGGCTCTGTTGTATTTAAGCGTCAGGTCATCGATCATATCCTCGGCATTGCTTGTCGCATTGTCCATGGCCTGCATTCTGGCACCGTTCTCACTGGCAAGTGCCTCGATGAGTGCACCGTGGATCTGGCCTGCGATATATTTGGGAATGATCATATCCAGTGCTTCTTCGTCACCCGGCTCGAAGTTCATTATCGCGTCGATCTTGTCCGGAGTTCCGTCCTGATCCTCATCAATGCCCTCCACGGGGAGAAGCTTGGTGATGGTAGGAACATGAGTCACTGTATTCTTAAAAAATGTATATGCAAGATATATCTCGCCTATCTCGCCTTCCGAATACGACGTAAGGAGAATATCCGTAAGTCCCATGGCATCCGCATAGGTCGGAGCTTCAATGATGTCCGGAAGATTTCTCACCACATTGTAACCGTGTCTGTGGAAAGCTTCGTAGCCCTTGTTTCCGATGGTGTACAGATCGATGTCTTCTTTTACAAAATCGGAATCTCCGGTGATGAGCTTGACCACATTGGAGTTGTAGCCTCCCGCAAGACCTCTGTTGGAGGTGATGACGACGATCGCTTTTCTCTTGGAATCGTTACCCTTGAGATATCTGTGATCGGATTCGCCTACCCTTGCAAGGATGCTGCACACAGTCCTGTACATGGTGTCGAAATAGCTATGTGATTTTTCTGCATTGCTCCTGGCACGCTGAAGCTTAACCGTAGACACCAGCTTCATCGCTTTCGTGATCTGCTGTGTGCCCTGTATACTGGTTCTGCGCCTCTTTATGTCACGCATTGAAGCCATTGCACTTACCTCACGTTATTCTTCGGTTTTAAGGAATGTCTCCTTGAACTGTTCGATAGCCTTCTTCAGACTCTCTTCGTTCTCTTCGCTGAGCACCTTATCCTGCTTGATACCTGAAAGGATCTCGGGATATTTCTTGGAAAGGAATTCGATGAACTCCTTCTCGAATCTGGTGATCTCGCTTACGGGAACATCAAGCAGATACTTCCTTGTTACTACGTAGATCATGATAACCTGATTCTCTACGGGCATGGGAGAATACTGAGGCTGCTTAAGAACCTCTCTGATTCTTTCGCCCTGTGCGAGCTTTTCTTTGGTATCATCATCAAGTTCGGATCCGAACTGTGCAAAGGATGCAAGCTCTCTGTACTGTGCAAGCTCGGTTCTGATGGGAGCCGAGATCTTCTTCATAGCTTTGATCTGAGCGGCACCACCGACTCGGGATACGGAAAGACCTGCATTGATAGCGGGTCTGAAACCGGAGTTGAACATCTCGGTCTCAAGATAGATCTGTCCGTCGGTAATGGAGATGACGTTAGTAGGAATGTATGCCGAAACGTCGCCTGCCTGAGTCTCGATGATGGGAAGTGCGGTAAGTGATCCTCCGCCGTACTCTTCGCTCATTCTCGCTGCTCTCTCGAGAAGTCTTGAATGGAGATAGAATACGTCTCCGGGATAAGCTTCTCTCCCGGGAGGTCTGTGAAGGAGCAGGGAGAGTGTTCTGTATGCGGCAGCGTGCTTAGAGAGGTCATCGTAAATGACAAGAACGTCACCGCCGTTCTCCATCCATTCCTCACCGATAGCGCATCCCGAATAAGGAGCGATGTACTGAAGGGGAGCAAGATCGGATGCTGTAGATACAACAACCGTGGTGTAAGCCATTGCTCCGTATTCTTCAAGAGTCTTAACAATATTTGCAACCGTCGATGCCTTCTGGCCGATGGCTACATAGATACAGTTAACACCCTGACCTTTCTGGTTGATTATGGTATCGATCGCAATAGCGGTCTTACCGGTCTGACGGTCACCGATGATAAGCTCACGCTGGCCTCTACCGATAGGGATCATGGAGTCGATAGCTTTGATACCGGTCTGAAGAGGGGTATCAACGCTCTTACGGGTAATAACACCGCTTGCAACTCTCTCTATGCGGCGGTACTTTGTGGTCTGAATGGGTCCCTTGCCGTCAATGGGCTGTCCCAGTGAGTTAACTACTCTTCCGAGAAGAGCATCACCTACGGGAACCTCAACAACTCGTCCGGTTGTCTTGACGGTATCACCTTCGCTTATATTCTTGCCAGATCCGAGCAGAACGGCACCTACGTTGTCTTCCTCGAGGTTGAGGACCATGCCGTATACATCTCCGGGGAACTCGAGCAGCTCGCCCTGCATTGCCTTTTCAAGGCCGTGCACTCTGGCGATACCGTCGGCAACCTGGATAACTGTTCCAACGTCAGCAACTTCAAGAGTTGATGCATAACGCTGAATCTGCTCCTTTATAACGGAACTGATTTCTTCAGGTTTCAAATTCATGCCTTCGTTTTTCCTCTCTTCCGGTCGGGTCAGCCCAACTGGATATCTAAAAGCTTGGAAGTAAGATCATCGAGCCTGGTCTTGACGGATGCATCAGCTACGCGGTCTCCGATGCGGATCACTATTCCTCCGATAATCGACGGATCAACTTTGTAATGAGTTTCCAGCGACTGATAGGAAGTAGTCTCGCGTATCTTGGCCTCAACGGCCAGTCTCGTATTTATGTCAAGATCCATGGGAGAGGTTATATACACAACCCCGATCCCGCGGTCTGCTTTGATACGGTCGGTAAAATATTCAAATATGGAATCCAGTTCTTTAAAGCGCTCTTTTTCGACAACAGTCAGTAAAAAGCCCGTAAGTTCGTCCATCACTCTTCCGCGGAAAGTCTCTTCGACTATCTTTTTCTTCTCCTCTTTGGAGACGGAAGGATGAAGCATGAGCTTGGTGAAATCCGGATTATCATTCAGTATCTTCCTGATAACCGTTATCTCCTGCATCATGTCATCTGAACAATTCGAGCTGACGGCAGTCTCATATAACGCTTCTCCGTAAACACCGGATATTAATTTTGCCATGTGCTCTCACCTATTTCCTTCAGTGCTTCGTCAACAAGCTGGTCCTGCACCTTAGTATCGATGGATGCCGAAACGACCTTGCCTGCGATCATTGAAGCAAGCACGACCATTTCCTTCTTAACATCATCAGCCACTTTCTGTTTCTCGAGCTCGGCCTCTCTGGATGCGTGTTCAACGATCCTGTCAGCCTCCTCATGAGCACGTTTTACGATTGCCTTTTCATTTTCGATTCCGCGCTTATGAGCATCGGACAGAATGGATTCGGCTTCGTTATCAGCCTCCTTCATCTTGGCCTCATACTGCTCCTTGAGTTCCTCAGCCTTCTTTTCATTGTCGGCTGCGGCCTTGATGGAATCTTCAATGTGCTTTTTTCTGGCCTCCAGATACTTCTTGGCAGGATTCCAGAGAAAATAGCTCATGAACAGAAAGAGAACAAATATGGCGATGATCATCAGGCAAGAATCGGCAATGAGCTGGAAGTCCAGACCAAAAAGTCTCGGCTCCATTGTCTCAGTCATCAGCAGCATTCTCTTGCCTCCTTTCTCTTAATATGATGATTATCACTATACCTGTTTATTTAACGAAAGGCTTAACGAACATAAGGAGCATTGCAACAAGGAGACCGTAAAGACCGGTGGTCTCTGCAACTGCCTGTCCGAGAAGCATGGTAGACATGATGTCGCCCTTAGCTCCGGGATTACGTCCTACTGCTGCAGCACCGTGTCCTGCTGCGATACCCTGGCCGACACCGGGTCCGATACCTGCGATAACGGCAAGTCCGGCACCTATTGCTGAACATCCGAATACAAAGTTCTGATTGAATTCCATATTATTTTCCTCCGTTAATACCTTTTGTATATGTTCAGGACATCTGTCCCAAATACCTTAGTTATCGCCTCTTGCACTTGAGATGTAAGTCATCGTCAGCATGCAGAAAACGTATGTCTGGATCGCACCGGAAAAAAGATCGAAGTAAACGTGGAGTGCTGCGGGCCATCCGGTAGCTATCCAGCCCAGCAGTCCGTAGATCAGAGCCATCATTACCGTTCCGGAAAGGACGTTTGCGAAAAGACGAAGTGAAAGCGAAATAGGAACCGCTATGTCCGAAATGATATTGATGGGAAGCCAGATAGGAAGCCAGGGAGGAAGGGGTGAACACTTATCCTTCCAAAGCTGTGAAGGCTTGGAGAATCTGACCTCGCTGTAATGAATAATGGTAAAAGTAATGAGGGCCAGAGGGAGGGTTACGCCGTAATCTGCCGTGGGCGGTCTCAGTCCCAGAAGACCCGAGATGTTCGATAACAGTATGAAACAGAATAAAGTTGCGATGTAATTGAAAAAAACGGGAGCGCCTTTTCCCATTCCGCCGTTAACGGTGTTCATGAGAAACTCAACAAGCAGTTCCACTCCGTTCATAAATCCGCTCTTTGGAGCGAAGTTTTCTTCAGCAAGTGCTTTCTTGAATCCGCGACCCGCAATTACCGAAAATACCATCAGTATAAGCATCACCATAAGTATACTTACATGAGTATTGGTGATATATACCGTGTGGCCAAAGAACGAGTAATCAAACAGTCCGTGGACCATGAAATCGATATTATCTGCAGAGAGCAGTAATCCGTATCCCAAATCCTTCATCCTCCGTGTTCTTTATCTTTCGGTTTCTCATTTTCCGGAACCAGCTCCGGATGCAATGCGTCATATACTTCCTGACTCATCGGAACAGGGTCCGTTTCGCCGAAATACGCATTATAGATCTTATGTGTGAGCGGCTGCATGTATGCTGCAATCTTAAGGCACATATAAGCCGCAAAAAAAGCGATGGGATTAAGTCTGTCGGACATACAGAAGATTGCGATCAGTATTCCGAGGATCACATACCTCTTCAAATATCCGAAGTAAATCTTCTTTCGTGCATCTCCCTCGGGCAAGTCCAAAGCTTTATCGAGGGTCCTGTACATATCGAGCGCCGAGACGATTGCGGTCAGTATTCCGAAGATCCAGGAAAACACCGGGGGGAATACTTTGAACTTCCCGCACAGAACTATTATCAGTACTACTGCAATTCCTGTAAGACCTAAAAACACTATCCCGCTTACAAGCTCCAAAAGCGTTCTATTTCTTTTTTTCAGAACCGCTTTCAGATTCATTTCCCGCGGGATCCTTTTTGTCATCCGAAATGCTCATCGCAAAACGGTATATATTCCTGAAACCTGCCAGGGCACCGATAAAAAAGAACAATATGGCTATCCATTTTGTCCCCAATTTACTGTCCAGGAAATATCCCAGAGCGCCCATACCGCATATGGGTACAAGCAGAAACAAGGTAAACTGAAACATCATGGACAGCGCCCGGATCACTTGGCGGTTATTATCCCTTCTCACAACACGCCAATTATACCGCTAATTTGTGGAAAAGTCTATCAATTCGGCAGTATTTTATGCTATAGTCAATGCAACTTGATTCCGTTTCCGAAAGTGGCAAAACAAATTGCCCACAATTGCAAAAAGGAGGACCCATGGGCATCGAAAAACTATTCCGTAAGAGGATAATCCCCGCAGAATGCAGGCTTCTCGAAGATGACGAGATCGTATACTCCGATGAATCCATTCTCGTGACCAAATGGAAAACCCTCAATCCCAAGACGGATTTTTCCCACGGATCCAGTGTTTACGACTACGAAAAAGGCATCAAAGTAAGTAAATTCTACAGAGACGACGATTCCCTCCTCTATTGGTACATCGATATCGTGGAATTCAGCCCCGGAGCGGACAAGACCGAACTTGTCGTAACAGACCTGCTTGCGGACGTCATAATATACCCTTCGGGCAAAATAAAGGTTGTGGACCTGGACGAGCTCGCTGAAGCCCTTGAGAAGGCCCTTATAACCCAGGAGCAGACAATCAACTGCATGAAGCAGTTAAACGACCTCCTGACCCTTATCTACAGGGATAAATTCGATACTTTAACAGAGCCTCTTGATTCCAGAGGATTATAAAAAACAGGGGGACGGTTCCGGTGTTTCAATGAATTCCTGAAACACCGGAACCGTCCCCCTGTTTTCTCTTCTTTAGAACTTTCTTGCCTGCTGGCAGGTGAAGTAAACAACCTGGTACTCTTTTGAAAGAGTCTTGATGAACTCGGAAGCTCCCTTGAGCTTGGTATCATCGAGATTTACGAAAGGATCGTCGAGTACGAGGAAAGGCTTCTCTGCGTTATACATCGCATCAGCCATGGCAACTCTTCTGCAGAGTCCCACAAGATCCTTGTAGCCTTCGGAAAGGGTATCGGGAACTCTGGGCTGTCCCTGCTCAAGATATGTTACGTTCAGGTTGGCATCGATGGTGTACTTCTTCTCATCGCTTCCGGTGAGCATTGCATAATACTTATCAAATGCAGCCTGAATGTCCTTGATATATCTGGTGTTGAAGTTATCTCTTGCGGTTGCGAGATACTCTCTTGTCTTGCTGACTGTCTCATATCTGACCTTGAGAGCCTTGAGAGCTTCATCCTTGGTCTCAAACTCTTCACGGGCATTATCCATTGAAGTGAAGATCTCTTCAGCCTCGGCAAGTTCTTTCTTACATGCATCCATGAGCTTTTCGTCATCCTTGATGGCCTGTTCGCTCTTGGAAAGTGCATCTTCAAGATCATCAACGGTGATAACGGATTCTTCGGGGCTTTCGAGACTGTCGTATTTGGAAACGTCATGATCAGTCTCAAATACGCTTACTCTCTTGGTTGCATCGTCCAGATCCTTCTTTCTTACAGTGATCTGCTCGATCCTGGTTGCAATCTCACTTACGGGGATGGAGATTTCCGCAGCATCAGACTCGGGAATTGATGATCTGGTACCCATTACGGAACACTTCTTTACATACTCCTTGATGGCAGCAAGTCTGCCGTCATAGTCATATTCCTTGACCAGCTCTTCGTATTTCTTTTTCTTCTCACCGAGAGCCTCGTATTCCCTAACCTGGTTTCTGAGGTTCATAAGGTCTCCGGTTGCGGATCTGCCTACAAGTCTGATTCCGACATTTCCGAGAAGGTCCTGAGCGTCCATCTCGGTGCCTTCAACAAGTTCCTCATCCTCTGCGATCTTGGTCATGAGTTCGTTGTATCTTCTGGCAACGCCTTCACCGCTTGTCCTGGTCTCATCATTGTGCTTCTTGTTGAGGATTGCACCGTATACGATAAGTGCAACGCCGAGAATGGCAGCTGCAGCGATAAAGTAGATCTTGGTAATAACAGCCGCAACTACTGCTGCGAGGATGATTATGATTCCTCCGATGAGCATTGCATAGAAAGGCTTATATTTCTCTCTCTGTGCTTCGAGAGCCTGGTTCTTGAGGATCTCAGCCTCATCTCTTCTGTCGGGAAGATCATCCTTAAGTTCCTGGATCATATTCCACTGATGGATAAGTCTGTCAATCTCTTTGGAATCGGGAATCTTCTTACTGAATCTCTTGGTCTCTTCCTCAAGTCTCTCAGCTTCAGCGGGAGTGAGGTTATGAGCTCTGAGTTCTTTCTCGTCTTCTCTAAGCTTGGTAGCGTCTTCAACCCACTTTTTGGCGGTAGCTTCGTCGGGAATCTCTCCCTCGAATACGCTCTTTGCGGATCTCAGATCGTCTTCCGCCTTAACCTTGGCCTTTTTGAGATTCTCGTAATTGGCCTTCTGCTCTTTCAGATCAAGATATTTTCTGAGGGCATCAAGGCGGGCTCTGAGTTCTGCGGATCTCTTGGTGTCAGCCTTTGCCTTCTCCGCTGCCTGCTCGTTCTTGTAGGTAAGTTCTTCGCACAGGCTCTTCTGCGAATCTATGTTTCTGAACAGATCCTTTAACTTGGAAAGCTCTGCCTCTTCTTTGTTGATAAGACCCGTAGCTCTTCCGGGGTTAAGTCTGTCACACTCTTTCTTGAGCGCTTCATCTGCTGCAGCGTAGTTTCTCATGTCGTCGTCTTTTTCGGAGACGCCGCCGATACGTGCGCTGATGTCACTGGTAACGCTGGTTGCACAATCCTGCTGTGATACGAATGCGGTCTTTTCAAAAGAGTCAGCATCGATTCCGAAAAGTGCGATACCTATTACAGGCTCGAAATCATGGGATGCCATGCCGGTCTCGGTATTCATTACCTTGGCAACATCCTCGGATTCCTTGGTTCCGAAAGTTCTGTAGATGCAGTATTTTACTCCGTCTTTTTCGAAAGTAAGATTTCCGCCGTAAGTTCCGCCCTGCCAGGGTCTGTAGAACTTTCTCTCGTTCTCGATATCGGATCTGGATTTCTCACCCATGAATCCGTAGAACATTACTCTGATGAATGCGGCAAGCGTGGATTTACCGCTTCCGTTATCGTTGATAAATGTGTTGAGTCCGTCCGAAAAATCCTTGTCGACATTGCTCAGCAAACCGAAATTCTCTATATGACAAGAAACGAGCTTCATAAGCTGATCTCCTCCCCCTTAAGCACCTGAACGGCGCATCTGACTATACGACCTTTCTCCTCCTCGCTCAAGCCTTCCTCTGACTGAAGCAGTCTTACAAGCTCTCCCTTGAGAGAAGCTTCGTGGAGATATTCATCATAATCGATGGCGATCTTGCTTTCATCTATGACTTCGGCATAGAAGAATCTTCCTACCGCATTTCTCTTGACGTGCTCGATATCTTTCTCGATATTGACGTCAGCTTCACCGGTAAGTGTGATTCTTACTAGATCGTCGGAAGTGGCATCCGAAGCCTTGATCGCATCGCTGATGCACTTGTCGATTTCGGGAGTGGTCATGCACTCGGAGATATCGGCTTTGATCTCGTAAACATTTCTCTTAGCAAAGGGAACAAATTTGGAATCGAATTTAAGAGTATCCTCATCGATATCGATAAGAACAAATCCATGCTCGCCGCACTCGTCGAATCCGCGTCCTTCAATGCATCCGGAATAGCAGTACTTTCCTCTGGAAGGAAGCTCGCCTTCGACAAAAGAATGATAGTGGCCGAGTGCAAGATAATCTATGTTTCTGTTCTTGAGTCTGCTAAGGTCAATGCTGTCCGCCTTGTCCTTGCCCTGATATTTGTCGGCACATCCGTGCATGATAACGATGTTCATGGAATCATACTCAAGATTAAGCTCTGTGTAAGCTTTGTCGAATCCATCCTCGCCGGGAATGATACCGGTGATGTTGATCTTCTTTCCCCCGGGAATGGTAAGCGAATAATTCTGAATTCCTTCTTTGTCGAAGATCTTCAGATTAGCAGGAATGCTGCCCGATTCGAAATATCCTGTCTCGTCATGATTTCCCTTAAGATAATAAAAGAGAACTCCGGGATGTTTCTCGAATGCGTCACGAACTCTGTTTACAGCTCCTACTCTCGCACGGCTTGTATCAAAGAGATCGCCCGCTATAATAACGGCTCTTACTCCGTTTTCATCTGCGTAATCTGCGATATTGCAGAACGTGTCCAGTATCTCGTCCCTTCTGGTCGCAGCTTTTGACTTGTCCAGCTTTGATTCCATTTTGGAATCAAGGTGGGCGTCTGCCAAGTGAATAATCTTCATGCCCCTCTTCCTTTCCTATATATCCGAGCCTCTTGCCTGTCGCAAAAAGCTTTTCGTATCAGTAAAAGATATGCCCGCCTATCTGAATGCCCGTCAGTCCCTCAATGGGCGTTCTGAAATAGACGCATGTTCCGACGTTTGTAACACCTCTCATGGCTTCATCCGCAGCCTGATAGCAGCTGGATGTTGCTTTGTTCTGAGCAAGTGCTATTGCCAGTCTTCCGCTTCCCGCAGGTGAGAACTGGCTTCTCTGATATATGACTCCCGTGATGGTATCGGGATATTTTGCACTGAGTAATCTGTTGATGACAACCGCACCTACCGCAACCTGTCCTTCGTAGGGCTCTCCTCCCGCCTCGCAATATATCAGATTTGCAAGGAGGTATCTGTCATTTTCATCAAAGGTAACCTGGGAGATATCTCTCCACACTCCGTTGGCCGCCGCTCTGGACATCGCCATCTCTTCCGCAAGCTTTGCTTTGAGATATGCAAGGTCCTGTTCCTTGGCTTTTATTGCGGCTTCATATGCAAGTGCCGCAGCTTCGCCGTCTTCTATCTGTCCGGAGTAGACATTTATCGTATCTCTCGTGCTGGCTATGATGCCGTTGACCTTGTCCTGCTCGGCTTCGGCCTCGGCTATAAGCGATTCAAGTTCCGCCCTTTCCATTTCCAGGCGGGCTTTCTGGTCTTCTATGAAAGCTCTGTTGTCCTTGAACTCCTGAAACTTTCTCTGGTCATATTCTTCGATCTTCTCGAAAAATTCCGCAGCCGTAAGCATTTCGGAAATGGATTTTGCGCTTAGAAGCGCAGAGATAAAATCCTGATCCCCTCTTTCATACATGTCGCGTACTCTGATGACCATGCATTCATACTGCCACTCTTCCGTAGCTACCGCTTCATCAAGAGCTGCGGATGTTTCTTCGATCTCGGCCTGCTTCTGAACCATTGCCGCTTCAAGGGCAGTGAGATTGTCACTTATGTTCTCCAGTTCCCCACTGAGTTCTCCGACTCTTGTCATGAGTTCTCCGTGCTGGGTCCTCAGTTCGTTAAGTGCCTGCTCATTGGCCAGACGCTGTGCTTCAAGAAGGTCTTTTTCCGCCTGTGCCTGATCGATCTGCTGCTGGGTTGTGGCAAAAACCTCACCCTGCGGTATGAAAACAAGTGCAGATACCAAAGCCGCGGTCAGCAGGCCGCTTATGAAAGTATGGCCCGCACCTCCGCTTCTGTGCGGTTTAAATATGAGATTTTCACCGCGTTTTTTCATCATAAAGAAATGCTTATGTTCCTGCCCGTCTCTTTATACTGGGTATATTTGACGCCTGCCGCATCAAACATTCTCTTGGCAGCCAGATTGGTATCGGTTCCGTTGTATTTGTCGCTGTGATAAACAACTTCCTTGATACCGGCCTGGATTATGGCTTTCGCACATTCATTACAGGGGAAAAGAGATACATAGAGGATCGTATCTTCAAGAGATCCTCCTCTGTAATTGAGTATCGCATTCAGTTCACTGTGCGTTACATATGCGTATTTATTGGTTCCGGGATTTCCTTCCCTGCTCCAGGGAAATTCGTCATCGCTGCATCCCTTGGGGAGTCCGTTATATCCCATTGAAAGAATCTTATGATCACGGCTTACTATACAGCAGCCCACCTGGGTATTGGGGTCCTTGCTCCTGAATCCGGAGAGATGTGCGACGCCCATGAAATATTCATCCCAGCTGATATAATCTTCTCTTTTCTTATCATCCATTATTTGGTACCGAAAATTCTGTCTCCGGCATCACCGAGACCGGGAACGATGTAATTGTGGTCATTGAGTTTCTCATCAACCGCACCGATGAAGATATCTACATCGGGATGAGCTTCCTTGAGAACTTCGATTCCCTTGGGAGCTGCGATGATGCAGAGGAAGTGAATGTTCTTGCATCCTCTGAGCTTGAGCATTGAAATAGCTTCAACTGCGGATCCGCCGGTTGCGAGCATGGGATCTACGACAAAGATCTCACGGTCTGCACAGTCTGCGGGTATCTTACAATAATATTCTACGGGCTTGGAAGTATCGGGATCTCTGTAGAGTCCGATGTGTCCGACCTTTGCGGTAGGGATCATGGAAAGCATTCCGTCCACCATTCCGAGTCCTGCTCTTAAAATAGGGATTACGGCAAGCTTCTTACCTGCAAGCTGCTTAACCGTGGTCTTGCAGATGGGAGTTTCGATCTCTACATCCTCAAGCTTAAGATCGCGGGTTGCCTCATAACAAATGAGCATTGCAATCTCACTGATGGTCTCGCGGAATTCCTTGGTTCCGGTCTCCTTTCTTCTGATAAATCCGATCTTATGTCCTATCAAAGGATGATCCATTACCACTATTTTTCCCATACTGCTTCTCCTTGTAACTAAAACTTATTATACGTTTTCAATCTGTCTGATCCTTCTTTCGTGGCGCTGTGCTCCTGAAAACGCGGTGTCCACGAATGCATCGGTAATAGCTTCCGCAAGATTGGTTCCTACGATACCCGCTCCGAGTGCAAGCATATTTGCATCATTGTGAAGTCTGGTCATTCTTGCGCTTAAAGGATCCGAGCAAAGTGCGCATCTGATTCCTTTTTCCTTGTTTGCACAGATGCTTACGCCGATTCCGGTAGTGCATATTACAATACCCTTTTCGCAGGTGCCGTCAGCTACAAGTCTTGCCGCAGCATGTGCATACTTGGGATAGTCGCAGGAATCTTTTGAATAAGTTCCCACATCCTCGACTTCATGACCCTTTTCCTCAAGATATGCTCTGAGATGCTCCTTGAGATCGTACCCGCCGTGATCACAACCGATTGCAATTTTCATTTATGCGTCCTCCCACTCGGAACCTGCGGACTTAAGAAGTCTGTTCCAGAAAGCCTCACCAAATCCGCGTTCCGTAAAATTTTCTACAAAGATGATGTCAACGCTCTCATCATCCATATCCCTGAGTGCGGAATAAAAATGATGTGCTGCGGTCTCGGCATCATCAAGTGCCCCTGCGTTTCTTATGACATCTGCGTCATATTTTTCTGCATTACCCCTGCTGCAGAAAACACCGGTCTTTTTGCCGGCTTCTTTAGCCTTGATAAGTTCCCGGCTAATATGCTCAAACACCTTGTCGGGATCTCCCTTTACGGGATGAACCTCTCCCTTCGGTGCATAGTGCCTGTATCTCATGCCGGGTGCCTTGGGTCTTTCCTTACATGCCGGATCCAGAAGTGCGGGATCCGTCTCTATATCCCTTCCCAGAGCCTTTCCCAGCATCTCGTTGGTTATATATCCCGGTCTTAAGACCTGCATGGAACCGTCCGTCAGATCTATGATGGTGGATTCCAGACCTATGGCGTTATCTCCGCCGTCTATCACGGCATCGATGCGTCCGTCCATATCTTCCATAACATAACGGGCTTTCGTGGGAGACGGTCTGCCCGATATATTAGCACTGGGAGCCGCAATAAATCCACCGGAAGCCTTTATAAATTCAAGTGCCACCTTGTCGGATGGCATCCTTATGGCTACCGTATCAAGTCCGCCTGTAGTCGTATGAGGAACCCGGCCCGAGGACTTAAGTATCATGGTTAGCGGTCCCGGCCAGAACTCTTTTGCCAGGATGTAGGCTTCCTCGGGGATATCTTCCGCGATTTCCTTAAGTGCTTCTATATTACATATATGCACTATCAGAGGATTGTCGGAAGGTCTTCCTTTTGCGGCATATATCTTGGCCGATGACTCTTCATTCAGTGCATCCCCGCCGAGTCCGTATACCGTCTCGGTGGGAAAGGCGACCAGTCCGCCTCTTTTTATGATCTCACCGCATTCCGCGATCATTCCGAGATCATCTTCGTCAGGGCATGCGGGATTTTTAATTGTATATACCTTGGTGTTCAATCTCTGTACCCCGGTTACTGTCCGTAAGTGTACAGGCGGAGCAGGTTCCATGCTTCGGAAGTTCCGTATCCGATTCTCCAGACGCCTACTCCTCCGAGATCCATGGTGTTCATTACATTAAGCTTGGCGGAGATGGACATGGTGTCCTCAAGCCAAACCTGATAAAGAGTTGTTCCCTCTCTCCACTCAATATAATTCTGACCGGTGGCATCATCCCAAACGGGAGTCTGTCCGATCTGTGTTACGTAATCAGCCTGATTTACAAGGGTCAGGTATTTACCCGAAGTCACGCCGTCCTGAGTCGTCCATACAACGGTATAGAAAGGAATGGCATTGATAACCTTCTGGGAAGGAACCTTTTCGATGGTCGCATTAAGTCCGTTCTGTACATAAGGAAGACTTGCTACGCTTCCAGCAACGCCTCCGCTGGGATAATGCTCGTCATATCCCATTATCAGAACATAGTCCACAAACTGTCCCTGAAGATCCAGTCTGTAGTGATTGTTGTAATCATAAGGAACATAGTTGTCGGTGGAAAGACAGATACCGTTCAGTCTGCAAAGCACCGATACTTCCCTGAGGAACTGAATGAAATACTCACTGCTGTCCGAAGGAAGTCCCTCGAAATCGAAATTAAGTCCGTCGGCTCCCACATCAAGAACCGCCTTAACAAGGTCATCCGCAAGTTTTCTTCTGCGAAGCGTATCCGACAAAAGGAGTGTCTCGTCTATATCTATTCCGTTCTCGTTGCCGTAGTTGAAGTTATCGACAACCACCCATACCTTGATGCCGTTACCATGAGCTCTTGCTACATAATCGGCAGATGCAAAGCTTCTGAAACCACCGTTTGCATCCGTAAGTGAGATCCAGCTGGGCGCGATGACATTCATTCCGAAAGCTTCGTTAATGGCTGTTCCCAAAGTATCATTTCCGCCAAGGCCGTAGATGGCATGGAATCCCAGATCAACCTTGGTATCCAGTCTCACGGTGGTGTACTCGGGAAGAGCAGGGGCCGCGGGAGCCATGTCAGTGTAATTATCCGCGGAAGCCATTCTCTTATTCTCTATGTATCCTATGAAGCCGTCGGAGGTCTTTACCTTGCTCCAATCCTCCATAGCCTCGATAAGCTCAACCGTCTCGCCCTCTTCGACCGCACGTAAGATAGGACTCTTGATCCCGCCTCTTTCGCGGATCCAAGTGTCTTTGAGGATTCTTCTCATCTCATGAGTCTGACCCCATGCATTGTAAAGCTGGATATGCCTGTCATATATATCCACAGTAAAGGTCGCAAACATTCTGAGATAGTCTGCGGCTATATACAGCTTATCGTTTTCTTTGAAGGTAAGAGGATAACCCAGATCGGTGGATACTCCGGAGACCGAATAGGAAGTGGAGCCGTCCGTCACCTCATATGTCTCCCTTGCGGTGGTATACATAAGGGTTCCGCCGTTATAAGCGGGATCGTAAAAGAAACCGCTGGTCAGATAAGCCTCTACGGTAGCCAGATCGAAGTAACATCTGTCGTTACGTATCAGGGCCTGCTCGGGTATCTGGGTATTCTGAAGTATGATCGCGGACATTTCACCGGATACACCATAATGTTCGCTTAAGTCAGCCATCTCCTTGCCGTAGGAATACTTCTGATATAAAGGTACGCCCACTACAAAGGCTGCAACAACAAGTATAAGAAACAGTGGTATCAAAACCACCAAAAATCTTCTTTTTCTTCTCTTCATAACTTAATAAATTCCGATCAATAAAAAATAGTATGTCAAATAACATACAAAGTTATTTTACCATACCATCGGGGTTACGTCATTAAAATTTGACCCTTTAGGAGACTGCGGGGCCCATAAACGGCGGGGGTCCCGCTCTCTCATTTAGCATATACCGTTTCCCTTCGCCGACTTAATCAATTAAGTAAGTTTCGGGTTTCGGAACCGCCAAAAGGCAAGAAAATTCCCGTGAAATATTTTCCTAAAGGTTCCGGCATCTTTCGTCCGTGACATTTGACCCTTCTTGGGGGTCTGTTTTCGCATTATCCCCTTTCCCATGAAAGGCGGCGCGCCATCAGTTCGGGCGCATATTATATTGTTATTGTTCGGAGTAGTTAAATAGAGATTATTTTTGCAATGCAAAATTTAGTAGGATTTGAATGATCCTGTAAAGATAAGCCCGTCTTGCAATGTGAACTTGCATGCGGTTCTTTTTTCCCGCAGATCTGATGCTGCGGGTAACAGATATGTGTGTTGCCGGCCTTAAGCCGGCCGAAAACCCTCCATCTCCTTTCCGTCACATATTGGACGGAAGATGCTCTAAGATTATCCCCTCCCGGCCCTCAAACTCTCAATGGGCAAAATTACCGATTTTTCAATGACATCCACGTCATAACCCTTTACAAAACCGTCCGAAAGTACGATATATAAGGAAAATAATCCATTTAGTGATTATTTTTTCATAAAGATTATTACCTTAACCGAAATAGTGTATAAATATACCTAAAACACTGTTGACGGGTATATAAAATAAAGCTATTATAGGAAAAATCTTAAAAAGGGGAGGAAGACCTATGGAAATTGAAGTAGTAGGCAATCTTCGCATCAAATGCACCCTTACAAAAGAATACCTTGAATCCCGCTGGATCAGTTTGAAAGACCTGGCATACGGAAACTACGCAGCCACGGAGCTGTTCAGAGATATAATCGAAGAGACCAAAGCGCGCTTCGGAATCGATTTTCAGGCCAAAGAAAACCACCCTGTAATGATCGAAGCCGTTCCCATGGGTGAGGATTCCCTGGTGGTCTACATCAGCAAGGCCGAGGATGTGGACGAACTCGACACCAGATTCTCCAGATTCCTGCCCAAGCCCATGTCGGGAGGAATCACCCCCTACGACGACGGAGAGGACGATTTCTTCGATGATGACGAGGACGAAGATGCACTGTCAGGCTTTGCGCCTTTCTCCAAGCCCGACAAGCCCGTCGTCAGAAAGACCGCTCCTTCCTACGGAAAGTCATTTTTTGACCTTCTCGAGCAGGAAAAAGAGAACATCAGAAACAGGGGTTGCATCCTGACCGTAAGTTTCGACAGGCTCAGCGATCTTATCGAGCTTGCTTCCTCCAGCCTTAAATACGAAGGTGAGACCTCCGTATACAAAAGCAAGGCAGACGGCAAGTATCTGCTGGTCATCTCCGCAAACGGAGAAGATTTCGCCAAAGTCATGAACTTTGCCGAGCAGGCCACCGAATTCGGAACCACCAGACTCATCCCCAAAGCGGATGCAGGATTCCTTGATAACGGTTATGATGTGATCATTGCGACAAAAGCCCTTCAAAAGCTGTCTGTATAAGTATTATGTAACCCATGGCAGGTCGGAAACACAGTTTCCGGCCTGCTGTTTTTATGTGCATGTTTATGCTATAATAACTAGGATCTTTTTCTCCAAGTCAGAAAGGTAAAGGCAATGATGAAAACCCGCTTGAAAGTTAAGGGGCACTTAAAGTCGTATATGCGTTTCAGCATATATCTCGGTTTACTGCTCCTTGCCTTAAACGCAGCAATATTCCTCGTAAATATTCAGGCCGGAGTGCTTCTGTGTGTTTTTACTGTTTTCTATTTTGTGGTCACTCTCACCCTCTATTACAACAACAAGCCCATGATCATGAATGAGCTTGTGAGTTTCGCCACCGAATACGGACAGATTCAGCGAAAACTCCTTAAAGAGCTCGACATCCCCTATGCCCTTCTCGACGAAGACGGCAAGGTCATGTGGACCAACTATGCTTTCGAGCAGGTCACCGAGATCGAAGGCAAGTTCACCAAGTCAATTACCTCTCTTTTCCCCGTAATAACCGGAGACAAGCTCCCCAGGGACGAGGAAAACACAGAGTCCGAATTCGACATCGAGCACCTGGGTAAGGATTACACCATCAAACTGAAGCGTATCCCCCTCAAGGAAATGGCTGAAAACAGTGCCATTATCGAAGCCGAAGGATACAACGGCTACCTGATCGCATTGTTCATGTTCGATAAGACCGCACTGAACATTGCCCTCCAGGAACTGGATGATCAGTCACTCTGTGTCGGAATGATCTACCTGGATAACTTCGACGAGGCAATGGAGAGCGTTGAGGAAGTCAAGCAGAGTCTCCTTGCCGCACTGATAGACAGAAAGGTCAACAAGTACATCTCAAGCGTAGACGGCATCTGCCGTAAGATGGAGAAGGACAAGTACCTCATCATCCTCAGGAAGAAGGCCATCGCAGAGATGCAGGACAAGCACTTCGAACTGCTCAGCGATATCAAGACCGTCAAGATCGGTGAAAACAGCATGTCCGTAACCACCAGTATCGGACTCGGAACCGACGGTCTCACATATGCCCAGAACTATGAATACGCACGCAACGCCATAGACCTTGCCCTCGGACGAGGCGGCGACCAGGCGGTCATTAAGACCAAGGATCAGGTAACCTACTACGGCGGAAAATCCCAGACGGTTGAAAAGAATACGAGAGTCAAGGCGAGAGTTAAAGCTCAGGCCCTCAGAGAGATCATCACCGCCAAAGAAAACGTGCTCATCATGGGACACAGAAATCCCGATGCCGACGCTTTCGGTGCTGCGGTAGGTATCTACTGTATCTCCAAAGTCCTCGGTAAGAACGCTTATATCGTAATGGATAATCCCAATTCCGATATACAGCCCATCGTCGATACATTTGTAAACGGAAGTGAAGAATTCGAAGACGTACTCATCACTTCCCAGCAGGCAATAGATTTTGCATCAACCGGTTCGGTACTCGTAGTCGTAGACGTAAACAAACCTTCGATCACCGAGTGCCCCGACCTTATCAAGTATTGCAAGACTATCGTTGTCTTAGACCACCACAGGGCAGGAAACGAAGTCATCGAAAATGCCACCCTGTCATACATCGAGCCTTACGCATCCAGTGCCTGCGAGATGATCTCCGAGATTCTCCAGTATGCTGCGGATAACGTTAAGATCAGGCCTGAAGAAGCAGACTGCATGTACTCCGGAATCATGGTCGACTCAAACAACTTCCAGAGCAAAGCAGGTGTAAGAACATTTGAAGCTGCCGCATTCTTAAGAAGATGCGGAGCAGACGTAACAAGAGTCCGTAAGATGTTCAGAGCGGACGCATCCGAATACAAAGCAAAAGCTGATGCCGTATCACAGGCTGAGATCTACCGCGGAGCATATGCAATTAGTATCTGTACCGCAGACGATTGCCCCAGCCCCACCGTCATCGGAGCGCAGGCAGCCAACGAGCTCCTCAACATCAGAGGCATCAAGGCAAGCTTCGTACTTACAGAGTTCGGCAGCAAGATCCATATAAGCGCAAGATCCATAGACGAAGTCAACGTTCAGCTCATTATGGAGCGCATGGGCGGAGGCGGACACCTCTCCGTAGCGGCATGTCAGCTTGAAGGAACACAGATAGAAGAAGCTATCGGTGAACTCAAAAATACAATAGATTCTATGATGGAAAGCGGTGAGATCTGATGAAGATTATTTTACTCAAAGATGAAAAGAAATTAGGCAAGAAAGGCGATATCATCGAAGCAAGCGACGGATACGCAAGAAACTATATTCTCCCCAAGGGAGTAGGCGTCGAGGCAACTCCCGCCAATATGAACACTCTTAAACTCCAGAAGGCTAATGCCCAGAAGGTTGCCGAAGAAAAGCTCGAAGATGCCAAGGCACTCGCAGAGAAACTCTCCAAGATCACGGTTAAGACCACCATCAAGACCGGTGCCGGCGGACGTGCATTCGGTTCCATCTCATCCAAAGAGATTGCCGAGGAGTGCAAAGCTCAGCACGGTATTGAACTCGATAAGAAAAAGATCGTTCTCGACGATGCCATCAAGGCACCCGGAACTTACAACGTTCAGGTTAAGATCCATCCCGAAGTTACAGGAACTTTAAGCGTCAAAGTCGAAGAGGCTTAACATGGACGGATACAGCGAAAATGTCATCAAGAAAATAATGCCCCATGACGACGATGCGGAAAGAGCTGTACTCACCAGCATGCTCATGTCCTCCAAGGCAATAGCCGAGGCTCAGGAGATCATCAAACTCGGTGACGAATTCTATAACCGCGTTTACGGCATCATCTACGATACAATCGTCGAAATGGAAAATAACGGGCTTAAGGTAGACCCTGTCACGCTCAAGGATAAGCTTGGTGAGAAGGAAGTTACCGCCGAGGTCGCAAGCCTCAAATTCCTCATGGATATCATGAAGGACTCTTCTTCCAGCACCAGTGCCAATGTCACCTACTATGCCCAGATAGTCCACAAAAAGGCGGAGTCCAGAAGCCTTATCAAAGCTGCTGAATCCATTGCAGAGGAAGGCTATCGCGACGATACCGATGTCCAGGACCTTTTCAATGTGGCCGAAAAGAGAATCTACGATGCCACCCAGTCCAGGATTGTAAGAGACATCAGACCTATTGACGAAGTTTTCTTCGATGCCCTTACCAATGTCTCCAATGCATACAGAATGCAGGGTAACATCACCGGACTTGCCACGGGCTTTACGGATCTGGATTTCTTCACATCGGGATTCCAGAGATCGGACTTCATCCTTATCGCAGCAAGACCTTCAATGGGTAAGACCGCATTTGCACTTAACATCGCAGAGCACATGGCTCTTAAGAACGGCAACGGTGTCGGCATTTTTTCACTGGAAATGAGCTCGACCCAGCTTGCAAACAGACTTATGTCCATGAACTCCAGAGTAAGCGTATCGCTCCTTCGAAGCGGTAAGATCTCCGGCGATGACTACCAGAAGATTACCGAGAGCGGTACTCTTTTCGGACGAAGCGGATTGTTCATAGACGATACACCCGGTATCAGCGTAGCGGAACTCAGATCCAAGTGCCGCAGACTTAAGAGCGCGGGCAAGCTCGATATCATCTTTATCGACTACCTCCAGCTGATGACAGGCTCGGGCCGTGCAGAGAGCAGACAGCAGGAAGTCTCCCAGATTTCCAGAGAATTAAAGGGACTTGCCAGAGAATTGGACATCCCCGTAGTCGCACTCTCACAGCTCTCACGTACCGTAGAAAGCAGAAAGCCTCCCAAGCCCATGCTCTCTGACCTGCGTGAATCCGGAGCTATCGAGCAGGATGCCGACGTTGTTATGTTCATCTACCGTGAGGACTACTACAACAAAGACACTAAGCGTAAGAACGTTTCGGATATAATCATCGCCAAGCAAAGAAACGGCCCGGTCGATGAGTTCCCTCTCGTATGGCTGCCCGAATACACCAAGTTTGCCAATATGAGCAAGGATGAAAAAGAAAAACTTAAATCCCACGGCGAAGAATAAGACATAAAAAAAGCGCAGGTTCGAAACCTGCGCTTTTTCTTTGCTATTTAATTAAGCCTGCTCGATACAAGCAACGGGGCACTGACCTGCGCATGCGCCACAGTCAACGCACTTATCCTTGTCGATCTCGAACTTGCCGTCGCCCATGCTGATAGCTCCAACAGGGCACTGTGCCTCGCATCCGCCACAGCAGATGCAGCCTTCGCCAATCTGATATGCCATAATACATTTCCTCCTTACAAATACTTCTAACCCTACAACCGATATTTTAAACTAATAGTCTGACAATTACAAGAAATTAGCGAGTTAGTCAGAACTAATCTTTCATAGTCACTTATGACTAAAATCTTCCCCCGCTTCTGTAAGTTCTGCCCTTCTCTTCTTGATGCCCTCGATGATAACCTTCTTCTTTTCGATAAGAACCTTGGGGTCCATAGGCTTAACATCCTTAAGGGGATAATCGATACCAAGCTTCTCATACTTAACCTTACCCATGTCATGATAAGGAAGCGCATCCAATGCTCTGAGATTATGGAACTGTCCGAGGAAATATCCGAGATCATAGAGATACTTGTCATCATCGGTCCATCCGGGAACGACTACATGGCGGATCCACATGTCGACTCCCTTCTCCTGAAGATAAAAAGCAAACTTAAGGATATTGGTATTTGGCTGGGATGTGAGCTTCTTGTGATGCTCGTTATCGATATGCTTGATATCCAGCATGACGAGATCCGTTACCTTCACGAGTCTGTCATGCTTGGCCATCATCTCTGGGTTATCGGGATTAAACATGATGCCCGAAGTATCAAGGCAGGTATGAATACCTTCCTTTTTGCAGAGCTCGAAAAGCTCAGTTACGAAATCAATCTGAACAAGAGGCTCTCCTCCGGTTACGGTGATCCCGCCTCCGTTCATGTAGAAGCTCTCGTTTCTGTGATACTGCTCGAGTATATATTTAGGCTCCATTTCGGTTGCGCCCACCTGATCCCAGGTATCCGGGTTATGGCAGTAGAGGCACCTCATGGGGCATCCTTTTGTAAAAACAACAAATCTTGTGCCGGGACCGTCGACGGTTCCGAAGCTTTCCAGCGAATGGATTTTTCCGATCATATTCTCACCTCCGTTACCTGATTATCTTACCACATTTGGGGCATTTATAGGCATAAAAAAAGGTCTGTCGCTTTTGCGACAGACCTTCTTATTTACTTTTAAACAGCACACGGATTGCTCCGTAGCTTCGCTTAAAAAGACTCGTGGAAAGTACGAGAGATAACGTCTGCCTGCTGCTCGGGAGTAAGCTTAATGAAGTTTACTGCATATCCGGATACGCGGATAGTGAGCTGAGGATAATTCTCGGGATGCTGCTGAGCATCGAGAAGAGTGTCTCTGTTGAGAATGTTAACGTTAAGATGGTGGCCACCCTTGGTAGCATAACCATCGAGAAGATTCACAAGGTTTGAAACCTGTGCGGTAGATGCTTCTGCCATGATTATTTCCTCCTGGTAAAATGTGTATACTCAAAAATCGCTGATGCGATTTCTTCGTGATACGATCAAAAATTTCTCTGGGAATTTTGATCGTATCTACTGATAATCGTCGATACCCTGATGGAGCGTAGGAACGCTGCAAGCCAATGGGGTTCTGGAACAATCCGTGCAACCCATGGTCGTAACATCCTTAACATCTGACTGATCTTCCGACGTGTCTACATTGACATGTCCGGTGCCGCTTGCGAATCCATCATCGAGCATCTTTACAAGATCATCTATCATGTCTTTCTGATCCATAGTGGTATCCTTTCCGTTTATTTATTTTTCCGGCCCTTCCGGCCAAGGTACCGGGAACCCGGTACGTGGCCTTCGGAGCTTCGAAACATTTAATTACTTGCTGAGGTCAAGGTCGATGTCGCCTGCAAATACCTTGTCATCCTTGCCGAGTGCACCGGGGATGATGGTGAAGGTATTGGAGATTCCGTCCTGAGCATCGTTGAAAGGAAGCTTGGATACGGAAGAAAGTGAAGCGACAGCACCGTGGGTATCACGACCATGCATAGGGTTAGCTCCGGGAGCGAAAGGCATGCCCTTCTTACGTCCGTCGGGAGTGTTTCCGGTTGCCTTACCATAGGTAACGTTTGAAGTGATGGTAAGGATTGAGGTGGTAGGAACACCATCTCTGTAGGTGTGATGACGACGTACAGCGGTCATGAACTTGTGAACGATCATCTGAGCGATCTCGTCTACACGGTCATCGTCGTTACCATACTTAGGGAACTCACCGGTGGTCTTGAAGTCGATGATGATACCGTCCTCATCGCGGATAACTTCAACCTTAGCATACTTGATAGCTGAAAGTGAGTCAGCAACGATTGAAAGACCTGCAATACCGGTTGCGAAATATCTCTTAACGTTCTTGTCATGAAGAGCCATCTCTGCTCTCTCATAGCAATACTTATCGTGCATGTAGTGGATGATGTTGAGGGTGTTAACGTAAACCTCAGCCTGCCACTCCATCATGTCGATGAACTTGTCCATAACATCATCGTAGTCAAGGACGTCACCGGTAACAGGGCGGTACTTAGGTCCAACCTGCTTCTTGGTAACTTCATCGATACCACCGTTAAGAGCATAAAGGAGACACTTAGCAAGGTTAGCACGTGCTCCGAAGAACTGCATCTCTTTACCGATAACCATGGAGGATACGCAGCATGCGATACCGTAGTCATCGCCGTGAACAACTCTCATGAGATCGTCGTTCTCGTACTGGATTGAAGAAGTGGTGATGGAGATCTTAGCGCAGTACTTCTTCCAAGCCTGAGGAAGTCTGGTTGACCAGAGAACGGTAAGGTTGGGCTCGGGAGCTGCACCAAGGTTCTCAAGGGTGTGGAGATAACGGAAAGAGGTCTTGGTAACCATGTGTCTTCCGTCAACGCCTACGCCGCCAAGAGACTCGGTAACCCAAACGGGATCGCCTGCGAAGATCTGGTTGTACTCGGGAGTTCTTGCGAACTTAACGCAACGAAGCTTCATGATGAAGTGATCTACGAATTCCTGGATCTGCTCCTCGGTGAAGGTTCCGTTTGCGAGGTCACGCTCTGCATAAATATCAATGAAAGTGGAGGTACGGCCAAGGCTCATTGCTGCACCGTTCTGCTCCTTAACGGATGAAAGATATCCGAAGTAAGTCCACTGGATAGCTTCCTGAACGTTTGCTGCGGGCTTGGAGATATCGCATCCGTAAGATGCAGCCATCTCTTTCATCATCTTGAGAGCCTTGATCTGCTCGCTGAGCTCTTCACGAAGACGGATAACGTCATCAGTCATAACGTAATCGGTAGAAAGCTTCTGCTCTTCCTTGTCCTCGATAAGTCTGTCGATACCATAGAGAGCTACTCTACGATAGTCGCCGATGATACGTCCTCTTCCGTATGCATCAGGAAGACCGGTAATGATGTGTGAAGAACGGCAAGCTCTCATCTCGGGGGTGTAAGCATCGAAACATCCCTCGTTGTGAGTCTTACGGTTTACTGCGAAGAAAGCGGAAACCTCGGGATCAACTTCATATCCGTTGTCCTGGCAAGCTTTCTCTGCCATTCTGAGTCCGCCCCAAGGCTGAAGTGAACGCTTGAAAGGCTTGTCGGTCTGGAATCCGACGATCTTCTCCTTGCTCTTGTCAAGATATCCGGGGCCGTGAGAAACGATGGTTGAAACAACCTTGGTGTCCATATCAAGAACGCCGCCTGCTTCTCTCTCCTTCTTCTGAAGATCGAGAACCTGTGCCCAAAGATCCTTGGTAGCCTGTGTAGGTCCTGCAAGGAAGCTCTCATCTCCGTCATAGGGATGATAGTTTCTCTGGATGAAGTCACGGACATTTACTTCTTTGTCCCACTTACCTGTTTTGAAATCCTGCCATTCAGGTCTTTCCATTTAGTAGTTCCTCCTATTGAAATATAGAATTTAAATGTTACGAAGGTCTGTTTTCACGGAGTTTTCGGCATTACATAAAGACTCCTGAACCGCTTCGTGAGTGATTCAATTATAGTTAAGATTGTATACAGAAGTCAAGGTAAAGCCGTGTACTTTTTTACGTACAAGCCCCATGAAACCTGACTTTTTTGTGTATACAATGTTTCACGGAAGATAAATTTTTAATTAAAAACAAAAACATATTGGTCAAATTGGTTTTTATGAGATATACTGTCTTGACGTAACGAAATATTTCAGATTAACAATCACTGTACGGAGCAGATTATGGATACCGAATTAAAAGAAAACCTTGATATGGAACTTGAAGACGAAGAAGTCTCCATGGACGGACAGCCAGTAAGAGAAGTCTGCGGAATCAGATCCAACATGACTCTCGGAGACATCATGGCCAAGAAACCCGAAGTCATCCCCATCCTCATGGAAGCAGGCATGCACTGTGTAAGCTGTCCCGCCGCTCTTATGGAAACCCTTGAAGAAGCAGCCATCGTTCACGGAATCCTCATCGATGAACTTATGGATTACATTAAAGAGTCCCTTGAAAGAGACGCTAAGCCCGAGGAAGAATAATCAAAGCTTACCAAAAAGCCCGCCCGGAGAATTCCGGACGGGCTTTTATTATGCCTTAAGAGCTCAGGTATTAAAGTCTGAATCTTCCTACGATGCCGGTAAGATCCGATACAACCTGCTTGGTCTCGTTAACCTTATCGATACTGTCTGCTGTTTCAGCCGACATCTCGGAAGTCTTCTCAGCGATATCAACAACACCGTGGGATGCTTCGGTAACGGTGGTATCGATTCCTTCGATGGAGGATACGATCATATCCATATCCTGAGCAAGCTCCTGAATGCTGGTTCTGATCTCGTTCATGCTGTTTCCGAATGTATCGGCATCGACCTTGTACTGTTCACTGACTTTGCCGAATTCAGCATAATCCGCAAGAACGTTGGTCTCAAGGAAGTTAGTGGTCTGAGTCAGACAATCCGACATCTGACCGACGGCACTGTTAACTTCATCTACGATGCTTCCGATGTTCTTAACAGCTTCCGAAGTCTGAGTAGCCAGATTGGAGATTTCGGTTGCAACAACCGCAAATCCTCTTCCTGCCTCTCCTGCTCTTGCAGCCTCAATGGAAGCATTAAGTGCAAGAAGTCCGGTCTGTGAGGAGATGGCCATGATGGTTCCGGTAAGTTCGTTGATCTTGTTAACAGCCTGGGAAGCAACAATGGCTTCTTCAGATTTAACCTTAACGGACTCATAGATCTCGATGGTCTTCTTGCTGGCCTTTTCGGTGGTTGCAGCAAGTTCTCCGGCACGGCTTAATACTTCGTCGGAAAGCTTGGTTCCTTCGCCTGCAAGATCATCTATGCCGCGTGCGCTCTCACGTACATTGGCAACATTCTGAGCAATGGTAGTGGTGGATGCTGCGGTCTCCTGCATTCCTGCAGCAAGCTCTTCGGTTGTAGCGGAGTTATCTTCGCATACGGTTCCGACCTTATCAATGGTGGTCTGAAGAACATCAACATTGGAATTGATATTGTTGCTTGCTTCGGATATGGAACCGACCACATCTCTCAGATTATTTCTGGTAGTCGCAAGAGCTCTTGCAATGGATCCGACTTCGTCCTTTCTCTTCTCGAGAACTGCGGAATCCTTGTCTTCGGTGAAGTCGTAGTTTGCGGTCTTGTTGAGTATGGGAACAAGCTGTTCAAGTGCTTTGAGCAGGAACATTGAGAATCCCGCAACAAGAATGATCGCAGCGATGATACCGATGATACCGTAGACAATGAGGCCGCTTCTCATAGCGGAAACGCCTGCCATCATCTTATCTCTGTCAGCGGTAACGATTACGATGTTTCCGTTTCTTGTAAATGCATAACCCGCAACCTTGTCAGATCCTTTGTACTCATAAGTACATGATCCGTTCGGAACAGTCTTACCTGCCTGAAGATCGGTTACGATTCCCTTAACAGCTGCATTTTCAACCGGCTGTCCGATCTTCTCGGGATTGGTGTGATAGAGCATGGTTCCCTCGGGAGATACCATGTATGCGTATGATCCTTCTACGCCGGACATCTCGATCTTACCGATCAAAGTATCGTAGTCGATCTTGATGAGTTTGTCATAGTCAGCGGTTACAAGAACTATATTACCGGTATCGGTGAAGGAGTATCCTGCAAGTTTAAGCGCATCCTTGTACTCATAAATGACATATCCGTCATTTACTGTCTTGCCGGCCTGAATGTCTGCTACGATTCCCTTAACTGCAGCGTTCTCAACAGGCTGTCCGATCTTATCGGGATTGGTATGCCAGAGCATGGTTCCGTCGGGAGATACCATGTAAGCATAAGATCCTTCGACTCCGTCTATCTCGATATTTCCGAGAAGAGTATCATAATCGATCTTCATGAACTCATCGTAGTCTGCGGTAACGATGAGAATATTTCCCGCATTTGTAAATGCATAACCCGCAAGCTTAAGAGCATCTTTGTATTCGTATAAAACAGAACCGTTCTCAACAGTCTTGCCTGCCTGAAGGTCTGCAACGATTCCCTTAACTGCCGCATTTTCTACGGGATTACCGATCTTCTCAGGATTTGGATGCCAGAGCATTTCTCCGCTGGGAGATACCATATAAGCATAAGATCCGGCAACGTCCTTGATCGCAACATTCTTAAGAACGTTATCCAGCTGAGCAGTATTAAGTGCCGCACCGCCTGCGAGATCAACTGCCTTCACGGCTTCCTCAGCCAGATTCTGTGCATAGGACTTATAAACCGTCTCTCCGAATTCTCTTGAGAAATTAATGGAGATTGCAGCTTCCTGGGCCAGATTCATTGCATATCCGCCGTAAGCCTGCTCTCCGAACTCAGTAGCGAAGTCAACACCTATTGCCGCTTCTTCAGCAAGATTCTGTGCGTAATTGAGATATGTGTCCTCCATCGCGCTCGATGCTCTGTTCGAAGCAACGAGTACCTGAACACATATCACAACGAACACGATAATACTGACTGCCAATGCAATCTTCGTGCTCATCTTGTGAATAAACGTAAGCTTACCCTCGCTCTGTAGCGACCCGGAACTGTTTGCCGCCATAATACTTCACCTCCGTTTAGAAAATAAATATATCAATCGGATCCTTCCGATTAACGTCAAAATAGAGATGTAAAACCAAGGACTAAAACACGAACCGTATTGCAAGAACTAAGACGAACAAAAATGTCGAACAGATAGTACTTTTTCAGTAAATTAGAACAAAAATATTCGAAAAAATATCCAAAAATTGTCAGATAATTATAATAAACAATTATAATCCGTCTAACGATTCCATGCAATTAAAAGAGTATAAATTACCGTAAAAAGCAACAAAAAAAGACCGGATATAAAATCCGGTCTTTTTAATACCTTTATTTTGATCAAAAAAGGGATCAATCCTGGGTATAAGGAAGGATTGCCATCTGACGAGCACGCTTGATGGCGGTGGTAAGCTCTCTCTGGTGCTCAGCACAGTTGCCGGTGATACGGCGGGGAAGGATCTTTCCTCCCTCAGAGATATACTTACGAAGCTTGTTAGCATCCTTGTAATCGATTACGTTGTCCTTACCGCAGAAAACGCACACCTTTCTACGTCTTGCGTGCATTCCGCCCCTTCTTCTGGCCGGTCCTTCCGGTCTCTCAGATTTGGTATATGCCATGATTGCCTCCTGCAAACTAAAAACGTGTTAGCTGAATGGGAGCTCCTCAACAAGTCCGTCAGGGATGTTCAGGAAATCATTTCCGCCTGCTGCGGAACCCTGGGACTGTGCACCGGTGTAAGAACCATCGGATGATGCATTCTTGCTCTCAGCAAATTCAATATCCTCAACCATGATACGGACATCGTATACCTTCTGTCCGTCCTTATTGGTGTAGTTGTTATTCTGGAGTCTTCCGGAAACAACAACCTTGGTGCCCTTCTTGAGATATCTCTCTACAAACTCGGCCTGCTTGCCGAAGGAAGTGCAGTTAAAGAAATCCGCATCGGGCTCACCTTCACGCTTAAACCTGCGGTCCACCGCGATACTGTACCTGGCAAAAGTCGTTCCTGAGGTTGAACTGCTAACTTCGGGGTCTCTTGTGAGTCTTCCCATTAAAATAACTTTATTCATAAGTTTATCTCCTTATGCTTCGTCCTGTCTTACGCATAAGTATCTGATGACGCCGTCCATAATTCTCATGCGGCTCTCGATCTCTGAATTCTGATCGCCTTCTGCTTCAAAATGAATGAAGTAGTAGTAGCCTTCGGTCATCTTCTGGATTTCGTAAGCGAGCTTCTTCTTGCCCCACTCTTCTACATCCGCGATTTTTCCGCCGAATCTCTCAACAAGTGCCTTGCACTTATCAACTACAGCGGTGCGTGCGTCGTCTTCGATCATAGCGCTGACAACGACAGCTAATTCATACTTTTTCATGCTGTTACCTCCTTTTGGTCTCTGGCTCACACTCATAGTGCGAACAAGGAAAATATATCACGGAATTTCAATATATCATCCCGTGAATTGTAAATCAAGCGTTTTTTATTTCAAAAAAAACATTTATTAAGAAGAATCCCCACTTTTATACCTTTTTTTATCTCAAATTTCAACTCCCGGCGAATTTTTCACGATATATTCTTTTTGTGATTTGATATTAATTTATCGTGTTACAATAAATTTGTGTTGACATTCGATATTTTTAGGTTTATATTGGTAAATAGCAACCCGAGAGTCCCGTTTGTACTCCAAGAAGCCCATTTTGTAAATGAGATTCCTGTTTTGCAATCGAGATTCCCCTTTTGTAAACGAAAATCCCGTTTTGTAAGCGAGATTCCCGAGTTTTCATGTGTACC
>JAGAYR010000007.1 GCA_017940415.1 Lachnospiraceae bacterium
AAGCTGTGGTTAGTCTGCCGGATATGTACATCCTTATTGGCAATCGGTGCGCCGTTTTTATCTGTAAGAACAAGAACTTTGTTTACTTTTCTGTGTGAAATGCTCATGGTAACCTCCTGCAACCCGGTGAATCATTTTCAGTGTTTTGCTTATTATATGTGATGAAAATGATAGAGTCTCCTTAAATATTGTGCATAGACTAATCAATATATGCGGAAATCATTTGAAAAATAGTGTGCGGATATACAGCAGGGAATGTAAAAACGTGATACAATAGATTTATATACGATATGCAAATGGTCTTGGGTTAAAGGAGAAAGAGCGAATGGTTCTTTATCTAACCGGCAGTTTCATTCCTTATCAGGAGATGGGATCTGTAGAGAAGATTCCACCTGAGGATTGCTATGGCCTTTTTGAGGACATGAGGAGTGAATGGCCGGAGTCTGCAAGGCTCCTTTATATTCCCTGCGACCCTAAGGCAGTATCCGAGAATGAGCACCAGAAGCAGCAACTGCTCAATGCGTTTGAGTTTAAAGAGCTTCCGGTAAGCGAAGTAAAAATACTGGGTGAACAGACAGGCGCAGCTCTGTCGGATATTATTGCGTGGTCAAACGTAATATATCTGGCAGGTGGCCATGTGACTACGCAGCTGGCATACATGAAGAGAATCGGGCTTAAGCAGGCGCTCCTTGATTACGAGGGCGTTATTATAGGACTTAGCTCGGGATCCATGAATGCGGCTTATAATGTATATCTTTTGCCGGAGTTTGAGGGAGAAGCTTCGGATCCTAACTATGTCCGCTTTTCAGACGGACTTGATCTGACTAATATTGAGATAATACCCCACGCAGATTATGTTAAAACCATGAAGATTGATGGCATGGATGTCATCAATGATATTGTGCTGCCCGACAGCTTTGGAAGCAGATTCTATATGATCACCGACGGAAGTTATTTCAAGGTGAAAAATGGCAGAACAAGATTTAAAGGTGTCGGTGAAGTTATAGAGGACGGCGTCAGAAGCATGCTAAAAGAAGGCCCCGTCATTCCTTACATGGGCATTTACGAGCAGCCTGTAATAAAGGCTATTCTCGCAGACGGTTTCGATATGGTCGTAACAGTAAACATGAAGAACGAGAACTGCGAGGTTTATTACCTCAATGAAGACCTATGGGAAGTGTTTGAGAGCACCAAGCTCAAATTCAGTGATGTTTGTTTCAAACTCTCACAGAAGGTTGTCGAGGAAGAACGTGAAAAATTCCTTAAGGGAATGAAGATCAAAGAGATCTTCCGCGAGATTGAAGAGAAGGGCAATTTTGTAAGAACCATACGTGTTGAATCCTCCAGGGGAAGAAGAGCCAAGAATGTCAGGGTGAGAAAGGTCCCGGGTTATCCCGACTGGCTGCTCTTTGCGTACTTTGATATTACGACTACATTGGATCATGACCTTTTGACAGAAGAATATACAAGATCAGGATTTATGGACAGGGCAAGGCTCTTTATATCCGAGTTTTCCGATCAGGGAGATTACTCCCTTGTCTATACCAATGTTAAGGGCTTTAAGGCGGTAAACGAGCTCTTTGGCGACAACAGCGGAGATATGGTTATCTTCCAGACCAGGGATGCGCTGAGGAAGTATCTTAAGCCTGTACTTTTGGGGCGTCTTGAGAGCGATCACTTTGCACTGATAACTGCCGATGAAAACTTAAAAGACAAGAGGCTTAAGGCTGTGTGCAGCCAGACCTTCAAAGTTGAAAACAAGGAATTCAACTATGAGATAAGATGCGGAATCTATTCCATAAAACATACCGGTGCTGAGATAGGACAGCTCCTTGCAGGAGCCAAGCTTGCCGAGAAGAATATTAAGACAGGAAAAGGAAATCCTCTCTACGCCTACTATGATGACGTTATGAAGGAGAACTATGTTAAGCAGCGATTCCTTCTGGCGGATTTTGAGAGAGCGCTTGATGAAAATGAATTCGAGCCGTATTACCAGCCTATAGTTGATGCCAAGACCGGCGAGATCGTCAGTGCCGAGATGCTTATCAGATGGCGGCACAAAGATATGGGTATGGTTTCTCCCGGCGATTTCATTCCTGTCATTGAAGCCGAGGGTAAGATCCCGTCTCTGGATAACTTTATTATTAAACGGGGCATGGAGTTCATAGCAAGACGCACGGGCAACAAGCAAAGGATTGTTCCCTGCGCCATGAATCTCTCAAGAGTGGATTTCTATGATACCTCTTTTATCGAGAGTATCTTTGACAGGATAAATGCCATGGAGCTCGACCCTACCATGGTAAGGTTCGAGGTTACGGAGTCGGCTTATGCGGATCTTGAAGCAAAGGCAATGGACTATCTTAACAAGATGCAGAAACAGGGCATAAAGATCCTTCTTGATGACTACGGAAGCGGAATGAGTTCTCTCTCAATGCTGGAGAACTTCAGCTTTGACATCATTAAGCTGGATTTGGGATTTATCCGTAAGATTGGAATCAACGATAAGGCGGAGTCCATTATCATTACAACCATAGGACTCGCCCACATGATCGGCGCCAAGGTTACGGCCGAGGGCGTTGAAACTGAAGAGCAGCTGAAGTTCCTAAGGGACTATGACTGTGATTATATTCAGGGCTATTATTTCTATAAGCCGATGCCCGAGAAGGAATTCGAGAAAATACTGGATAAATAAATAATGCGCGGTGCACTGTACACCGCGCATTTTTTGACTCTTAAGGACTTGTCACTTTCTCCACGTGACAAAGTTAAAGATGTATGAATTGAAAATCAAATTGCGTACAAATATAATGACCTTACAACAAACGAATGCGTTCGGATTATACACTTGAAATACCGGCAGACGTGTCGGGACGTACCTATCGCATAGGTTGGAAGGGG
>JAGAYR010000043.1 GCA_017940415.1 Lachnospiraceae bacterium
CACCGGTAGGCCCAACAAAAAGGAATGATGCGATCGGCTTATTATCTTCGTTCAGACCAGCTTTGGAGAGCTTTACACAACGAACTATTTCCTTTACTGCTTCATCCTGGCCGAAAACTCTGTTCCCAATGTTGACTTCAAGAGACTTCAGCCTATCTCCTTCATCTACCTGCTTGCCTATAGGCATACCAGACATTTCTTCTACCATTTGCCTTATCGTAGAAACGTCAACAGCCTTTTCCCCTGCAAGTGATTTCTTGGAACCGGCAAGATCGATTATATCGATAGCCTTATCGGGAAGAAACTTGTTGCGGATATACTTCGCAGAAAGCTCAACAGCCTCGGTCAGCACTTTTACTGAGTATTTCACTTTATGGTATTTCTCAAAATCAGGCTTTAAACCCTTAAGTATTGCGATAGTATCAGCTACAGAAGGTTCCTGAATGAGAACCACCTGAAATCTGCGGGCAAGCGCCTTATCGCTTTCTATTCTCTTCCTGTACTCTGCGTTGGTAGTGGCTCCAATAATACGAAGACTACCGCCGTTACTGAGATATGGTTTGAGAATACTTGCAATATCCATAGACGAACCCGTTGTACTGCCGGTGCCTGATGATATAGTGTGAATTTCATCAATATAAAGTATTGACGGTTCTCGGGAGACAAAATCAAGCACATTGATCAATGCCTCTTCCATTGCTCCCCTAATCGACGAGCCTGCTATCAGAGAGGCTACATCGAGAGAATAGACTTTCATACCCTTAAGGTTATCAGGAACATCTCCGTTCACGATTTTCTGGGCAAGACCAAGGGTGCAAGCCGTCTTACCAACCCCGGGCTCTCCTACATGAAGCACATTATGCTTCAGTTTACGATTAAGGATCAGTATGGTCTGGTCGATTATGTCCTCTCTTCCTATAAACTTCACAGGTTCACTTGCTACTTGTGCAGTCAGATCCGTAAGGGATGAGAGATCAATATCTTCGCTTTCTTCTATTTCAGCTTTTGCCTTGTTATACTGCCTCATTACTGTGTTGTACAGATCCGATGATACAGTCTTTTTCATCAGTCTTAAAACTTCGTCGACTGATGAACCGCTGTCAACGAGAAGGGTGCCAAGTAATTCGTGGGTGGGCATTGTTACGAGAAGAATAAAGAGCATATCAGCCGCAGATACATCTGCTGCATTCGTCTTTGTATGGCTGATAAAGTTTTCTATTGGAGAAGCGATCTCCATTGCAGGGACAAAATTTTTCGATAATGCTCTTACTGCGGCATTTAAAGCCTCAAAAACACAGCCGGAATCCTCAATAACCTTCTTATTGGAAGGCTCGTTTATGATCTTTGAAAGGACTGTTCCATATCCCTCTCCATTAAATATATCTTTTTTTATGGTTTCATAAGTTACCATTTTTATTTTTCTCCTTTTTCATCATTATCCCGAGTGTGGGGGCTATTTTTAAAGCGGACTTTATATACTTTCTGCACTCATCCTTAGTTAGGTGAGTCTTTATTACGACAGCACC